>JAJFHQ010000048.1 GCA_021775525.1 Hyphomicrobiales bacterium
AGATGGTGATGCCGGGAGACAATGTGACGGTTGAGGTTGAGCTGATTGTGCCGATCGCCATGGAGGAGAGCCTCCGCTTCGCGATCCGCGAGGGCGGCCGTACCGTGGGTGCAGGCGTCGTCGCAGCAATTATCGAGTAGATAGATCAGATAAAACCGGGTGCCTTCATTGGCAGCCGGTTTTTTTCAAGGTGATAGACATGCAAAGCCAGAATATCCGGATACGGCTCAAAGCCTTCGACCACCGGGTTCTCGATGTCTCGGCAAAAGAGATCGTGAACACCGCGAAGCGCACGGGCGCGGAGGTACGCGGACCAATTCCGCTGCCCACGCGGATCGAGAAATACACGGTCAACCGGTCGCCGCATGTCAATAAGAAGAGTCGCGAGCAGTTCGAAATGCGCACGCATAAGAGGTTGCTCGATATTGTTGATCCGACGCCGCAAACGGTGGACGCGCTGATGAAGCTCGACCTTGCCGCCGGTGTTGATGTTGAAATCAAACTCTAACGACCGGCTTTACCGGCGTAGTTGAGGAATGAAGCGATGCGCTCAGGCGTGATTGCACGCAAAGTTGGAATGACCCGTCTGTTCACTGAGACAGGCGAGCATATTCCTGTGACCGTGCTCGATCTGAACAATTGCCAGGTTCTTGCCCAGAGGACCGAGGAGAAAAATGGCTATACAGCTGTTCAACTCGGTTCGGGTATGGCGAAGGTAAAAAATGTGAGCCGCGCGCAACGCGGGCATTTTGCTGTTGCCAAGGTAGAGCCCAAAAGCCGCGTCGCTGAGTTCCGGGTCAGCCCGGACAACCTGATCGATATCGGCGCTGAAATTACAGCTGACCACTTTATCGAGGGTCAGTATGTTGATGCCAGCGGCACCAGCGTCGGCAAGGGTTTTGCCGGCGCCATGAAGCGCCATGGATTTGGCGGTTTACGAGCCAGTCATGGTGTATCCATCTCACACCGTAGCCACGGCTCCACGGGCCAGTGTCAGGACCCCGGCAAGGTGTTCAAGGGCAAGAAAATGGCCGGTCAGATGGGCAACAAGCAGATTACGACGCTTAATCTTCGCGTCGTCAAAACCGACGTGGAGCGTGGCCTCATCATGGTTCGTGGTGCGGTGCCGGGTTCCAAGGGCGGCTGGGTCTTGCTGCGTGATGCGGTCAAGAAAACATTACCGGACGATGTTCCTATACCGGGTTCCTTCCGTGGCGGCAGCAATGGCGGGGCAAAGCCCAAGGCAGATGCTGATGATACAGAAGCAGAGGTTCCAGAGGTGGAACAAACGGCAGCTGAGGATGTTGCCGAAACTCCTGCTGAAGGGACAAAAGCTCCCGAAGCCGACAACAAGGCTGATGAAGCTGGCGCTAAAGATGCATCCGATACTGAAGAAGGTCAGGACAAATGAAGGCCGATGTAACGACATTGGAGGCCAAGAAGGCCGGCACGGTCGATCTGTCCGAAGACGTATTCGGTCTTGAGCCGCGCGCGGATATTCTGCATCGCATGGTGCGCTATCAGCTCGCCAAGAAACGCGCCGGCACCGTATCGGTGAAGGATCGTTCGCAGATCACCGGTAGCACGGCCAAGATCATGAACCAGAAAGGGTCGGGCCGGGCGCGCCACTCAACGCGCAAAGCCAATTTATTCCGTGGTGGCGGCAAGGCGTTCGGGCCCAAACCCCGGGATCATTCGATTTCACTTCCGAAAAAAGTGAGGGCCCTTGCCCTGCGCCATGCGCTCTCCGCCAAGGCGAAAGCAAACGAACTTGTTGTGCTGGACAATGCCGCGTTGAAAGATGCCAAAACCGGTGCGCTAAGGAAGAAACTTTCCAAGCTGGGGCTGGACTCGGCCCTAATTATCGATGGCATCGAACTTGAGAAAAACTTCTCACTTGCAGCGCGCAATATTGTTGGCATCGACGTGCTGTCTGTTCAGGGCATCAATGTCTACGACATCCTGCGTCGCGACAAGCTGGTGTTGACCAAGGCAGCAGTTGAAGCGCTGGAGGCACGATTCAAATGAACCTCGTAGACGCATATGATGTGATTGTAAGCCCGTCCATCACCGAGAAATCGACCCTGGTTTCTGAGCATAACCAGGTGATTTTCAACGTGCGCCGCAACGCCACCAAACCGCAAATTCAGGCTGCGGTCGAGCAGTTGTTCGGCGTCAAGGTCAAGGCTGTGAATACGCTGAACCGCAAGGGCAAAATCAAACGGTTCAAGGGAATGTTGGGCAAGCGTTCTGATGTCAAGAAAGCCATCGTCACGCTTGAAGATGGCCAGAGCATTGACATCACGACGGGTCTATAGGCGAGACGAATAAGATGGCATTGAAAAAATACAAACCGATGACACCAGGCCAGCGCAGTCTCGTGCTGGTTGATCGCTCTCATCTTTGGAAAGGCCGGCCAGTCAAGGGACTGACCGAGGGCCTGATTAGTAAGGGCGGGCGCAACAACGCTGGCCGGATCACGGCTCGTCGCAGGGGCGGTGGACATAAACGTCTTTACCGCGTGGTTGATTTCAAGCGCATCAAGGCAGATGTGTCGGCAACGATCGAGCGGATTGAATATGACCCGAACCGATCTGCCTTTATTGCGCTGCTGAAATATGATGATGGTGAGCAAAGCTACATTCTGGCACCCCAACGCGTTGCTGTGGGCGACCAGGTCATTTCCGGTGAGCAAGTTGATGTGAAGCCAGGCAACGCCATGCCGCTTGCCAACACGCCGATTGGCACCATCGTGCACAATGTCGAGATGAAGCGCGGCAAGGGCGGCCAGATTGCCCGGGCGGCCGGGACATACGTACAGCTTGTTGGCCGCGATTCAGGATATGCAATCCTGCGGCTCAATTCAGGCGAGACGCGCATGGTGCGCGCGGAATGCATGGCAACGGTGGGGGCGGTTTCCAATCCTGACAATGCCAATATTAAGCTGGGCAAGGCCGGGCGCAAACGCTGGATGGGCAAACGCCCCTCTGTGCGCGGCGTGGCAATGAACCCGGTTGATCATCCACATGGCGGCGGCGAGGGACGCTCGTCGGGTGGACGCCACCCAGTGACTCCATGGGGCAAGCCCACCAAGGGTAAGCGCACCCGGTCCAACCGTCGTACCGACAAACATATTGTCCGCAGCCGTCATCTGCGGAAGAAGAGATAGGAGCAAGCTGGGTGTCACGTTCAGTCTGGAAAGGCCCGTTTGTCGACGGGTATCTGCTCAAGAAGGCAGAAACTGCCCGCGCAAGCGGCTCCAATGCGGTCATCAAGATCTGGAGCCGGCGTTCGACCATACTGCCGCAATTCGTCGGCATCACCTTTGGTGTTCACAACGGACAAAAGCATGTTCCCGTTCTGGTGACCGAGGACATGGTGGGCCACAAATTCGGTGAATTCGCACCGACTCGGACCTATCACGGCCACACCGCCGACCGGCGTGCGAAAAGGGTTTAAGGGAAATGGGTAAGGCCAAAAGAGAACGCGTATTGCCCGAGAATGAGGCAAAAGCGGTTACACGCCTGCTGCGTGTTTCACCGCAGAAACTCAATCTCCTGGCGCAACTCATTCGCGGCAAAAAGGTCGACAAGGCTCTGGCCGAGCTCACCTTTTCGCGCAAGCGAATTGCCGCAGAAGTCAAGAAGACGCTTCAGTCGGCAATCGCCAATGCGGAGAACAATCATGATCTGGACGTGGACGCCCTGGTCGTGACCCAAGCCTATGTGGGAAAAAACCTTGTGATGAAACGCTGGAAACCGCGTGCACGTGGCCGTGTTGGCCGGATTATCAAACCGTTTTCTCAACTGACCGTTGTGGTCAGGCAGGTCGAGGAGGCCGCTTAATGGGTCAAAAAGTAAATCCGATCGGCCTGAGGCTCGGTATCAACCGGACCTGGGATTCGCGTTGGTACGCGGACAAGGGCGAGTATGGGAAGCTGCTCCACGAAGACATCAGGATTCGTGACCGCGTGATGAACATGCGCAGCCAAGCGGGGATTTCGAAGGTCGTCATTGAGCGGCCGCACAAGAAATGCCGCATCACCGTACACACCGCGCGCCCGGGCATATTGATCGGCAAAAAGGGTAGCGACATCGAGAAGTTGCGGAGCGAGCTCTCGTCAATGACGGAGTCCGAGGTGCAGCTGAACATCGTCGAAGTTCGCAAGCCGGAAATTGATGCAACGCTGGTTGCCGAAGGTATTGCCCAGCAGCTTGAGCGGCGTGTTGCGTTTCGCCGCGCGATGAAGCGTGCTGTTCAGTCGGCCATGCGTCTTGGCGCACTGGGAATTCGCATCAATTGTGCAGGTCGTTTGGGCGGTGCGGAAATCGCTCGTATGGAATGGTATCGCGAGGGCCGTGTGCCGCTGCACACGCTGCGCGCCGACATCGATTATGGCACGGCGCTTGGACGCACCGCATACGGTATTATCGGCATCAAGGTCTGGGTCTTCAAAGGCGAGATCATGGAGCATGATCCAATGGCCCAGGAACGCCGGTCCATGGAATCGCAAGAAGGCGGACGGATGCGCCGTGACGATCAGGCGTCCAAGCGTCCCAACTAAGAGACGAGTAAGAGGATATAGAAGATGCTTCAACCGAAGCGCACAAAGTTTCGCAAGATGCACAAGGGTCGCATCAAGGGCGTCGCCAAAGGCGGGTCGAGCCTGAATTTCGGATCCTACGGTCTGAAGGCGCAGGCACCTTCACGGGTCACTGCCCGGCAGATTGAGGCGGCGCGCCGTGCCATGACCCGGCATATGAAACGTATTGGTCGCGTGTGGATACGCATCTTCCCCGATGTCCCCGTCACCAAGAAGCCAACCGAAGTACGGATGGGTAAGGGTAAGGGTGCGGTCGAATTCTGGTGCGCAAAAGTGAAACCGGGCCGCGTCATGTTCGAGATTGACGGCGTGACTGATGCTGTGGCGCGCGAGGCGTTGCGCCTTGGTGCCGCAAAATTGCCGGTCAAGACCAAGGTCATTGCCCGGCTGGGCGACAACTAGCCGGAATCTGGCAAGGAAGAAATGATGAAGGCGATAGATTTACAGGCCATGACGCCGGACCAGCTCACCGACAAGCTGCTGAAATTGAAAAAAGAGCAGTTCAATCTGCGTTTTCAGGCAGCGAGCGGCCAAATGGAAAATACTGCGCGTGTACGCCAGGTCCGCCGCGATATCGCGCGGATCAAGACAATTGAGCATGCGAAACGGGTTGAGTCTGCTCCTGCAGCCTCAAAAGGATAGGAACCCATGCCAAAACGAATTTTACAAGGCGTTGTAGTCAGCGACGCGAATGACAAGACCATCGTCGTGCGGGTCGAAAGGCGTTTTACGCATCCGCTCTACAAGAAGACGGTGAGGCGGAGCAAAAAGTATCACGCCCATGATGAAGCCAATGCGGCGAAGATGGGTGACAAGGTGCGCATTCAGGAATGCCCGCCGATTTCTAAGAACAAGTGCTGGACGCTAATAGCTGGCTGACGGTTCAAAAAGGTTTCAATGCCGTGAGCGGATGTCGCTAACGGTGAAGGGTTTTGGCGGAAAGCCAAGGAAATAAAGGTCGAGTGCCATGATACAGATGCAGACCAATCTGGACGTAGCCGATAATTCCGGTGCGCGCCGCGTCCAATGCATCAAGGTGCTTGGCGGGTCCAAGCGAAAATATGCCTCTGTCGGTGACATCATCGTTGTCTCCGTCAAGGAGGCAATCCCGCGCGGACGCGTCAAGAAAGGTGAAGTGATGCGCGCTGTTGTCGTGCGCACAGCCAAGGGCGTACGGCGTGCCGATGGCAGCCTAATTCGCTTCGATCGCAATGCGGCTGTGCTGGTCAATGCACAGGGCGAGCCTATTGGTACGCGTATCTTCGGCCCCGTCACCCGGGAATTGCGCTCGCGCAAGCACATGAAAATCGTGTCATTGGCACCGGAGGTTCTGTGAAAATGACCAAACTGAAAATCAGGAAGGGCGACTTTGTCACGCTTCGCACCGGCAAGGATAAAGGTAAGGGTGGTGAAGTGCTGAAGATCATGCCCAAGGATAACAGGGCCTTGGTGCAGGGCGTGAATATGATCAAGCGCCACCAGAAGCAGACACAACAGCAGGATGGCGGCATCATTACTCGTGAGGCAAGCGTGCATATTTCAAATCTGGCGCTTGAAGACCCGAAGGATGGCAAACCCACCCGCGTTGGTTTCAAGACCCTCAAAGACGGCAGAAAGGTGCGTTTTGCGAAACGCTCCGGGGAGGTGATCGATGGCTAATGCCTATGTCCCGCGCCTAAAGCTGCAGTATGAGAAGGAACTGCGCGAGGCAATGACCAAGGAGTTTGGTTACGCCAACGCGATGCAGATTCCGCGTCTGTCCAAAGTCGTGCTCAATATGGGTATCGGCGAGTCGGTGGTCGACAGCAAGAAAGTGCAGGCGGCGGCCGATGATCTGGCGCTGATTTCTGGCCAGAAGCCAGTCATTATCAAGGCGCGCAAATCCATCGCCACGTTCAAGCTGCGCGAAGGAATGCCAATTGGCGTCAAGGTGACGCTTCGCAAAAATCACATGTTCGAATTTATTGACCGGCTCGTCACCATTGCTCTGCCAAGGGTAAGGGACTTCCGCGGGCTAAGCCCGAAGAGTTTTGACGGACGGGGTAATTTCGCGCTCGGGATCAAGGAGCACATCGTGTTCCCTGAGATTGACTATGACAAGGTGTCTGACATCTGGGGAATGGATGTCATCGTCTGCACGACGGCGCCGACCGATGATGAAGCAAGATCGCTTCTCAAGGGATTTAATTTTCCGTTCCGGACTTGAGGGTTCGAACCAGGACCCTTCGGGAACAAGGAGACAAAAGAGATGGCCAAAAAAAGCTCAATTGAGCGCAACAACAAACGGCGCAAGATGGCGGCGCAATATTCCAGCCGCCGCGCACGTTTGAAAGAGATCGCCAGCGACCGTTCTTTGCCAGCCGAAGAGCGCTTTGCTGCGCGTCTTAAGCTTGCACAGCTACCGCGCAATTCCTCGCCCACACGCATTCGCAACCGGTGCGATGTGACGGGCCGGCCGCGCGCGTTTTATCGCAAGCTGAGAATGTCGAGGATCTCGTTGCGGGATCTGGCTTCACAGGGACAGATCCCTGGCATGGTTAAGTCGAGTTGGTAGGAGAACGCTTCCGATGACGATGACAGACCCACTAGGGGATATGCTGACACGGATACGCAACGCGGCAATGCGGAGCAAATCCAAGGTCGCTACGCCTGCCTCAAAACTCAGAGGTCGCGTTCTCGATGTGCTGCAGGAAGAAGGGTACATCCGGGGCTATGCCCAGGTTGATTATGATGGCGGCAAGTCCGAGTTTGAAATCGAACTGAAATATTATGATGGCGAACCAGTCATCAAGGAATTGAGACGGGTGTCCACACCGGGGCGCCGCGTCTATTCCTCGGTACGTAATTTACCGACCGTGCAAAATGGCTTGGGTGTCTCCATTTTATCCACGCCCAAGGGTGTTATGTCAGATTCAAAAGCTCGCACGGAAAATGTGGGTGGTGAGGTTTTGTGCAGCGTATTCTAGCTGTGCCGGTTAAGGCGCGCGCTGCGTGGGAATAAAGGTTTAGGTTTATGTCTCGCACTGGAGCAAAAGCGGTCGCAATGCCTGATGGCGTCAACGCGACAATTGAAGGCCAAAAGGTTACCGTAAAGGGTCCCAAAGGTGAGCTTTCTATTGTCCTGGTTGATGACGTGGAGGCGCAAATGACCGATACCGGAATCAAGGTAACGCAGCGTGGTGAAACGAACCGCGCCCGATCCATGTGGGGCCTGTCGCGTACGCTTATCGCCAACCTGGTTGATGGTGTCACCGAGGGTTTCGAGAAATCTCTTGAAATTATCGGCGTTGGCTATCGCGCCCAGATCCAGGGCAAGAATTTGCAATTGGCGCTCGGTCTTAGTCACGACGTGAAATACGCCATTCCAGAAGGAATTGACGTGAAATGCCCGTCGCAGACAGAAATCATTGTGTCAGGAATTGAAAAACAGAAAGTGGGTCAGGTCGCGGCTGAAATTCGCCGGTTCCGCCCTCCCGAACCTTACAAGGGCAAAGGCATCCGCTATACGGGTGAATATGTGTTCCGTAAGGAAGGTAAGAAGAAATAACGGAGCGTTCCTATGAGCGTTGTTAAAAAGAGATTCGAGCGCCGTACCAATCGTGTAAGACGGTCTTTGAAGCGAGTTGCGAATGGTCGGCCACGGCTTTCCATATTTCGTTCGTCTAAGCATATCTATGCACAAGTCATTGATGATGCAGATGGAAAAACGATTGTTGCAGCTTCAAGCCTTGATCAGAATTTACGCAAATCCAATTCCAAGGGTTGCGATGTGAACTCTGCGCAGTCTGTTGGAAAGCTGGTTGCTGAACGCGCCCTCAAAGCTGGTATCAAGGATGTGATTTTTGACCGTGGCGGATATCTCTACCATGGCCGGGTCAAGGCCCTTGCCGATGCCGCGCGTGAAGGCGGACTTAAGTTTTAGAATTTGATTTTTTAAAAGGATCACGAACAGTGGGACGCAAACCTGGAAATCAACGAGGACGCCAGCAAGGCCGTGGACGCGACGATCGCGACAACGAATTTGTGGATAAGCTCGTACACATCAATCGCGTGGCCAAGGTCGTGAAAGGCGGTCGGCGTTTCGGGTTTGCCGCTTTGGTCGTTATTGGCGATCAGAAGGGCCGGGTCGGTTTTGGGCATGGCAAGGCGCGCGAAGTGCCCGAAGCCATTCGCAAGGCCGCTGATGCCGCGAAAAACAATCTCATTCGCGTTCCCTTGCGTGAAGGGCGTACGCTTCATCACGATGTGATGGGTCGGCACGGAGCAGGCAAAGTGATCTTGCGTGCAGCACCTCCAGGCACAGGTATTATTGCTGGTGGACCTATTCGTGCGGTTTTCGAGACCCTAGGCATCCAGGATGTTGTTGCGAAATCACTTGGCAGCGCCAACCCTTATAACATGGTGCGTGCGGCTTTCGACGCGCTGAAGAATGAAGACAGTCCTCGCGGCGTTGCTGCGCGGCGCGGCAAGAAAGCGAGCGAAATTGTCGCCCGCCGCCGCGACGGCATCGACTCGCCCGAGGCCGCAGCCGACGCTTGATTGGGCAAGGGCAGCGAACAGGTAAGGGACCAGGAAAATGGCTGAAAAGAAATCCGGAAAGACTGTCATGGTCGAGCAGATTGGGAGTCCAATCCGTCACCCTCAGGATCAACGTGCGACACTCGTTGGTCTGGGTTTGAACAAGGTTGGCCGTCGCCGCACTTTGACCGATACGCCCCAGGTGCGTGGCATGATCGATAAGGTCCAGCATCTGGTTCGTGTTGTTGACGAGAAAGCTTAGGAAAATTTGCTATGCGACTGAATGACTTGAGAGATAACCCCGGCGCCACTCAAACCCGTAAGCGGGTTGGGCGCGGTCCTGGCTCTGGCAAGGGCAAGACCGCTGGTCGTGGCCACAAGGGTCAGAAATCCCGCTCGGGCGTTGCCATCAAGGGCTTCGAAGGCGGGCAGATGCCGATCCATCGCCGGCTGCCCAAGCGTGGCTTCAATAATGTGTTCGCCAAGGATTTAAACGAGGTCAATGTTGGCCGACTGCAGGCTGCAGTGGACAAGAAAACGCTTGATCCGAAGAAGACGGTGACTGTTGAGGCGCTTGCCGCCGCCGGAATTATTCGTCGTGTCAGGGATGGCGTGCGTCTGCTTGGCCAGGGCGAATTGAAATCTAAGCTAACGATTGAGGTTACGGGCGCATCTGCCGGTGCTGTGAAGGCCGTTGAGAAGGCTGGTGGCAAGGTCGCACTGGTTGAAATGCCGAAAAAACAAGCGAAGCCTAAGCCTACGGAAAACAAAGAAAAAGCAAAGCCTGAAGCAAAATCGGCAAGTGCGAAAACGGCGGAAAAGAAGCCCGCCAAATCGTCGGCCAAATCTTCAGCAAAATCACCGGCTAAGACGACCAAAAAGAACTCCTAACCGGGACGGCACCTCACGGGTTTTAATCCGTCCCAAATCGCTGGAGCGCGCAAATGGCATCTGCTGCTGAACAACTGGTCTCCAATCTGAATTTCTCAGCTTTTTCAAAGGCGGAGGAACTCAAAAAACGGATTTGGTTCACGCTTGGCGCGTTGCTGATTTACCGGCTGGGCACTTACATCCCTATTCCGGGCATCAATCCCCAGGCACTTGCGGATATCTTCCGTCAAAACCAGTCCGGTATTCTGGGTATGTTCAATATGTTTGCCGGCGGTGCAGTCGGGCGCATGGCGATCTTTGCACTCAACATCATGCCGTATATTTCGGCATCGATTATCATTCAGCTGCTGACCACCGTTTCGCCCCATCTTGAGCAGTTGAAGAAAGAGGGCGACCAGGGGCGCAAACAAATCAACCAGTACACGCGCTACGGAACGGTGGTGCTGGCGACGCTGCAAGGCTATGGCATTGCTGTCGGTCTTGAAGGCGCGGGCAACGTTGTTACGGATCCGGGCCTGTTCTTCCGGGTTACCACGGTGATCACGCTAGTGGGTGGCACGGTATTCTTGATGTGGCTCGGCGAGCAGATCACCGCACGCGGCGTTGGCAACGGTATTTCGCTGATCATCTTCGCAGGTATCGTGGCGGAATTGCCTTCAGCCCTGATCGGTACCATAGAGTTGGGCAGGCAGGGGGCGCTCTCCACACCGCTCATCCTGGGCCTGTTTGTGATGGCAATCGCCGTCATCGCATTCATCGTTTTCATGGAGCGCGCGCAACGGCGTCTGCTGGTGCAATATCCCAAGCGACAAATGGGCAATCGCATGTTCCAGGGCGATTCATCGCATTTGCCCCTGAAGCTCAACACCGCGGGTGTGATACCGCCGATCTTTGCATCGTCCCTGCTGCTGCTGCCGATTACGGTGGCCAATTTCTCTTCAGGGCAGGGCCCTGATTGGCTTACATCTATTACCGCCCTGGTGGGCCATGGCCAACCACTCTATATCGTCCTGTATGTGGCGATGATTGTTTTCTTCGCCTTTTTCTATACAGCGGTTGTGTTCAACCCGAAGGAAACGGCGGACAATCTGAAGCAATATGGCGGGTTTATTCCCGGCATCCGTCCGGGCGAACGCACGGCTGAATATATCGACTACGTGCTCACCCGGATTACGGTCGTCGGTGCGGCATACTTGGCCGTGGTATGCGTATTACCGGAATTGCTGATTTCATATGCCGCCGTTCCGTTTTACTTCGGCGGAACGTCATTGCTCATCGTTGTGTCCGTGACGATGGATACAGTCGCGCAGGTGCAAAGCCATTTGCTGGCGCATCAATATGAAGGGCTGATCAAGAAGTCCAAGCTACGCGGAGCACGGCGCAGATGAACCTTATCCTCCTTGGACCGCCAGGCGCCGGTAAGGGGACCCAGGCACGTATGCTTGGGGAAGCGCACGATCTCGTACAACTTTCCACAGGAGATATGCTGCGTGCTGCAGTCGACGCAGGTACTAAAGTTGGAAAACAAGCCAAGGTGACGATGGAAGCAGGCAAACTGGTCTCAGACGACATCGTCATTGGAATTATTTCCGAGCGGATTGATGAACCCGATTGCAGTACCGGTTTTATCCTTGATGGGTTCCCGAGGACCGTCGCCCAGGCCGAAGCCCTGGATGAGCTTTTAGTTCAGAAAAACAAAAAGCTCGATGTTGTTTTTGAGATCAGGGTTGATGATGAGCGGTTGATCAAACGTATCACGGGACGCTTCACATGCGCCAATTGCGGCGAGGGGTATCATGAAGAGTTCAGACGCCCGGAACAGGATGGTATTTGTGATAAATGCTCTGGAACCGAGTTCTCAAGGCGCAAGGATGACAATGAAGAAACAGTGCGAAGCCGCTTGACGGCCTACCACACGCAAACGGTTCCGCTGATCGGATATTACGGAAATAGCAGCAGATTGAAATCAGTTGACGGAATGCTTGAAATTGATTCCGTCTTCAAGCAAATAGAGGTGGCACTGACGGAACTTTAAATGGCGGCGAAAGCAAGCATTTTCAAACGTTTGGCGGGTTGACGAAATGATCTGGAATCCGCTAGAAATCAACCCTCTTGTACTGGAAAAATGAATCGGTCCCGGGCGCGCGGCAGCTACCGGAAACCGATTTTGTTGTGTTTGCTGATTTGTCATTCCATTTCAAGGACTTAATAACCGTCACGCGCTGCGTTTCAACGGAGATATACGAGAGTGGCCCGAATTGCAGGTGTAAATATCCCGACCAACAAGCGCGTGGAAATCGCGCTGACCTATATTCATGGCATAGGCCGCACCCTTGCGAAGCAGATTTGCGAGAATGCGTCCATTCCCTATGAGCGCCGGGTCAATGAGCTTTCTGATCAGGAAGTCATCCAGGTTCGGGAGATGATCGACCGCGACTACATAGTCGAGGGTGATCTGAGGCGTGAAATGTCGATGAACGTCAAGCGGCTGATGGATTTGGGCTGCTACAGGGGCTTGCGGCATCGCCGTGGACTTCCTGTCAGGGGTCAGCGCACACATACCAATGCCCGCACCCGCAAGGGTCCGGCCAAGCCGATCACAGGCAAAAAGAAATAGAGTTTAAGCCACTTCGGCCTGTTTTGAGTGCGTTACAGGCGCAGGTGCGGATTGAGACGAGAGATTTTTAGAAATGGCTAACGAAAAAACCCGCGTCAAACGCCGCGAGAAAAAGAACATCACTTCCGGTGTGGCGCATGTCAGCGCAACCTTTAACAACACCATGATCACCATTACCGACGCCCAGGGCAATGCAATTTCCTGGTCGTCAGCGGGTGCGCAGGGGTTCAAGGGATCACGCAAGTCCACGCCTTTCGCCGCCCAGATGGCGGCTGAGGATGCCGGTAAGAAGGCAATGGAACATGGCATGAAGAACCTTGAGGTTGAGGTTCGTGGTCCCGGATCAGGCCGGGAATCAGCGCTGCGGGCATTGCAGGCGGCTGGATTCGTCATCACGTCAATTCGCGACGTGACGCCGATCCCGCATAACGGATGCCGTCCGCGTAAACGGCGCCGCGTCTAAAACGTTTTTTAATGCCGTGGCACGAGCTGCGGTAGATCATTGGTTACCCAGCAGTCGTGTCGCTCCTTCCAGACACGAAATGCCGGGAAGAATAGAAGGGTGCTTAGGTGCTTCAGAAAAATTGGCAAGATCTGATCAAGCCCACCAAGCTGAACATCACCGCGGGCCGCGAGGCTGACCGTACGGCTGTTGTCGTAGCGGAGCCGCTCGAACGCGGTTTTGGTCTCACGCTTGGTAATGCGTTGCGGCGCGTGCTGCTGTCGTCTTTGCAGGGTTCGGCAATCACATCGGTTCATATCGATGGCGTGCTACACGAATTTTCCTCGATCCCTGGTGTGCGTGAAGATGTGACGAACATCGTTCTCAACATCAAGGAAATCGCTCTGCGTCAGCATTCAGAAGGCGTCAAACGCCTGGTGCTGAAGAAAGAGGGTCCGGCAGTGGCGACCGCCGCCGATATCGAGGGGACTTCTGATGTGGATATCCTCAATCCTGATCATGTGCTGTGCACGCTTGATGAGGGTGCCTCGATCCGTATGGAATTTACGACTGACACTGGCAAGGGTTATGTACCTGCCGACCGTAACCGCCCCGATGATGCGCCCATAGGCCTGGTGCCCGTCGACAGCCTCTTCAGCCCGGTGACAAAAGTTTCATACCGCGTTGAGAATACTCGCGAAGGGCAGATCCTCGACTATGACAAGCTCATTATGGAAGTTGAGACCGATGGCTCGATCAATCCCGATGATGCCGTCGCCCTGGCTGCGCGTATTCTCCAGGACCAGCTGGCAATCTTCGTCAATTTCGAAGAGCCGAAAAAAGAAACTGTGGAAGAGCGCCAGCCCGAGCTCGAATTCAGTGCCGCGCTTCTCAAGAAGGTTGACGAGCTGGAATTGTCGGTTCGCTCTGCCAACTGCCTGAAGAATGACAATATTGTTTATATCGGTGACTTGATCCAGAAGACCGAGGCCGAAATGCTCCGGACCCCGAATTTCGGGCGCAAGTCGCTAAATGAAATCAAGGAAGTGCTCGCTGGTATGGGTCTTCATCTCGGTATGGAAGTGCCCAATTGGCCGCCAGAAAATATCGAGGAACTGGCCAAGCGCTTCGAGGACCATTACTAGACCGCAGCGACGCCAGATTTAGCGTCCCGCGCAGGAGAAAGTAGCCATGCGTCATCGTCGAGCCGGCCGTAAATTGAACAGGACTGCGAGTCATCGCCGGGCTCTGTTTGCCAACATGGCGGCGGCATTGATCAAGCACGAGCAGGTTGTCACGACATTGCCGAAAGCCAAGGAGCTTCGCCGTGTCATGGACCGGCTAGTTACGCTTGCCAAGCGCGGTAATTTGCATTCCCGCCGCCTGGCTGTCGCGCGGGTGCGTGATGAAGTCATGGTCAAGAAACTGTTTGATATTCTGGGGCCCCGTTACAAGGAACGTTCAGGTGGTTACACCCGGGTTCTGAGGGCCGGTTATCGATATGGCGATTCAGCGCCGATGGCGGTTATCGAACTCGTTGATCGCGACCCGGAAGCCCGCGGACTGGATTCCGGCCCAACCCAGGACAGGGATGAAGACGGCGATACAGGTGATCAAGTCGCGGCTTAACGGGCTTTGTTCATTGGAGAATTTTGGGGCGGCGCTTGTGCCGCCCTTTTTTGTCCGCGTAATCTGTATCCCCGTGGTGTGATTTGTCAGATATTTCCGTTGCTTTGAAAGGCTGCTCAAGACCGGTGAATTTGATGAATTCCAGGAGATGAGGATCAAGAGCTTGAAAGTTCCATGGATCAGATATTCTTCCGCCATCCTGACGGTAGCGATTGTTGTCATGTCGGGCCTGGCCAGTTCATTGAATGCGCAGCAGCGCCGAGTCCCTTCAAGTGAGTCCGAGGTCCGTCTTTCCTTTGCACCGGTTGTTAAACGGGCAGCTCCTGCGGTCGTTAACGTCTACGTGCGCAGGAAGGTCAGCAGACGTTCATCCCCATTTATGAATGACCCGATCTTCGGACGGTTGTTCGGTCAAGGCTTCGGTCCACCCCGTAAAAGAGTAGAAAATTCCCTTGGATCAGGCGTTATCATTAGCCCCGACGGTGTCATTGTCACCAACCATCATGTCATCAAGGCGCGAGGTGAAGCCGAGATCAAAGTGGCGTTGTCTGACAAGCGGGAATTTCCTGCGAGTTTGATCCTCAAGGATGAGCGCACCGACCTGGCCGTTCTCAGGCTTGATGCGCCGGGCGTGACATTCCCATATCTAAATTTTGAAGACTCTGAGGGTCTGGAAGTTGGCGACATTGTGCTTGCCATAGGTAATCCGTTTGGTGTCGGGCAAACGGTCACCAGCGGTATTGTTTCAGCTCTCGCCCGTACGCAGGTTGGCATCTCCGATTACCAGTTTTTCATCCAGACAGATGCTGCCATCAACCCGGGAAATTCCGGTGGGGCGCTGGTTGACGTGGACGGCAGACTCGTGGGCGTAAATACAGCCATCTTTTCGCGAACTGGAGGCTCGCACGGGATCGGGTTTGCCATCCCCTCGAATATGGTGCGCCAGGTTGTGAAGTCAGCTTTGCAGGGCAATGAAATCAAGCGCCCCTGGTTTGGTGCAACGTTACAGCGGGTCACGCCTGATATCTCTGAGTCTCTCGGCCTGGACCGGCCCGCGGGTGCCTTGGTCAAGCAAGTGAGAAAAAACAGCCCCGCGGCACAGGCAAAGTTGCTTCCCGGAGATGTCATTGTCGGGGTTAATGGCAAACAGGTCTCTGACCCCACGGCATTTCGCTATCGTTTTTCAACCAAACCTCTTGGCGGATCTGTTCCGCTTGGCATTGTGCGAGACGGCAGAGCCATAACGGTTTCGGTGCCGTTACGCGAAGCGCCTGAAATTCCACCGCGCAACGAGACTGAACTTAGGGGACAAAATCCCTTTGCCGGTGCGAAGGTGGCGAACCTGTCTCCAAAGCTTGCGGAGGAGCTTTCAATCGATGAAGAAGCGTATGGAGTTATTGTTCTCACCATTCACCGCCGATCGCCGGCAGGTAGGACACGATTCCTGCGTCCGGGTGATATCGTCGTGGCCGTCAATGGTGAGAGAGTGAAGTCGGTGCGCAATCTTTCGCAACTTCTGAACCTGCGCGTGCGCCGGTGGCGGGTCAGTCTCAGGCGTAAGGGCCGTATTCTGAATGTCGAAATTGGCGGTTGAAAATGGCGCATTCTGAAACAGCATCTCTTTTTGAGGCTGGTGGCTTGGCCGATAATGCGCCACGCCCGCTGGCGGACAGGCTGCGACCAAACAGTCTTAGCGATGTTGTGGGACAGCCGCATTTACTCGGAGACCAAGGTATTCTCACTCGAATGATTGAGGCGGTCCGTCTCTCTTCGGTTGTTTTCTGGGGACCCCCAGGAACTGGCAAAACCACCATAGCGCGGTTGCTCGCGCAGCACACAGACCATCATTTCGAGCAACTGTCGGCTATCCAGTCAGGTGTGCAGGACTTGCGGAAACTGTTCGAGGCTGCGCGTACCCGCAGGCGTGATGGTTTGGGCACCGTGCTGTTCGTGGACGAGGTGCATCGCTTTAATAGATCGCAACAGGATTCATTTCTTCCCGTCATGGAGGACGGGACGATTGTGCTCATAGGTGCTACGACCGAAAACCCGTCTTTTGAGCTGAACTCCGCGCTGCTTTCGCGTTCCAGCGTGCTCACGCTGAATCGTCTGAACAATGACGTGCTTGAAATTTTATTGGACCGCGCCGAAGCGGAGGAAGGCAGAAAGCTTCCGCTTGGGCACGATGTCCGCGACGCTCTGAAAGTAATGGCAGATGGCGATGGCCGCGCCTTGCTGAACCTTGCCGAAGAAATTTTCATGGCCACGAAGGTGGAGTCAGCCCCGTTGACACTGCCTGATATGACAGCCCTCGTTCAGCGCCGTGCGCCTCTCTACGACAAGGGGCAGGATGGGCATTACAATCTCATCAGCGCCCTGCACAAATCAGTGCGTGGTTCTGACCCCGATGCAGCGCTCTACTGGTTGGCACGGATGTTTGCTGGTGGAGAAGACCCGCTCTATATCGGACGGCGTCTGGTGCGCATGGCGGTTGAAGACATTGGCATGGCAGATCCGCTGGCCCTGGTGCAGACCAATGCGGCCAAGGACGCGTATCATTTCCTGGGCAGTCCTGAAGGTGAACTGGCGCTGGCGCAGGCGACTGTTTATCTGGCCATGGCGCCCAAATCCAACGCCTCCTATGCTGCGTTCAAGTCAGCCGGACGGACCGCGCGTGAAGGCGGCTCACTTCCCCCGCCCAAACACATCCTGAATGCCCCAACGCAGCTCATGAAAGATGAAGGATATGGTGCTGGGTACGAATATGACCACGATGCACAAGAAGGTGTCTCCGGTCAGAACTATTTCCCGGATAGCGTGACCCCGGAAGATTATTACCAACCTACGGATCGTGGCCTGGAGCTCGAAATAAGCAAACGGCTGACCGAATGGCGTAACTTGCGTCGATCCAGGGAGCAGAACTCATGAAGATGGTGCTCATGGTCGCCATGGGCGGTGCATTTGGCGCCAGTGCACGCTACCTCGTTGGTGTAGGCGCGCTGAGAATATTCGGACCTGCATTTCCCTGGGGCACATTGATCGTCAATGTGGCAGGGTCGCTGATTATGGGGTTGCTGATTGCATCTCTCGCCCTGCGCTATTCCATCTCGAATGAAATGCGCACGTTCCTCGCAACCGGCATACTTGGTGGCTTCACCACATTTTCAGCATTTTCCCTGGACTTTGCCGTGCTGATGGAGCGCAAGGCTCAAGGGTTGGCGCTGGTGTATCTGGGCGCGTCGGTGGGACTTTCTATCGTTGCCCTGTTTGCCGGCCTGTATCTTGCCAGGACACTTTTTCAATGAGCGATGTTCAGCTTGTGGAAGTGGACTCGGGCGAAACCGGTATGCGTCTCGACCGGTGGTTCAGGGCACACTATCCAACCCTTGGTCACGGCGCCCTGCAAAAACTGTTGCGCACAGGGCAGGTGCGCGTAGATGGCGGGCGCGTCAAAGCCAATGCACGTCTGGAAGCCGGGCAAAGAGTGCGGGTGCCGCCCATGCGCGCACCCGGCAACTCAAGAAAACCTGTCGCGGCACGCACTTCCTTGTCCGAACAGGATGCAACTTTCATCCAGGAACTCGTTATTTACAGGGACCGTCATGTTCTGGCGATCAACAAGCCGGCAGGTCTTGCCGTGCAGGGAGGCACCAAAACATCCCGTCACGTGGACGGTCTGCTCGATGGATTGATATTTGATGCTGACGAGCGCCCCCGTCTTGTGCACCGGCTGGATAAAGACACCAGCGGCGTTCTCCTGCTAGCGCGTGACCGGGCAACCGCATCTGCGCTCGGTGACGAGATGAAATCTCGCGAGGCTCGCAAGACCTACTGGGCGCTTGTGAATGGTGTGCCGTCTCCGCAGCGCGGTGAGTTAAATTTGCCGCTCATCAAAAAGGGTGGTGCGCAGTCCGAACGCGTGCAGGTGGCGGAGGAAGATGAGGAGGGTGCAAAACACGCACTCACCCGATACGCCGTGATTGAACCTGCAGGCAGCAAACTATGCTGGGCAGCCTTGTGGCCTATGACCGGGCGCACCCACCAGCTGCGTGTTCATATGGCAGCCATAGGCCACCCGGTTGTGGGTGATGGCAAATATGGAGGGGCCGAAGCGCATCCCGGCGGTGAAATAGAGGCCAGGCTGTATTTGCATGCGCGAAAAATCGAGATTTCAAACCCATCGGGTAAGGGCATGCTGAAAATCACGGCCGAATTACCGGACCATATGCGCAAAACATGGGGCCTGTTCGGGTTTGATCCCGATCTGGATGACGAGTTAGGCGAGGAAGAATTTTAGGCGATGACCCGGAAACTTATTATTTTTGATTGCGATGGCACCCTTGTGGACAGCCAGCATCTTATCGTGGCCGCCATGGAACAGGCTTTTGACAGCGTAAAACGCACACCACCTGAAAGAGAGGCGATCCTTGGCATTGTCGGGCTGTCACTGCCCGAAGCCATCTGGCGTTTAACGGATGGGGAAGATGAGGGGACCGTCATGAAAATAAGAGACGGTTACCGGGACGCCTTTGGCGTCCTCCGCCGGGACCCGAAACACAATGAGCCCATGTATGAAGGCGCGCATGATGCAATCCTGCAACTGGCAGATGACACATCAATTGAGCTTGGTATCGCCACGGGAAAATCACGCCGCGGCGTGGATAATTTGCTCGAACGGTTCGATCTTACGTCCTGTTTCACCACCATCCAGACTGCTGATGATGCTCCTTCCAAACCCCATCCCGGCATGATCGCACAGGCGCTTGACGAAACCGGTTGCCAGGCCACGGACGCGGTGATGATAGGGGACACGACGTTCGATATGGAAATGGCGCGTAATGCCGGGGTCAAAGGCGTAGGCGTGTCATGGGGCTACCACCCGGTGCATCTACTGGCCCAGCATGATGTCCACGGAATTGCAGAAGATTACAAGCAGTTGCTGAGTATGCTGGACGGCATGTTCGCAGCCAAAAGTGCGGCCGAGTGAGGTTTCGTGCCTGAGAGACCGCTTCCCAAACGATTTTACGAGACGGTCAGTCTCGAAGAGGGACCGGGCGGGGTCTCAATCCTGCTTGATGGACGGGTTGTGCGCACGCCCGCGCGTGCAGAGCTTTGCGTTCCTGGCAAGGTGCTGGCGGAGGCTATCCTAGGCGAATGGGAGGCCCAAAAGGAGACTATTGATCCGGCTGCAATGCCAATGACCAAACGCGCCAATACGGCGCTTGATCGCGTTCGGGGTCGCGAAGTGGAAGTGGTCCGGGAACTTGTCGAATATGGTGGTGCTGATCTGCTTTGCTACCGGGCTGAAAGCCCGGAGGAACTCATCCAGTTGCAATGCACCCATTGGGATCCTGTTCTGGCGTGGATGAAATCAAACATCGGCACAGATTTTAAAATACAGACAGGAGTTTCCCATATTGTACAACCGGAGCAATCCCTGGCGCTAGTCAGTGGTGCATTCGCTGCATTTGATGCTTTTGAGCTCACGCCTCTGCACACCATGACAACGCTGACAGGCTCGGCATTACTGGCATTGGTGCTTGCAAGGGGCCATCTGGATGCTGATCAGGTCTGGGACGCGGCCCATGTGGATGAAGACTGGCAAATCACGAAATGGGGCGAGGATGCGGAAGCGAAGGCGCGTCGTGCAATACGCCGCTCCGAGTTGAACATGGACACTTCATTCCTGGCGTTAGTGCGGTCATAGCTGCGTCACTTCGCTTCAGCGATGCCTCGTGCTATTCACGTTTATGTTGTGACACTGTCACAAACCAACGGGACGGGACTAAATGAAAGAAATCATCGACGAACTGGAACAGCGTCGCGCCAACGCACGTTTGGGAGGCGGGCAAAAACGCATCGATGCCCAGCACAAGCGCGGCAAGCTGACGGCACGCGAGCGTATTGAACTTCTGCTGGATGAAGACTCGTTTGAGGAGTTCGATATGTATGTCGAGCACCGCTGCACTGATTTCGGCATGGAGAAACAAAAAATCCCCGGCGACGGGGTTGTGACGGGCTGGGGCACGATCAATGGCCGCGTTGTGTACTTGTTCGCCAAGGATTTCACCGTGTTTGGCGGCTCGCTCTCACGCACCCATGCGGAGAAGATCAACAAGGTCCAGGATATGGCGCTGCGGAACCGCGCGCCAATCATCGGCGTGTTCGATGCTGGCGGTGCACGTATCCAGGAAGGCGTCGATGCGCTTGGTGGTTATGGCGAGGTGTTCTGGCGCAATGTGCAGGCGTCGGGCGTGATCCCGCAAATATCAATCATCATGGGGCCGTGTGCCGGGGGCGATGTCTACTCTCCGGCCATGACCGATTTCATCTTCATGGTGAGAGACACCAGCTACATGTTTGTCACAGGGCCTGATGTGGTCAAAACCGTGACCAACGAGGAAGTCAGCGCGGAAGAGCTCGGCGGCGCCAGCATCCACACAACCAAATCCTCCATTGCTGACGGGGCCTACGAAAATGACGTGGAGACGCTTCTGCAAATTCGCCGGCTGATGGATTTTCTGCCCTCCAGCAACATTTCCGGCGTGCCCGAATTGCCAACCAAGGACAGGTCGGACCGGGTGGAGAAATCTCTCGATACGCTCATTCCCGATAATCCGAACCAGCCCTACGACATCAAGGAACTGATCCACAAGGTTGCCGATGAGGGGGACTTCTTCGAGATACAGGAGGCTTTTGCCGGGAACATCGTCACCGGGTTCGGGCGCATGGAGGGCTGCACCGTCGGCTTTGTGGCCAACCAGCCCATGGTTCTGGCCGGTGTTCTGGATTCAGACGCGAGCCGCAAGGCGGCACGTTTCGTGCGCTTCTGCGATTGTTTCAGCATCCCGATTGTTACATTCGTTGACGTGCCCGGGTTTCTGCCCGGTACGGGCCAGGAATATGGCGGGTTGATCAAACACGGCGCAAAGTTGCTTTACGCCTATTCGGAAGCCACGGTGCCAAAGGTGACAGTGATCACCCGAAAGGCCTATGGCGGGGCCTATGACGTCATGGCGTCAAAGCATATCCGTGCGGACATGAACTATGCCTGGCCGAGCGCCGAGATCGCGGTGATGGGGCCGAAGGGTGCGGCGGAAATCCTCTACCGCTCCGAGCTTGGCGACAAAAAGAAGATCGCCAAGCGCGTCAAGGAGTATGAGGACCGCTTCGCCAATCCGTTCATCGCCGCCGAGCGAGGTTATATCGACGAGGTGATCCTGCCCCGCAACACGCGTAAACGCGTCTCCCGCGCCCTCAACATGCTGGGCACCAAGAAGGTCGAGAACCCGTGGAAGAAGCACGGGAATATGCCTTTGTAATGGATTTTTGCCATGGCCGAAAACAAAACCAAACCCCATAACGCCTCCGTCCCCGCTTTTCTCAAGGCGGTAGAGAATGAGAGGCGGCGGCGCGATGCGCTGACCGTCAATGAGTTGATGAAACGCATCACCGGTGAGAAGCCAACCATGTGGGGTCCGACCATGGTGGGATTTGGGAACTATCACTACAAATATGACAGCGGCCACGAGGGAGACTATTTCCTGACCGGATTTTCACCACGCAAGGCGAATCTCGTCCTCTACATCATGCCGGGCTATGGCCAGTTCGATGATATCATGGCGCGGCTGGGCAAACACAAAACCGGAAAGTGCTGCCTCTATATCAACAAGCTGGATGATATAGATCTGGACGTACTTGAGGAGCTGATTGAAAAATCAGTTGCCTGGATGCGCAACAAATATGGCAAGTGAGGTGTTGATATGAGTGATCAAAAGGCCCGGGCACTCGGTTTCAACCATATTGCGCTCGAGGTGGGAGATATCGATGCCGCTCTCGACTTCTACGCCAAAATATTCAAGGTCAAACTGCGCGGACGCGGCGGGAAGATGGCGTTTATCGACATGGGCGACCAGTTCCTGGCGATAGCGGCAACCGGCAAGGTTGATCGCGATGCAGAGCGCCATTTCGGACTGGTTGTGGATGATCAGGCAATGGCGGTGGAGAATGCCAAGGCTGCTGGGGCTGTGTTGGTCGAGGGCAGCAAGAATACCTTTTACGATCCCTGGGGCAACCAGTTCCAGATTGTGGAGTATTCCTCTATCCAGTTTATGAAAACAAGGTCCGTGCTTGAGTCCATGGGTCTTGGATATCTGGAAAAGAGTGATGCCGCACTCTCGGAGCTTGGCGAGAAGGGCATCAAGGTCGAATGAGCCTGAGGGTGCGCAGCAATTCCAAAACCTCTGTAACCCTGTTTGGAGCCGACTACAGCGTTTACACGAGGACCGTGCGTCTCGCATTGGAGGAAAAAGGCGTTTCCTACCGGTTTCAGCCGATAGATATATTCTCCGCATCAGGACCGCCCGCCGACTATCTGGACCGTCACCCTTTTGCGCGTATTCCAACCTTCGAGCATGAGGGGTTTCGTCTCTATGAGGCAGGAGCGATTTCACGTTATGTGGATGAGGCTTTTCCTGGTTCCGGGTTGCATTGTGATGCCCCCCAGGCAAGAGCGCGTATGAACCAGATCATGTCGCTGATCGACAGTTATGCTTACCGCTCGTTGGTTTGGGATGTGTTTTTTGAGCGGGTCAGGGTGCCGCAGAAGGGCGGCAGGTCTGACGAGGGGCGGATTGAGGCAGGTCTGGCAACAGCAGGGATATGTCTTTCAGCAATCAGCGAACTTAGAGGCGATGATGCTTGGCTTGCCGGCTCCAAAGTGTCACTCGCCGATCTCCATGCCTATCCGATACTGGTCCTTTTTCGTTTGGCGCCTGAAGGGCAGGAACTTTTTAAGACGTATCCGGCGTTGAGCGAATGGTATAAGGCGTTTGGCGAACGCGAGAGCGCCTTGGCGACACGCCATCCCCTGGAAACTTCAGAAAGTGAATAAAACTCATGTCTGAACCCATATTCAAAATGATCAAAGGTGCTCCGAATCCGGTCGCGCCTTTCTCTCATGTCGTCGAAGCCGATGGCTGGCTGTTCCTCACCGGACAGATGCCCACATACCCGGGAGAGCCGGACAGGCCCCTTGATGAAGGCGTGGAAGCGCAGACGCGGCGCACAATGGACAATCTCATCATCGTGCTGGAAGGCATGGGGCTGGATTTGAGTCATGTGGTGCAGGCGCGGGTCTATCTGACCGAGTTTGACAGGGACTATGCGGTCATGAACGAAACCTACCAGTCCTATTTCCCGCCTGATCGCCGCCCGGCACGCACCTGCGTTGGCGTTTCCGGATTGGCAGTGGGCGCTCTTGTGGAAATTGACATGGTGGCGAGGCGGCCATCGTAGCCCTTGAGCCAGGGGCGATCAGGTCCCATCTAAAGTTCAGAAAATCCCTCAACAGGAGAACCTCATGATCGTCACCACAACTCATTCTTTGGAAGGCAGGCAAGTTACTGAGTATCTCGGGCCCGTTGCCGGGGAATGTGTCCTCGGCGCAAATATCTTCCGTGATTTGTTTGCTTCTATTCGTGACATCGTGGGCGGCCGGGCAGGCGGCTACCAAAAGGTGCTGCGCGACGGGCGTCATATGGCGACTAACGATATGGTCGAAGAGGCGCAAGACTTGGGGGCTGACGCCATCCTAGGTGTCGATATCGATTATGAGAGCCTTGGTGAGACCAATTCCATGTTGATGGTGTCTTGCAACGGAACGGCCGTAAAACTGCGCTAGGCGCGTTAACCGCTACAAACAGACGCATTGACTTATAGGCGTGGGTTGCCGCTAATTGTGCGCGATATTCATGAGCGTATTATCAACATTTAAGGGCTCTCGAAAATGAGCTTGGCAACAGCAGAGTCTACATCTTCACGGGCGCGCAAATCGACTCGCGAGAGCAAGATTCTCGATCACGTGATCGCGTCTATCGAAGAATGCGTGGCTCATGATGAACCGTTCGGTCATTGCTATTTCGAGAATGTTTTCCCGGAAGACTTTTACAAGGAAATTCTGAAACGGCTGCCAAGCCCGGAAGAATATCACGCGCTGAACCTGAAAGCCTGGTCAAGGGCCAATGGTGAAAGTACGCGTGATCGCATGTTTCTCTCGAAAGAAGGCCTTGAGCCGCTTGGTGACGATCAGCGTGAGTTCTGGTCAACGGTTACTGATGTCATTCTGTCGGAGCAGGTCAAGCGGGCCATCTACGCCAAGCTGTGGAAGGACATCGCACTGCGCTTTGATCTCGAGCAGGATGAAGTGCCGGACGTTGTAGGACATCCACGCGGAGTGCTTTTTCGCGACACTGACGAATACCGCATCAAGCCGCATCCGGACGGTGAGAGCCGTATCGTCACGATGATGTATTACCTTCCAAAAGACATGAACCAGGAAGACCTTGGCACATCTCTCTATGTGAAGCGGCCTCCCTTGAAGCGCCTGTTTGGAGACAAGTTCGAGGAAGTGAAGCGTTTTCCTTACCGGCCCAACTCCGGCATGGCTTTCGTCATAAACCGGCGGCCCGACCGCACCAGTTGGCATGGCAGGGAGCTGCTTCCATCAGGCTCAGGCGTGCGCAACTCGATCCTGACCCAGTTCCGCGAGGATGCTGACGGCCAGGACTACTGACGCCGGTTTGGCGTGGATCGTCCCGGCCCGTGATTATCTCCCACACACATAAGTTCATTTATCTCAAGACCATGAAGACGGCGAGCTCCAGCATGGAGATTGCGCTTTCTCAGCTGCTTGGACCTGATGACATCATCACCCCGGCGCGCCCTGATCTGGAAAGCCAGCGTGAGCAGGGTGTCGGTGGACAAAATTACCGGATCGATCATCCTGATGTACCCAAGCGCGCCCTGTGGCGGCGTCTGTTGGGGCGCCCTGAACGTTATTATCATCCCACGGTGGGCTATTACGAGCATATGCCGGGCTGGCGTGTACGTCGTTATATCGGGGAGGACATCTGGAACAGCTATTACAAATTCGCATTTGAGCGGAACCCCTGGGACCGTCAGGTGTCATTCTATTTTTACAAGACGCGAGGGAAGGAGAATCCGCCGTCTTTCAACCAGTTTCTCATGAACAAGACCAAGGCCTATGTTGGAAATTACGACATTTACGCCATAGACGGGGCCATCGCAGTAGATTTTGTGGGTCTCTATGAAGATGTCGAGAAAGACTTTGAAAAAGCACTGAAAGACATTGGAATAAAAGATAAAATAAATTTGCCAAAGGCAAATGTCTCACACAAGAAAGATCAGCGCGGTTATCGCCAACACTTCACTGATGAGACACGTAACATGATGGCCGAGTGGTATGCGCCAGACATTTCAGCCTTTGGCTATAAGTTTTAGCGTAATGGTACGTGACTCGCGCTAAACTCCGCGTGCTGAAATTCAAAAGGGGTGCACGACCGTTTATGTTCAAGAAAATCCTTATAGCCAACCGTGGCGAGATTGCCTGCCGCGTTATCAAGTCTGCCAAGGCAATGGGCATCAAGACAGTTGCAGTCTATTCCGAGGCTGATCGTAATGCGGTTCATGTGGAGATGGCCGATGAGGCTATTCTGATTGGGCCACCTGCCGCGGCTGAATCCTATCTGGTTATCGACAAGATCATTGCCGCCGCCAAGGAAACTGGTGCTGAAGCCATCCATCCCGGTTACGGATTTTTATCTGAAAATGCGGCATTCGCCAAGGCGCTGGCCAAAGCTAACATCACCTTCATTGGACCCAATATCAAAGCCATCGAGGTGATGGGTGACAAGATTGAGTCGAAGAAGTTTGCATCCAAGGCAAAGGTAAATACCGTGCCGGGCCATCTCGGGGTCATCGAGGACGCCAAGGAAGCGGAAAAAATAGCAGGAGAGATCGGCTACCCGGTCATGATCAAGGCGTCCGCCGGAGGTGGCGGGAAAGGTATGCGGATTGCTTATTCCGCCGAAGAAGTTGCGGAAGGGTTTGCGTCCTCGAAGTCGGAGGCCAAATCGAGTTTTGGCGATGACCGGATTTTTGTTGAAAAATTTATCGAAGAGCCCCGCCATATTGAAATTCAAGTCCTGGCGGACGGGCAGGGCAACGTCATCCATCTGGGCGAGCGTGAATGCTCGATCCAGCGCCGGAACCAGAAAGTCATAGAAGAAGCTCCTAGTGCGTTCCTCGATGAAAAGGTGCGCGCTGAAATGGGTGCGCAGGCAGTTGCGTTGGCAAAAGCGGTGGACTACGCCAGCGCCGGCACGGTCGAATTTATCGCCGACAAGGATAAAAATTTTTATTTTCTCGAGATGAATACCCGCTTGCAGGTCGAGCATCCGGTGACAGAACTGATCACCGGGGTTGATCTGGTCGAGCAGATGATCCGGGTTGCAAGTGGAGAGAAACTCAAGCTCACGCAAAAAGACATTATACTCACCGGCTGGGCTATTGAAGCCCGCGTCTACGCAGAAGATCCGTTCCGGAATTTCCTCCCGTCAACTGGGCGGCTGGCGTCCTACCGGCCTCCGGAGGAGGGTGTAAGAGCTGGGTTGACAATCCGCAATGACACCGGCGTGAGCGAAGGGGGAGAGATCTCGGTCTATTACGACCCAATGATCGCAAAACTGATTACTCATGCCAGCACGCGGGACGCGGCCACCGATCATATGATTCGGGCGCTGGATGCTTTTTATATCAGCGGCATTCAGCACAATATCCCGTTCCTGTCGGCCATCATGGAGCATCCAAGATGGCGGTCAGGGGAAATCTCGACGGGATTTATCGCTGAGGAATATCCCGATGGATTTTTTCATCGGCTACCTGATAGTCAGGAACGCATAACCTTCACGATAGTTGCCGCGGCGATAGATCACCTCGCCAATCAGCGCCGCCGTGAAATCACTCATCAAATGGGGGGTGAAGGCGTGAGGTTTGCGCATAGGCGCATTGTCCAGCTTGGAGATCAAAGCCAGCAGGTTATGGTGAGCGGGCAATTTGGCGATGATATCGAGGTCGCCCTCCTGGACGATAAAGGCCAAGAGCATGACCGGAACAAGGTCACATTCGATTGGTGGTTCGGCGAGCCGATCTGGATTGGAAAACTCAACGGGGTGGAGCTATCCGTTCAGGTGCGCCCCATTCTCAATGGGTTTGACCTGTCGTATCGCGGAGTCCATGTCTCTGCTTATGTCTATACTCATCGCGAGGCTGAACTCGCCGATCTGATGCCGGTGAAGGTGCCGCCCGACACTTCAAAACAACTGTTATGTCCAATGCCGGGTCTGGTTGTTTCCATACATGTGGAGAAGGGTCAGCAGGTCAAGGCGGGTGAGGTGTTGTGCGTGGTGGAGGCAATGAAGATGGAGAACATCCTGCGAGCGGAGCGTGATGCGACGGTTGCCGAAATTCTAGCAGGTCCGGGTGACAGCCTGGCCGTTGATGCAACGATCATGGAGTTTGAATAGGCCTTGGGATTTTTCATTGTCATCGCGATCTGTATTGCCTTCACTGCCATTTGCGTCTCCATGGCCAGGAAAAGGCGGCGTAACGTGTTGCTCTGGGGTATCCTGGGGTTCAGTTTCTGGTTCATCCCGGTCATTATTCTGGCCATGATAGGACCGCAAAGCTGAGTCACGGCAGTTAAAGACCATGCGTCTCTATTTCGCCTACGGTTCAAATATGTCGCCCGCTCAAATGGCGATGCGATGTCCCGGTGCGCGTGCCGTGGGTCCGGCACAGTTGGGCGACTGGCGCTTTCACGTAAATACCCGCGGCTCTGCATCGATACTCCCAGATAAGGGCGCTCTTGTTCACGGGGTGTTGTGGCGTTGCACTGCCGCGCATTTTCATGCTCTCGACAAATATGAAGGCATTGCATGGGGCAATTACCGGCGGCGGCAGGTCAGCATAGTCATGGAGAGCGGGGCCTTTGCACCAGCCGTCGTATATGCTGGAACGCGCACCTATGACGGACGCGCCAGAGTGCGTTACATGGCGACAGCGGTGCTGCCCGGCGCCAGGGAATTCGGGCTACCCGAAGCCTATATTGATGAATTACAGTCCTGGCTTCCGGAGCGCCCGATTGGTGAAAGTCGTATACCAGTTCGCGGCCGGGCAAAACCTATACGCTTTCCGCGATAGTGTGCAAAAAATTTATTAATTTTAAGAATGGATCATGAAATAGAATATAATACTAAGATAACTCTAAAAATAAGAAATAATAACTAAAATAATTGCCACTATTAGAAATTAAAAAAACCACTTTCTGCAATGTTTTTCATATGGTCCTGACCATCAGAACAGGGGGACTCATAAATGAAACTCTTTACCGAGCATCCAAGATCAGTGGGTGAGAATTATTTTCAGCATATGATTTCTGCGGCTACGTTTTCAGTTCGGATGTTTGCAGGCGCGACGTGTTGTTTGCTGCATGCAATATTCCCGTTTCTGTTTGAACGTACGGCAAGTGTAATTATTGCAGAGCTTTATGACCGCATGGTAGCGAACAGGGTCAGGGGGCCTCGTGGCCCCGATCACAAATCAGCATTCGGAACCGATGATCAAAGACGGGTCGCCACAACCATTACAGGACAATAAAGCCGTTAAAGTGCTGATTGAGGGGCGGGTCCAAGGCGTGTGGTTTCGTGGCTGGACCGTGGAAAATGCAAGGCGGCTCAATCTGGATGGCTGGGTTCGTAACAGGCGGGATGGATCGGTTCAGGCGGTCTTTTCAGGTCTGATCATCCGCGTGGACGAAATGTTGAAGCTATGCGCTGAAGGGCCACCAGCAGCCGATGTCAGCTCAGTTGAATACATTCTTCACCACAGCCCCGTCGAGGCAGGATTCAGGATAAAGCGTTCGGTTTGAAATAAGTTGCGAATGACGCCTTGAGTGCTGCATCGACCTCATCAATCGATACTGATTTGCCAAGGTCCGCCAGGCTTGTGATGCCGTGGTCCATCACACCGCAGGGTACGATCCCGGAATAGTGCTCAAGTTCAGGGTCCACATTCAGGCTGAATCCATGAAACGTAACCCAGCGTCTTACGCGTACGCCTATGGCTGCGATCTTGTCTTCATAACCATGACCTCGTTCGGGCCGTGAAACCCAAACACCGATTCGCTTGTCTCGTCTCTCGCCCCTGATCTCAAAAGTGGAAAGTGCCTCGATAATCCAGTCTTCAAGGGCGCAAACAAAGGCGCGGACGTCTTTGCCACGTTTGCTCAAATCCAGCATCACATAGGCAATGCGCTGCCCAGGTCCGTGATAAGCGTACTGGCCGCCGCGCCCTGTCCTGATGACAGGAAAACGGTCCGGAGTGAGCAAATCTCTAGGGTTTGCGCTGGTACCAGCCGTGTAAACGGGAGGGTGTTCCAGTAGCCAGACGCATTCGGTTGCAGTACCTGCCCGGATTTCCGCAACATGGCGTTCCATCTCGTAAACGGCCTGCGTATAGTCGACAGGTGTGCCACTGACGCGCCATTCAATGTCATGGATCATGTTTCTGGAAGGCTCAAATCCACTGATTATTTTGTTCGGCTTTACCAACCGGTAACCTCAATCGTGAAGAGTGTATCCAACAAGTCGGGCACTATATGGTACTGCGTCGTCCCTTCTAATAAATTTCCAGGCAGGCAATGGAGTTTGAGACGCGCAATGGAATCAATCAACACAGTACCAATTGAACTCACCGTCGTTCTCGGTGAATCAACAATGCCGGTCAATCATCTTCTCAAGATGGGCCGGGGAGCCGTTATTGAACTTACCACACTTGAAAATGAAGAGGTTCAGGTCCTCGCCAACAATACGCCGATCGCAAAGGGCGATGTGGTCGTTCATGGCGACAAGATCGCCATTTCCATAACCGGAAAAATCAATCGGGACACAAGCAAGCCATAGCCGGTAGGCTTGCCGAGCGACGCCGCATGACCCATGCGCGTCTCTTGCTTGCCCGTGTGGCCTGTGTTTGCTACATGGGACGCAGTTCTCCGTAGGGAGAGAGACTTTGCGGTCGTGGCGGAACTGGTAGACGCGCAGCGTTGAGGTCGCTGTGGGATAATATCCCGTGGAAGTTCGAGTCTTCTCGACCGCACCACTCTCTCCTAATCCGGGATCAGGCCCTAGCAGATTTGCCTAGCGCTTGACCGGTGCAACGGATGCATCAGCTTCCGGCTTCCCAGCTGTCTCAAGCTTGGCAATCGTTGCCTGCTCTGCGCCACCAGTTTTGGCTGTCGCACTTTTTACCGAGCCATAATTATTTGCCGGTACGATATGCACGATCTTGTAGCCACCTTTCTTCAAAGCACGCAGAAAAGCAGGTACAGCAGCTGCCGTTGCGAACTTGGTGTCGTGAAACAGGATAATTCCACCTTGCTTTTGATTGAGCCGCGACATGGTGCGCTTGATAATTGTATGTGGACCAATCCCGCGCCAGTCATCGGAACTGACATCAGTGGAGAAAATCGCGTATCCGCGCCTGGTCGCATAGGCTTTCATGATGTGGCTATCATTTAGACCTGGAAATCTGAAAAATGGTGCGATCTGCTGGTCAACGGCTGCATTGATCGTGCGGAACCCGCGTTCAATCTGGTTGGTTGCCCTGGCCTTGGACATGCGCCCGATATTCGGGTGAGACCAGGAGTGCGCTCCGATGGTGTGGCCATCGTCCGCTACGCCCTGGAGCACCTCGGGATAATTCTGGGCCATGGTTCCGACGGGAAAAAAGGTTGCCTTCACGCACTCTTTCTTCAGGGCCTCAAGCACGCGCTGCGTATTTTTAGGATGGGGCCCGTCATCGAACGTCAGCACAATTTCCTTGGGCTGAAGGTCAAGCGTCTTCTTATATTGGAGTTTGCCGAAGCGAGGTCCGTCGGAAGTATCTATTTCCAGGACTCGCGAGACGCCAAGAGCGTCAGGATTATTCATACAATCGCTAGCTGATGCGGGTGTTACGCTCATTAACGCGAGCGCGCACACTGACAGGCTAGCCACCCCATTACGCATTACTTCCCCCCGGTGGCTGGGTTACGCTTACTAATACTTCTATTTTTGTCTGGAGGATCGCAGAAAACAAGAGTTAATTCGGTCAATGTCGAGCGTAGTTAACCAAAATTGCTGTTGAAATATGCTTCTCTACCGTGGTCTGGCGGCTCTCTTGGGGGTGTCGAAGAGCGCTGATACAGGTCAAATGACCCGACGCTGAAAAGTTAGGCGATGCAATGCAGGATGAGCCCGACGAAATAGAGATGCGGGATTCGGAAGGCGCACTTCTTCCCGATTTTGTCCGCTCGGTCGAGCTTGCCCTGGAAGAAGGCAAGGGCAACGAAGTTCGCGCGCTGGCAGGCGAAATTCATGACGCCGACCTTGCTGACCTCATAGAACATTTGCGCGGTGAGCAGCGCGGACAGCTGATTGATGCGCTGGGTGAGGATTTCAATCCGGGTACGTTGAGCGAGTTGGAAGAACCTGTGCGTGATCAGGTTCTGGAGTTGATGCCTAACGAGCAAGTGGCCGAGGCAGTTCGGGAGCTGGAGTCAGACGATGCGGTTTACCTGCTGGAAGACCTCGAGCAGAGCGAACAGTCAGATATCCTGGCAAAGTTGCCGAAAAGCGAGCGAGTAGCGCTGGAGCGCTCACTTGATTATCCCGAAGATTCAGCTGGCCGCCTCATGCAGACGGATTTTATTTCCGTTCCGCCATTCTGGTCTGTCGGCCAGACCATCGATTATATGCGCGAGGAGGATGATCTTCCCAACGCCTTTACACAGATCTGGATTGTCGATCCTTCACACCATCTGGTCGGCCGCGTTCCACTAGACAGGCTGCTTAGAACCAAGCGTCCGGTCAAGATTGAGGATGTTGCCGACCTTGAAGTTCACCAGGTCACGGCCGAGGAAGACCAGGAAGAGGTCGCGCTGGAATTTGAACGTTACGACCTGATGTCGGCTCCCGTCGTCGATGAGGATGCCCGCCTGCTCGGTGTTATCACGGCCGATGACATCATGGAGGTTCTCAAAGACGAGGCTGAGGAGGATATTCATCGCCTCGGTGGGGTTGGCGATGAGTCCGTTTCCGATACGGTTTTGAGCACCACGCGCAGCAGGTTCATATGGCTGTTGGTCAATCTGGCAACAGCTGTACTCGCCTCATGGGTCATATCCCTGTTTGATGCGACAATTGAGCAGATGGTGGCGCTGGCGGTGCTGATGCCCATTGTTGCCTCGATGGGGGGGAATGCCGGTACCCAGTCCATGACGGTTGCAGTGCGGGCTCTGGCAACCCATGAACTTGGGCCGGTCAACGCCAGGCGTGTCATTACGCGCGAAGTCCTGGTAGGGCTGCTGAATGGATTGATGTTCGCCGTCATTATCGGCGCCGTGGCCTATTTCTGGTTCGGGAGCGATTTGCTGGGGCTGGTTATTGCATTGGCCATGATCATCAATATGCTCGTAGCCGGATTGTTCGGGATACTCATACCCATGGCGCTGGATACACTCGATATTGACCCGGCTGTTGCCTCAGGGGCATTCGTTACCACGGTGACGGACGTGGTCGGATTCTTCGCGTTCCTGGGGCTTGCCGCCTTGTGGCTGGTTTAAGCATGCCCGGGGTTTATTGCGGGATGAAATAAAGCCGGGTGGTACTAGAATGATTCACAGCGTTAAAGCGAATGGGGCTGTAATTCCCGCAATTGGTCTCGGCACATGGGACTTGCGAGGAACGACATGTGAAACCTGCATTACCACTGCCCTCGATGCCGGTTATCGCCATATCGACACTGCCGCCATGTATGACAATGAGCGCGAAGTGGGGAGAGCGGTACGCGCCAGTTCGGTTCTCCGCGAGGAAATTTTTCTGACCACCAAAGTCTGGCATGACTGCGCGGGCGATGGACCTTTACAACGATCGGTAGAAGAAAGTCTTGTTCGCTTAAAGCTGGACTATGTGGATCTGGTGCTCATGCACTGGCCGGACAAGGGAACGCCGATAGAAGAGACCATGCTTGCTTTAAAAGACGTAAAAGATAGAGGGCTTGCACGGCATATTGGCGTTTCAAACTTCAATGTCTCGCTGGTTGAGAAAGCCGCATCGCATTCAAGTGAACCGCTCGCCGTCAATCAGGTCGAATATCATCCCTACCTTGACCAGTCGCCGGTACTCGGAGTCTGCCGCAAACATGGCATGGCACTGACTGCATATTCACCACTGGCGAAAGGGCGCGTGTTCGAAGAGATCACCTTGAAAGAAATCGGTGAAATCCACGGCAAAAGTGCGGGGCAGGTGACGCTGCGATGGTTGGTGCAGCAGGAACAAGTTATCGCTATCCCGCGCTCCTCAAAGCCCGAGAACATCATCGCTGCTTACGACATTGCCGATTTCAGACTCAGTGGGGACGAGATGAAGCGCATCTCAGGCCTCGCCCATCCCGGAGGCCGGATGGTTGATTTCGACTTTGCACCTGACTGGGACTAAGCTGGCGGGTGCAGCTTGTTGCTGCGTCACTTTCTCCATCCCAATTCATCAGTGACCGGATCGTTCGTATGCCGGCAATCGCATTTGTTTCAACTATTCTTGATTTAGTCACGCCTGTTGGTGGCGGCTATACCCAAGGAGAGCGTAGCTGTTTGCGTGCGTTATCGGAAAGGATTGAAGCGATGTTCAAGCCAGTTCTGTGCAAGTGCCGGGGTTTTTCTATCGCGGTACCGTTGATCGCTGCGTTTGCCTATGCATATTGGATAGATCCAGCAATCAGCAATGATCCGAACATTACCAATGCCCTTATCCATGGCTGTGTGGATAGCGAACGCGCTGCCGCACGTAGCGGGCGTGCCTGTATCGGGCGCGTGACAGCGCCGTGCAAGGCACAGCCTGACAATGCCCACCGCGAGGACAAGATAGAATGCGACGAACGCGAGTTCGTCTTGTGGAGTCAGCTTGTTCAAAAGGAATTTGCGGCTCTTCTCACGCAGCTCAAACCTCCACAGCGGGAGAAATTGCAGCATTCGCAGAACCTCTGGATAAAATATCAGTCAGAGGATTGCAGAGTCCCCTATGTGCTGTTTGCTCAAGACAGGGCTGAATTCGTTGGGCCGGCCTGCACGATCGAGGTGAAGGCTGCGCGTGCTCTGCAATTGCGAGCCTGGCGAGATGAGTTGAACACCGCGCAATGATCCGCGCGGATATAGTTGTGGAACTGTTGGCCTGCGGTTAGGCTCGCGCCATATCCGCATCATCAGGGCTTACCGGTTGAAATCACTGCACACGGAAATTGGAATTGGCGCGCCCGCCGACGTTGTCTGGGAAGTCATTAGTGATCTTGATGGCTGGGCGGCTTGGAATCCGGTCATGAAGGCATCCGGCCAGCTTTCCAAGGCTGGTCGGATTGACGTGATCATTGCAGCGCCCGGAGGTCAGGGAATATCATTGCGTCCTGAGATCGTAGAGCTTGAAAATGGCCGGGAATTTCGCTGGCGCGTGCGTAAATTTCTCGGGATGTTCGATGCAGAACATGGATTTCGGGTCGTGCCCGAAGATACAGGCCGTTGTCGGTTTGAGCAGTTTGAGACATTTGGCGGAATCTTGGGCGGCGCGATGTATACACGCCAATCAAAAGCGCTCGATATGGGATTCCAGGCCATGAACCGGATGCTGAAACGCGAATCTGAAAAACGCGCCCGGGAACGAGTATAAATCAGGCGCGATGCCCCCCAAACAAGCATGACGTTACCCCATGTTTTTTTATCTTTCAAAATTCATCTGGTTTTTCTTGCAACCTTCTAATGCAGTCCTTTTTCTCCTGATAGTTGGGATTGCCTTGCTGTGGAGCCGTTGGGCCCGCACCGGGCGCTGGATCGTCTTTGCTGCCGGCGTGATATGGCTGGTTGGCGGATTGTCGCCGTTGGGGCATGCGTTGCTCCTCCCGCTGGAAAACCGTTTCGAGCGTAGCCAAGTTGAGGCTGGTCCGCCGCCAGCCGGAATTCTCATACTCGGTGGCGCTCAGGACATGTCCATAACGGCAGCGCGTGGTTCCTTGGCATTGAACGAGGCTGGCGACCGGCTTGTTGAGGCCGCCTTGCTGGCAAATCGTTTCCCGAATGCCAAAGTCGTGTTCACCGGCGGCTCAAGTGCGATCTTCGGTGACAAGACAAGCGAAGCAGAAGGCGCGATGACACTTCTCGAGGAATTGGGCATTTCTCGCGGCAGGCTGATACTGGAACGGCGCGCAAAGAACACGTACCAGAATGCCCGGTACAGCAAGGAATTGATCAATCCGGAGTCTCAGGCGCGATGGCTTCTGGTGACGTCGGCCTACCATATGCCGCGCGCCATGGGATGTTTCAGCGCTGTTGGCTTCAAGGTTGAACCATGGCCCGTTGACTACAGAACCCGCGGGCTTGCGGATTTGTACCGGTTCTTTCCCAAAGCGTCAGAAGGTTGGCGCAGGATTGATAGCGCGGTACGTGAATGGGCAGGGTTGGTGATATACAGGCTCACCGGGAGAACATCCGCGCTCTTTCCGGGACAGTAGGATACCAGGATAATTTGTTTCAGGAGGCATGTAATGGCGCAGGACATCACCACGAGTGTGAAACAGCTGGTTGAAGTCGCCAAGAAGACAATCGAGGAAGTATCAGCCGAAGAGGCTATGGAAATGCTTGACGACATAGATGTGGTGTTCGTTGATATCCGTGATGTGCGGGAGTTGCAGCGAGAAGGAAAAATACCCGGTTCATTCCATTGTCCGCGCGGTATGCTCGAATTCTGGATCGACCCGGAAAGCCCTTATCACAAGGAAATTTTTGCACAGAAAAAGAAGTTCATTCTCCATTGCGCGTCAGGGTGGCGCTCAGCATTGGCCACTGATGTGGCGCAACGCATGGGACTGAAGCCCGTTGCACATATCGATAGTGGCTTTTCAGGCTGGAAGAAGGCGGGCGGTCCGGTGGAAAAGCCGTAGGACTGCTTTCCGAAATCAATCAGTGTGTCGCCACACCAGCCATACGCCAAAACTGGCCAGAACCAGACCGGCAAGTGAAAGCACGCCGAGTGTCTGATTCAGGCTGATCCATGCCATCAACGCGGCAGATCCCGGAACAATAAAAAATGCGGAAGCGGCCCGTCCGGCTTGTCCGCGCATGAGCATAAGCGAATAAATCCCCATACCGACAATGGAGATCATCACGATATTCCAGCCAATCATGGCCATGAGGGTAGGCGTCCAGACCGCGTGAGGCGTCTCGAACGCCAGGACCCCCAGTACACTTGCAGTCGCGCCCCCCGCCAGTTGAATCGCAGTGGCGGGGAAGGGTGCAATATTAGAGGTGAAGCGTTTGAGGTAGAGCGTGCCGCCGGTAAGGCCTGCAAGCGACAGCCCAACCAGTGCGATGACAGTCCATTGTGTGGCGGCAAAGGGGAAGGCCAGTGAGACGCCTGCAAGCCCCAGCACCATTCCGGTCCATTGGCGTGGCGTAAAACGTTCATTGAGCAGTGGCACGGCAATGGCAGCGGTCAGTACTGGATGAATGGCATGAACCAGGGCCAGTGGAGCTGCATCGACTGTAATCAGCGCTACATGAGCTGCACCAAGCGTTACGCCATGCACCAGCGCGCCGCCGATCATCAGGTGCGGCCAATGGGGCAGGGCAGGCAGGGCCTCCTTGCGCATAAAAATCGCCAGCAACAGCATCAAGGGGGCAGCGATAACCAGGCGAATGGCAACAAACAATACCGGTGATATGTCATCCAGTCCGATACGCGAGGTGACATAGCTCGATGCCCACAGCAGGGCGAACATGGCCGGCATCAAAAAAGACAGGCGTTTTGATTGAAACATTCCGCCCCTCGCGGTCAGGGCGGTAAATTACGGCGTTTGTTTCACAAGAAGGCCCGCGAACATGACCGGCCCCATGGATTTACCGGTGGGCGCACCGCCTTTAGACTCCAGGCTGATGGCAAGCTGAACGCCTTTTTCAAGCATTTTGTGATCAATTTCCGCCGGTGCATCCATCATGGCGTAAGCACCGGTGCCAACAAGCCCCAATGTCATGGGAGGCTTTTTACCATCTTTCATGATGGCCCAAAGCTCGTAGCTGCTTGAGGCAGGTTCCTGTGCGGACACTGGCCGGATGGCAAACTGTTTTCCATTCATGTTCATGGTGACGACAAAACCGGTTTCACCCTTGTCGCTTTGCAGCATGGCCACATAACGCTCTTCAGGAGGCGCTTGCCTTAATGAGGTGTCCAGACCGCCAATCCAGACAACGGCTAGCGCAAGTGCTGCAGCTACAGCGCCCATTGTTGCGTATCTCCACACGGCAAGGCTGCGCTTCAGATCAACCATTTGTTGGGCGAGGTCCGACAGCGCTGTATTGCCCGCAGGAACTTGTGCAGCAAGTGCTGCCTCGATCTTGTTCCAGGTGGAGGCAGGTGGTTCGACTGGCGGCACGGCTTCATTCAGGTGGCTGAGTCTTGCCTCCCATTCGCTGACGGCGCGTGCAAAGGACGAATCGGAAACCTTCAGACGATCCGCTTCCGAGCGCTCCTGCGCGTCGAGCGTGCCCAGCGCATATTCACCGGCAAGGATATCGTGATCGTGCTTAGCCATCGCCAAGGCACTCCTTGACCTTGGCCAGTCCGCGGCGAATCCAGCTCTTTACTGTGCCAACAGGTGTAGACATGCGTTCAGATATTTCCTCGTGTGTATATCCGTAATAATAAGCCATTAGCAGGCATTGTCTCTGGTCAGGATTAAGCCTTTCCATACAACTGAGCAACGCTTTCAACTCATTATTCTGGACCGTCATCTGGTACGGGTCCGGGGCGTCATCTTCCCGTTCTCCGCCGTCTTTTTGATCCTCAACGCCTACTTCGGTTCGTTTGCGCAATACATCGATTGCCCTGTTTCTGGTAATCGCAACCATCCAGCTCATGGGCGAGCCCAGCTCGGGACGAAAATTGGGCGCCGCATCCCAAATCTTGAGATAGGCGTCTTGAATCACATCTTCAGCCAGATCACTTCTTTTCAAGATACGTACCGCAACGCCAAACAGTTTCGCACTTGAAGCATTATAAAGTGCGCGAAACGCAGCCCTATCGCCATTGGCGGCGGCGCGAAGCAGTTGGTCGAGTTCAGATTGGGCCATCACAGGCTGATTATTGTCCGTTTTTGTAAGGCGGCTGTCGCCTAATCGATATAGTGGATTGGCAGATGTTGCAAAGGTATGTGTTCATTTTGCATCGGAAACGGGCTCGATACGCACCTCAGGTAATATCTGCACGGGAAGCTGGCGCGCTTGCTCGACGCGGAGAACTTTCATCGGCTTTTTGACGCCGCGAACGGTTAAACTTTTCATCTCAAGCCCGGAGGTGTCCAGGTCAGCACGCTTGGCGGCCTGATTCGAGATGATCATCTGGCACTCAAGGTCTTTGGTTGCCGATTCCAGGCGGGCTGCTACGTTGACTGTGCTGCCAATGACCGTCATGGCTGCTGATGATGAATGCCCGATCTCTCCAAGCACCAACGGTCCGACATGTAGCCCCATCCCGATCTGTAAGGGCTGGTCAACTTCGCCTTCAAGAGCCTGGTTCAAGCCATCAAGGGCAAGGTCGATCCTGTGGGCGGCCTTGATGGCCTGACGGCAGGCCGTTTCAGGGTCTCCATCGCGGCCAAACACGGCCATGAGGCCATCGCCGAGATATTTGTCAATCCAGCCACTCTCCTCGTGGATTACCGTGCCGACAGTATCAAACAGCCTGTTGAGCAGAAACACGACATCATAGGGCAGGCGGCCCTCACTCAGTGTTGTGAAACCCCGTAAATCAAAGAACAGGATGGCCAGTTCCCGCTCCATGCCTTTCACTTCCTTGCTTTTGGCACGGGTCTCCGTACTGACAGGAGATAACAGCAGGTCGACCGTGACTTCGGCATATGGCCGTAATTGGCAGGCCAGGCGGACACCGGGTCCAGCGGAAATGCTTTTCAGGGTTTCTGCTTCAGCGCGCGATGGCGGTTGGAGATATTCGCCGCCAGAAATAACATTGACCCGGCAAGTGGAACAGCGCGCCCTGCCACCGCAAACAGAAAGATGGGGAATGTTGTTCATGCGGCTGATTTCAAGAAGCGTCGCGCCACTGATTCCGCTGACCGAGGGCTCCGGAGAGTAGTTCACGGCGACTTTCGGGCGTTGGGAATTTGCAATCAGGCGTCCTGCAAAAATTAGCATCAGCCCGCCTAGCAAAATATAAAATCCGTATTTTGCCTGGGTCCCGTAAGCGGCAATTGCCTTACCGGCATCCGCATTCGGCCAGTTAGAAACGGCTTTAAGGTTTTCAAAAATGGCCGGATCAGTGATGGCAATATTGGCGTAGCGACCGGCGACCATGAAACCCGAGATGGCTGTTATGGGGACGATAACCGCTAATGCAAGTAGAACTGGAAATACACCGCTATACCAGCGCGTGAGACGCAGCCAGTAATGGATCCCCACGCAACCATGGATCCAGACCAGCAGAAGCAATATCGTCTGGTTCCAGCCCTTGTTTGGCCACAGCTTCACGAGTTCGTAAAAATAGATGTCGTTCACACCAAAAAATGTGTGCGCCACCCGTGTGTTCACGATGTGGGGAAACAGAAGAAATGGAATTGAGAGACCAAGAAGTATTTGCGCCACCTCCCACGGGGCCATCTTGTAAGTTTGCCTGCGAACCAGCTTGAACAGCGCCAGAGCGATATGCGCAATAAGCGCAAGCCCGAGTACAATGCCCCCGGGCACAGACCGGGTGATTGCGGTGCGCCAGCTCTGTGCCTCCATCATGGCATCGATTGAGAACAGCCCCAGGGCATGGTTGAGAAAATGCGTGGCTGCGAACGCAAACAGGATCAAACCTGAGAACAGCCTTATTTGCTGGGTAACACTGCCTCTAAGCAGAACTGACTTCCGGTGTGGTTTCATATTACGTCCACATCTTGTGCACATGCGTGAGAAGAGTCTTCATCCCGCCTATATATCAGCGCAGCGCCATTGTATTGAGTAAATTTGATGCGCGGTGAGTAGAGGCGAGCTGAAACGGCGTTTGCAGTATGGGCATTCATCTCATCAAATTATGTGTTGGCATCGACAGTGTTACGCATTTGTGCGAGCGGCAGGCGTTCCGTTTGGCCCAGGCCGAGGTGAATGGCGAGCCGCGTGAATTGTTTCACCGAACGCGTCAGATGCCCCGTCGGCGTGAAGAACTGCTTGATGGAGGGTCGATCTTTTGGGTCATCAAGGGGGTCGTCCTTGTTCGTCAGGCTATCCTCGAATTGAGAAAAGTCCGGGGGGATGATGGCATCCGGCGCTGTGACATCATTCTTGATCACTTGCTCGTGCCCACACGTCCGCACCCCAGGCGGGCATTCCAGGGCTGGCGATATTTGGCGCGTGAAGACGCGCCTGAAGATTTGGGGCTAGCCGAGTCAGATCTGGACGCACTGCCCGAAAAAATGCGTGGTGAATTGATCGAGTTGGGATTGCTTTGAGAGTGCCTATTTCTCGGCGTCGGTAACCGCGACGTTATCAATTAGCCGTGTCTTCCCCAGCATCGCTGCTACGAAAACTCGTGCAGGCTCATGCACAGGACCTTCAATAAGCGCCAGCGTGTCTGCGTTGCGCACTTCCAGGTAGTCCACATCAAATCCTGAATTCCCGAGGCTCTTGCAGCCATCCTTGAGTGCGGGGTCAAGCGGTTTGCCATTCGCGAGTGCCTTGGCGATTGCAGAGATGGTCTGGTGCAGCAGCGGGGCTTTTTCGCGCTCAACTGATGTGAGGTAGGCATTGCGCGAAGACATGGCGAGTCCATCAGTCTCGCGGATGATTGGCCCGCCCAGGATTTCAACATTCATGTCCAGATCGCGTGCCATGCGGCGGATCACCAGAAGTTGCTGGTAATCCTTCTCTCCGAATATTGCCACATCAGGGCGGCACTGGTTGAGCAGTTTCGCAACCACGGTGGCTACACCGCCAAAAAAATGAGGTCGCGATGCACCGCACAGTCCTTCGCTCAGACCCTCTACAGTGACATGAGTGGAAAAGTCCTGTTTGTAAACTTCAACCCGAGGAGGCATGAAAACGAGATCCACATCGAGCGCGGCCAACAGCTCCAAGTCTTTTTCATGTTCGCGGGGATAACTGTCAAAATCTTCATGCGGTGCAAACTGGGCCGGGTTGACAAATATCGTGACCACAGTGCGGTCGCCGGTCTTGCCGGCAAGCTTGACGAGCGAAAGATGTCCGTCATGCAGCGCGCCCATTGTCGGTACAAGCGTAATTTTCTCACCTGCTGAACGCCATGCACAAACTGTTTTTCTAAGGTCGTCGATGGTTGTAATGGTTGCTATGCTGTTCGGCATGGACACTGTCCCGGTCTTGTTGGTGGCGCATGACAGGAGTGCCATTGCAGTAAGAGCCGTCCGCCACCATTTGTAGGATGAGGTTTAAATCCAAAAGCCCTGCAAATGCAAAGGGCTTGCCGGAATACACGAAGTCGTCAATGCCGAAAAACAAAGCACCATCGCCAAAGGCTGGTAACACTGGTGAAAGCCTGCCCGATGCACATTCCAGCGCTGTCGAAATCGATGCCTTTTTGGGCAAGGTGAAATCGCTTGCAATTCCGGATACGTCGGGAGCGCGCGGGCGGCTGATATTCGCCATGGACGCCACCATGAGCCGCCAACCCACCTGGGACATGGCGCTTGGTTTGCAGGCCAGCATGTTTTCATCTGTAAAGGTCGTCGGTGGCATTGATGTACAGTTGGTATATTTTCGTGGCATCGGGGAATGCAAGACCAGCAATTGGGTGAAAAACCCTGAAAGCCTGGCACGCCTTATGACCCAGGTCTCCTGTCGTGGTGGACACACCCAGATTGGCCGTGTTTTGAACCATGCACTGAGCGAATCCGGAAAGTCCAAGGTCAATGCACTGGTCTATGTTGGCGATTGCATGGAAGAGAACATCGATGATCTCTCCGCGACCGCCGGGGAATTGGGACTGTTGGGTATGCCTGTATTCCTGTTTCAGGAAGGCAACGACCAAAGTGCTGAAATCGCTTTTCGCGAGATTGCCCGCTTGACCGGCGGAGCTTATTGCCGTTTCGATGCGGGTTCTGCCGCGCAATTGCGGGAGTTGCTGTCCGCCGTGGCCGTTTATGCTGCCGGTGGGCGCAAGGCATTGGAAAATTATGGCGGTGAATCGGGTGGTGCCCGGGCGCTGCTGGAGCAACTGTCCTAACGCATATGCATTATCTTATTCTCGCAGTGCTTATCCTGCTCATCGTCTATGCGGCGCTGCGCTCCTTCCTCAATTCCAACCCGAAAACTTTGGCCCAGAACATGCGTAAAATGGCGGGATTTGGTGCACTGCTAATGGCGTTATTCTTCACTTTGACCGGTCGCTTTCCACTGGCGGTACCCCTGGGTGTCCTTGCCATATCCCTGCTGAAGGGAAATTTCTCAGGCTTCAATCCCTTTCCAGGCAACGCAAACAAGAGTGAAGGCCAGCAATCACGCGTGCGTACCCGGACAGTTGAAATGGAACTGGATCATGACACCGGCGACATGGAAGGCCGGGTCATCAGGGGCAAATTCGCGTCACGGGCGCTGTCATCCATGAGTGAAAGCGAAGTGATCGAGCTGTGGAACGAATGTCTGAAACCGGACTCGCAGGCGGCGCAGCTGCTTGAGGCCTACATGGATCGACGCATGCCGGAGTGGCGCGAAGATGCCGGTGAAAAAGCGAAGAACAGCAGTGCTTACGGGGGCCGGTCAGACGGCCCCATGTCGAGGGATCAGGCTTATGACATTCTCGGGCTTGAACCGGACGCGAGCAAGATCGATATTCGCCGCGCGCATCGCAGATTGATGAAAAGAATGCACCCCGATCAGGGTGGCTCAACCTACCTGGCCGCAAAAATCAACGAGGCCAAGGACTTGTTGCTCGGCCAGTAACTGTTCACCGGTAATCGCGTCTATTCCGCTGACATTACAACGCAGGTGATGGCTCGGCGCTTGAGCTGGCTGCAAGTGCTGTTAGCTGCAGTTCGGGAAAATCCGGCAAAGCGGGCGCGGTACAGATTGCGTTTGGCATCGTGCAGAGGTACCGACAATGGCATATGACCGCTGATGACATCACCGGCTTCCACCTGTATCGCGGCGAGTCGCTGCATGGCGTCCGTCTGGCGTGCATAAGCTCCAACCTGGATATGGTAGCTGCCTTTATGCGTGGTCTGATTTCTTGCTGCGGTTTCCGGCGGCAATGAGGCAACGGTTTCCGGTGCACCTTGTTTTGTTCGCTGTTTGAAGGGTTCTGGCTGGGCATTAGCTGCCGCCTTTGCAGGAAATTGCAATGATGTGGCAACCCTTACGGATTTCTTTTTCGGCTTTGGCCTGTGCTTACGCGGCAGTCTTGCGATCGCCTTTGGCATGGCTTTGTTGAGGATAGACCGCATGGCGGCGTTGCGTTTTCCAGACGTTCTCCCTCCGAATACAACAGCAATCAGATGCTTGTTTCCCCGCCGGACATTGGCGAGCAGGTTAAATCCCGATGCGCGTGTGTAGCCGGTCTTAATGCCATCAGTTCCTTTATAGTCGAACAGCAGGCGGTTGTGATTGCGGTATTTCTTGCTTTTGTATTTGAAATATTTGCGGCTGAAATTTTTATATTTTTCCGGATGATCAAACATCAACCTGTTGGCCATGGTTATCATGTCGCGTGCGGTTGACACCTGGTTCTTGTTGGGCAGTCCGGATGCATTCTTGAATACTGTTTTCCGCATTCCGATTTCACGGGCCTTGGCGGTCATCAATTTTGCGAATTTGGCCTCCGACCCGCTGATATTTTCAGCAACGGTAACCGCAACGTCATTTGCCGACTTGGTCACCAGCGCCTTGATGGCATCGCTTACCCTGATGGTTGATCCAGGCTTCAGGCCCAGTTTTGACGGTGCCTGTTTTGATGCATTTTTAGATACTTTCAGGCGAGTGTTTGGGTGGAATTTTCCTTCGTCCATTTGATCGAACAGAACATAGAGGGTCATGATTTTTGTGAGTGACGCCGGGAAGCGTAAAGCGTCGCCATGTTTTGAGTAAAGGATTTTACCGGTGTGGCCATCAACCACCATGGCTGAATAGCGTGCTGCCGCGAGAACCGGACTTGCGGAAGCTGCGATCAATGCAACAACGGCAAGCAGGCAAGCGGCGACTGCATTGGTCATACGCGCGGCTGAAGACCGGCGTAACGGCATCCATTTTGACACATTTACCCCAAGACCAGACGGCCCTGTTCCCCAAGTTTGTACAATTTTGACAGGCCCTGTATCCCGCCAATTTAACGCCTCCACAGCAGGCGCCCATTGGCTCAAGCTTACGGTCCAGCGTGTTACCAATCCGTTAATTGGTGCTCCTCGAAAAGAAAAATGGTGCAGTGCAATAAATATTATTGACATAAATGCTGCAGCGCATATATAAGCTATTGCATTGCAAAATTAACGGCTCGGGAAAATACGAAATACGGTCCGGGCGAAGATCGACTAATGGAGAGTGAGATGGACGTTAAGGGTTACGAAGACATTCAAAAAGTTGGCCAGGAAAACTTTGATACGGCGGTCAAAAACCTTGGTGAAGTCAACAAGGGTGTTCAGGCTATTGCCGGTGAGGTGACCGAGTACACCAAGAAGGCAATTGAGGACGGCACCGTCGCATTTGAGCAGCTCATCGGCGTGAAGTCTGTCGAGCAGGCGATTGAAATCCAGACCACATATGCCAAGAAGGCCTATGACGACTATGTGTCTCAGGTGACCAAGATTGGCGAGATGTATGCCGACCTTGCCAAGGACGCATACAAGCCGGTCGAAACGGCATTTGCCAAGAAGGACTAATCTCCTTTGGCAATTGAGGGCAGCAGCGCCCTTCCTCCAAGACTATCGAGACCCGGCCTAAATGCCGGGTCTTTTTTTATGCTCGGTCCGGTATTGGGCCATATTAGGGTCGTATATCGGCTGGAGCATGCCTATATCTTCATAGTGTGATTTGCGGGCGGTGCGCTGATACCGTTAGTATGTGATTTGTCGGCAGTGAATGAAGAATGTCCGTGAGTCCTTGCGTGCAGAATGTCCTGCACAAATCAAACAACCAGCTGGAGACCTGAAGAGAGACTTTTGGAATGTCGCGCAAGAATCAAAACCAGCGCCCTGACGATGCCGGAACAGACATCGTTACCGAAACCCGGCCCAAAACAAAAAAGCCAAGCCTGTACAAGGTTCTGTTGCTGAATGACGACTATACGCCGATGGAGTTCGTCGTTTATGTTCTGGAACGATTTTTCAACAAGTCAGGGGAAGACGCGACACGGGTGATGTTGCATGTTCACCAGAAGGGTGTTGGTGTATGCGGGGTCTTCACTTTTGAAGTGGCAGAGACCAAGGTGGCACAAGTGATGAATTTTTCTCGGCAGAATGATCATCCGCTGCAATGCATGATGGAAAAGGAGTGAGATCAGCCCGTGACGTCATTTTCGTCCAGTCTTGAAGAGGCCCTGCACAGGGCGTTGGAATATGCCAACGAGCGCACCCACGAATACGCGACGCTTGAGCATCTGCTGTTATCACTTCTTGATGACGGCGACGCCTCGGCAGTGTTGCGTGCCTGTGATGTCGATGTCGATGAGTTGCGCGGCAAGCTGGTCGAATATATCGATAATGAACTTGAAGGGCTGATCCTGGACGATAGCTCCGAAGCGCAGCCAACAGCGGGCTTCCAGCGGGTCATCCACCGCGCCGTGGTGCATGTTCAATCTTCAGGCCGCGAGGAAGTAACCGGTGCCAACGTCCTGGTCGCCATTTTCGCTGAGCGCGAAAGCCATGCAGCCTTTTTCCTGCAAGAACAGGACATGACCCGCTTCGATGCGGTCAATTATATCTCTCACGGCATAGCCAAGCGCGCCGGCATGTCCGAGCCGCGCGAAGTGCGAGGCGTGGACGAAGACGCCGCGACCATGGATGGTGCTGACGACAAGAAGCGCCGCGCGGACGCGCTGGAAGTCTATTGCGTCAATCTGAACGTCAAGGCGCGTGAGGGGCGCATTGACCCTCTGATCGGTCGAAATGAGGAGATTCACCGCACCATCCAGGTCCTATGCCGCAGGCAAAAGAACAATCCGCTCTTTGTGGGCGATCCCGGCGTCGGTAAGACCGCCGTTGCAGAGGGTCTTGCCCGGCGCATCGTACGTGCAGAGGTTCCTGAAGTTCTAGCCAGTTCCACCATTTTTGCTCTCGATATGGGGGCGTTGCTGGCAGGAACTCGCTATCGAGGTGATTTCGAAGAACGACTCAAAGCTGTGGTGCGCGAAATCGAGGCCTATCCGGGCGCCATCATGTTCATCGACGAAATACATACCGTGATTGGCGCTGGCGCCACTTCAGGTGGAGCGATGGATGCGTCAAACCTGCTCAAGCCTGCCTTGCAGAGTGGGACGCTGCGCTGTATCGGATCGACCACCTACAAGGAATACCGCCAGCATTTTGAAAAGGACCGGGCGCTGGTGCGCCGCTTCCAGAAGATCGATCTGCGCGAGCCGAGCATCGAGGACACAATTGCCATCCTCAAGGGTTTGAAGCCCTATTACGAGGACTTCCACAAAATTCGTTACACCAACCAGGCGCTTAAATCAGCGGTGGAGTTGTCGGCAAAATATATTCATGACCGCCGTTTGCCGGACAAGGCAATTGACGTTATCGACGAGACAGGCGCTTCGCAGATGCTGATTCCGGAGCATCGGCGCCGGAAGACCATCGGTGTGAAGGAAATCGAAGCGACGGTCGCCACCATGGCGCGCATACCGCCGAAGACAATTTCCAAGTCAGATTTTGAGGTTCTCGAGAATATAGAACGCGATCTCAAGCGTGTGGTGTTTGGACAGGACAAGGCGCTGTCGGCGCTGGCCTCAGCTATCAAGCTGTCACGTGCAGGCTTGCGCGAACCCGAAAAGCCCATTGGCTGTTATCTGTTTTCCGGGCCTACGGGTGTTGGCAAGACGGAAGTGGCGCGTCAGCTTGCCCTTCAACTCGGCGTGGAATTGCTGCGTTTCGATATGTCGGAATATATGGAACGACACACGGTCTCGCGGCTGATCGGGGCACCTCCGGGTTATGTGGGGTTCGATCAGGGTGGCTTGCTGACAGATGGCATCGACCAGCATCCCCATTGCGTCTTGCTTCTCGATGAAATCGAAAAAGCGCATAGTGATCTGTTTAACATCCTTCTGCAGGTGATGGACCATGGCACACTGACGGACCATAACGGCAAGAAAGTCGATTTCCGTAATGTGATCCTGATCATGACCACTAATGCGGGTGCGGCAGACCTCGCAAAGCCGCCAATCGGCTTCAGCCGCAACAAGCGGGAAGGTGATGATGAAGAGGCCATCAATCGCATGTTCACGCCCGAATTCCGCAACCGGCTGGATTCTGTCATTGGATTCTCAACTCTCCCGCCGGACGTTATCGCCAAGATCGTCGAGAAGTTCATCTTCGAGCTCGAAGCTCAGCTGCAGGATCGCAACGTCACCATCGAACTGACCGAGCAGGCCAATGCATGGCTTGCCGAGATGGGCTTTGACGAGAAATTCGGTGCTAGACCCCTGTCGCGTGTGATCCAGGAACACATCAAACGTCCGCTGGCTGACGAGTTGCTGTTCGGCAAACTGAAACATGGCGGTGTTGTGCGCGTGGTTGTCGAAGGCAAGGGGAAAGATAAGCGCCTTGGGTTCGAGTTTCTCGAAGGATCCGATGCCAAGAGCAAGCCTGGCAAGGGCACTTCGCGCAAACGTCCCACGAAGGCTTCAGCGAAAAAGCGACGCAATACCACATCCAAGTCAAAAGCGCCCAAGCCTAAATCGGGCAAGCCGCAATCGCGTGGGTCGAGCCCGGTCCCCAAAGTGCCCCTTCCGGCTAAATAGGCGCCGGCTTGGCATCAAAGCCAGGTGAACTGCGGGCGCCTGCCTGGTGTCATGGCGCTTCACGGAAAGACGCCTATAAACGCGGCATTGCATCAGCGCCCAGCGTTCCGGTTATTGTTGTACTGGTGACTTTTGTCGGCTTTGGCGCCCTGGCTCAGGGTGCGGGCCTGACCATGGCCCAGGCTGTCTTTGTCTCGGTAACCGTCTTTGCTCTCCCGGGTCAGGTTGTGCTCGTGGATCAGATCGCGCAAGGAGCAGCGCTTTTATCGACAGCATTCGCGGTGACGCTTACCTCGGTGAGGCTGCTTCCCCTGACCATCTCTCTCATGCCTTATCTGCGTGACGGGATCACACCGAAGTGGGTTGAATTTGCTTTCGCCCATGTGCTCGCCATCACCGTTTGGATAGAAGGAATGCGCCGCTTGCCCCCGCTTCCGGATGGGTTGCGTGCACCCTATTACGGCGGCTTTGTCTCAGCCCTGTTTCTAGGGATTATGTGCGCCACGACATTGGGATTTTTACTATCTGGTCAGGTTCCAAAGGAAATTGGCGCCGGACTTATTTTTCTCACCCCGCTTTATTTTTTCCTGTCGCTAATTGGTGTTTCAAAAAACAGCATTGATTTGCTGGCTGTCGCAATCGGTGCGGTGCTCGGCCCCATCCTGTACCTGACGGCACCGAGTCTGGACTTGTTCCTGACCGGGTTGATTGGCGGGACAGTGGCGTATGGGCTTGGCAAATGGCGTGAGAGTGGCTCATGAGCATGTTCGTACAAGGAAACTGGGCTTATCTTTGGCTTTTCCTTGCCGGATTCTGCGCAACGCAACCCTGGCGTTATCTCGGTGTAGTTTTATCAGTCAATCTCAATACCGATAGTGAAGTCCTGGTCTGGGTCCGGCTGGTCTCTACTGCTTTGGTCGCCGGGCTTGTGACACGAATGCTATTGCTCCCGGCCGGTGCGCTGGCGTCTGTGCCACTCGATGTGCGCCTTGGAGCATTTCTATCCGGATGCTGCCTCTATTTTCTTACGCGCAAATCTCTGGCTGCAGGTGTGTTTTCCGGAGGTGGAGTGCTCATCCTGGCTCAATATTTCCTCGCGTCCTAGGCCACATCCAGTGCGTCTGATATTTTTTCCGCGTTCTCGGCAAGGACTTCGGAATCTTCCATCTCGCCCGTGTGGGGTTTGAGCGCAGTATCTTCCCAACGCGGTACAATGTGGAAATGGACATGGAACACGGTTTGACCGGCCGCTGCTTCGTTGAACTGCTGAATAAGAATGCCGTCTGCTTCCATGGCGTTGCGAATGATGGGTGCCAGCATATGGACTGTCCGTATTGCCGCACAAAGGGTCGCTGTATCTACATCAAAAAGATTCACGGCAGGTGATTTTGGAATGACCAGTGCATGGCCATTCGCGCGCGGCATGATGTCGAGGAACGAAAAAGTTTCATCGTCTTCATAGATCTTGTGGCAGGGCAATTCGCCACGCAGGATTTTGGCGAATACGTTGCTGTCGTCATATGTCATGGGAGCCCTCTTAAACCGCCGGTTTATTGTTCAGCATCTGCTGCCTGTTTCCCAAGACTCGTGGCAAGGGTCAAGCATCGTTCTCATGAGGCGGGTTTTCAGTATTTCGAAAAGGTGCGAAGCGCGTCAGTTCCTGTTTTTCCATTTCGACACAGTCGCGTTCGCGAGTGAGAAAACTCTCCACCGCCGATCGGAGTGATGGATCGGCAATCAGATGTGCGCTGTAGGTCGTCTGGGGCAGATATCCGCGGGCCAGTTTGTGCTGGCCCTGCGCGCCAGCCTCGACACGTGCCAGCCCATGAGAGATCGCGTAATCGATAGCCTGGTAATAACAGGCCTCGAAATGCAGAAATGGATGGTCTTCCAGGCATCCCCAGTAGCGCCCATAGAGGGTGTCCCCACCAATAAAATTCAGCGCACCGGCAATTGGTTTGCCTGCCCGTTCACACAGAACAAGTAAAATGTGATCCGCCATGCTTTGCCCGACAAGGCTGAAGAATTCCCGGGTCAAGTAGGGGTGTCCCCATTTTCGCGCGCCTGTATCAGTGTAGAAGGCAAAAAAAGCATCCCATTGGACCTCGCTCAGATCACTGCCGGTGACAAGCCTGATCGTGATGTCTTCTGAACAGGCCAGCCGGCGCTCCCTCTTGATGAGTTTGCGTTTTCGGGAAGTGAGGGAGGCCGTAAAATCATCGAAGCTGTCATAGCCACTGTTGAACCAGTGAAATTGCTGGTCTGTCCTGCGCAGCAGTCCGACTCTACCCGCGCGCTCCCATTCCCCCTTTGTCAGAAAGGTGAGATGGAGTGAGGAAGCCTGGTATCTGTCGAGCAGCGTAGCTGATGCGTTCAGTAGGTATCGCTCGCGCATTTCTGCATCATCCGCCTCGGGAACGAGTAGCCTGCGGCCGGTCACGGGTGTAAAGGGAACTGAGGCTTGGAGCTTGGGGTAATATCGCCCGCCCGCGCGCTCAAAGGCGTCGGCCCAACCATAGTCAAATACATATTCGCCTTGGCTGTGAGATTTCAAATAGCAGGGCATGCAGGCCAGAATACCACCGGTACCATCATCGAGGACGAGATGCTGTGGTGCCCAGCCGGTTTCGGCGGTTGCCGAGCCGCTTGCTTCGAGTGCAGACAGAAATGCATGACTTATGAAGGGGTTATAGGGTCTTAATTGAGTCTTATCTGAAGATTCAGCGTTGGCGCAGGCATCCCACTGTGCGCCGTCGAGTGCGGAAATGTCCGGTTCGATGCGGACGAGAATTTGTTCCGCGTCACCCATAAATCAATTTATCACTTCCAGTTTCATCAGGGTCTGAATCCCTCGAAGATCATGGCGTCAGCCTCGTGCTCTGCATGCAGCCTTTGCGCCTCGCTGCGTATGGTCCATGTCAGCAGCGGGCGTTTGAGCACGCGCCGCCATATCCATGGCGCCACTGAGGGCAACGCAGCGATATCATAAGCCACGAAATGCGGCTTGGCGATGAAAGCGCTCAGCAAATGGCGCATGTAGAGACGCTTCCAAAGTGACAGGTGGCCCCAGAAATGCGGGTTGAGAAAAGGCCCGGCTATGAGCCCGCGCGGCACCTCGGAGGCCGCTTGGGCGAATGCCCTGATAGCGTAAGGATCGAAGGACTGCACGGCCACGTTTCCGTCATACGCACGAACAAGCTTGGCCAAATGCTGTTCGAAGCTGCCGTGGGTACGCCAATCGCTCTTGATCTCGACAAGCAGAGGCACGCGTCCGGAAATTTGATCCAGCAACTCGGGCAGGGTTTGTATCGCATCTGACGTTTCCTTGAAACGGATACGTTTCAGCTCCGCAGAACTGTGTGAAAGAACCCGCCCTTTACCATTGGTGAGTCGCTCCAGAGTGATATCGTGAAAAACAATGGCTTCGCCATCGCCGGCTTCCTGAACATCCACTTCCACACCATACCCGGCATCGATGGCGGTCTGGAAGGCGGAAGGCGTGTTCTCGATGATGCCCTTGGTTGCATCATGCAGGCCGCGATGAGCGATTGGCTGGATCAGCCAGTCGAGATGGGCCACGAGACGCGATCCCCTCTGCTATTGAATGGCAAACAGGGCATCTATTTCCACCGCCACGTTGCGTGGCAGCGAACCCGCACCAACGGCAAAGCGGGTGTGGCGTCCCGTGTCGCCAAGCACCTCTACGAGAAAGTTTGATGCGCCGTTTATGACCTCAGGGTGATCAGTGAATTCGGGGGTGGAATTGACGAATCCGCCCAGCTTCAGGCATTGCTCGATGCGGTCCAGTTCGCCAAGTGCTGATTTGGCTTGCGCCAGGATGTTGATCGCGCAGGCCTTTGCGGCCTTCTCTGCCGTTGCGATATCTACGTCTGCGCCGACTTTGCCTTTGAAGTCAGGACCACCAGCAATGATCGGCAACTGGCCGGAAATGAACAGTTGCTTGCCCGATATATGAAACGGAACATAGTTGGCCGCGGGCGCGGCTGCGGTCGGCAATTCGATGCCGAGTTCCTGAAGCCGGGCTTCGATAGTACCAGCCATGGATTGGCCCCCTTTGATTGTTTTGAACTGATGTGAACGCTGTTCTGGTTGTAATGGGTTATCAGGATGCAGGCGAGTCCCTTGGGAAAAATTTGCCATTGCGCAGCAGGTTAAAGAAGCGCATTTATTTGCCGCAATCTTGTTTATTATTGCCGAGCCGATTGCGGATTGATTCGCATCTAGCGACTGGAGAACTTGGAATAGTTGAATTTTATGTATCGAAACACATCGAAAATTAGCGCTTTGTTGCTGACTGCCGTTGCGCTCGGCCTGTCCTCAAACGTCGCTCAGGCGCTTGCGCCGGGCGGAGCAGCCAAGCTGGTGCCGCACCGGGCCGTGTATGACATGACACTGGATTCAAGCCGGCCTGCATCGGGTGTTTCAGGCGTGAAGGGCAGGATGGTGTTCGAATTCGCCGGTTCAGGCTGCGACGGCTACACGATGAACATGCGGCTCGTTACCCGTATAGTCGGCGCGACGGGGAGCTCCATCCTGTCTGACTTGCGCTCATCTACCTGGGAACAGGGGGCAGGTAAACGCTATCGTTTCAATTCCAGCCATTACAAGGGTGAAAAGCTGGAGGAGTCGACAAGCGGAGATGCCGAACGCTCCGGTGCCAATGATCATGTTGATATACAGGTGAGCGTACCGAAGTCCAAAACGCTCAAAGTTCCGGGTCCGGTGATGTTTCCAACCCAGCATTCCCTGGCTATTCTCGAATCGGCCAAGAAAGGCCAGTCTGTACTGCAGGCGCGCATTTATGACGGCTCGAGTGAAGGCGACAAAGTGTATTCGACAACCGCGTTCATCGGGAAGCGTTTGAAGCCGGGTGCCAAACGCCACCCCAAGCGCGTTGATAATGATAAGACGCTGGAGGCCCTAGAGTCCTGGCCAGTCTCGATCAGCTATTTCGAAACAGAAGAAGGCCCTGCGGAAACACCCGTCTATCAGTTAAATTTTCGCATGTATAACAATGGCGTAAGTCGAGATCTTGTGATCGATTATGGTGATTTCGCCATCAAGGGAGACCTGAGCTCGCTCGAGTTCATGCCCTATACGAAATGTGACTAGACTTCGAGATTAAAACTTTCGATCTCCGATCCTTTACGACTGGTTTGAAGTCCCGCCCTACGGCTTGTCCCACAACCATGCCGCACCGCGCACGCCGCTTTCAGCGCCGTGAAAAGGTGGATGAATTTCCACAGCTTTGTTGTCACTGAAAATATAGGGCGCCATCAATTCCGGAAGCTGCTTATAGAGGTGGTCCATGTTTGACAGGCCACCCCCAAGCACCACGCAGTCAGGATCGAAAATATTGAGCACGCCTGCCAGGCCCCGTGCCAGCCTTGAGGCATGCTTCGACAGTGTTATGTTTGCCTTCTTGCATCCTGCGCCGGCGCGATCCGCAATCTCAACGGCTGAGAGGGTCTCACCAAAAGTCCGTGTGTGGTCAGCAGCCAGGCCGGAGCCTGAAACCCAGCTTTCCATGCAACCCGTTCGGCCGCACCAGCATTCCGGCTCCGGCAGATCGCCCCGTTCTGGCCATGGCAGAGGGTTATGGCCCCACTCTCCACCATTACCGCGTGGCCCATCAAGAATCTTGCCCCTGAAAACCAGTCCGCCGCCACACCCGGTACCGAGAATGACACCGAATACGCTGTCAGAGTTCATGCCCGCACCATCGGTCGCTTCTGACAGGGCAAAACAGTTGGCGTCATTCGCAAGCCGTACCTGGCAGTTCAACAAGCACTCCAGGTCCTGGACAAGCGGTTGCCCATTCAACCAAGTAGAATTTGCATTCTGGACAAGCCCAGTTGCAGGGGAGATCGAACCGGGGATGCCGATACCGATGCTGGTGCCTTCTGCCGCATTTTCCTCAAGGCGCCTTATCATCGTGCAAACCGAATCAAGGGTATTGCGATAGTCGCCTTTTGGGGTCTTCACCCGTTCCCGGGTCTCAATGGTCCCATCCAGCCCAAGCCGGATGCCTGCGATCTTGGTGCCGCCAAGATCAATTCCAATACGCGGATGGCCGCTCATTTCCAATTCAGCGTCCCGTTTTTTCGGTGGGTCCCGTACCGCTTTGTATCGCCCGGTGCGCCAGAGCCACATCGCCCGGGTCGACGTCGCAATTGGCGGCGAATGTCAGGAGCAGGTCTTCCTCGCTCATCAAATAGTCCAGCGAAGCCGCCAGAATTGCGGCCCTAGAACCCGGGGCTGTGAAGATTTCCGGGGTCCAGCCAGAGATATCCAGAAATCGCGATAGCATGGATGGATCACTGGTCAGGAAGGTCAGGGCACGGATCGATATGTCTCGCGCAGTATCTGAAGAAAGGGGTGCCGGGTGCTTTTCCATTGGCGATTGTTGCCGCCTTCCTTGCCGTTTTGCAAGAAACCATGATCTGGCTTTAAGACTTAGTTACGGGTTTTCGGCTCAAATAGGAGTGAATGATCAGGATGGGGACTTGGTTCCCAATCACAGGGAAGCCGAAGTGATATGGATGGCATGGAATATTCCGGCGGTTTAGCCGATCATGGGATCACAGAATTGACCAAGGCCGGGCCAATGACAAAAACCGTAATGATTGTCGAAGACAATGATCTGAACATGAAGCTGTTCCATGACTTGCTGGACGCTCATGGCTATCAGACGTTGCAAACAAGAAACGGGATGGAAGCGCTGTCTCTGGCGCGCGAGCATGTTCCGGATCTTATCCTGATGGATATTCAACTGCCTGAGGTTTCAGGACTGGAAGTCACGAAATGGCTGAAGGAAGACGATAAGCTTCGCTCAATCCCGGTCGTTGCAGTGACAGCCTTTGCGATGAAGGGGGATGAGGAGCGTATCCGTGAAGGTGGATGCGAGGCCTATATTTCCAAACCCATTTCCGTATCGAAATTCATGGACACGGTGCGCCAGTTTATTGGCGATGCGTGATTGCTGAGGAGGTTGAGGAAACGCTATGACCGCCCGGGTTCTCGTCGTCGATGACATCGAAGCGAATGTGAAGCTGCTCGAAGCGCGGCTCACGGTAGAGTATTTTGAAACGCTGACCGCGCGCAGCGGTGAAGAAGCGCTGCAGATTTGCGCCAGTGAAGGCGCAGACGTGGTTCTTCTCGATGTGATGATGCCGGGGATGGACGGTTTCGAAGTATGTCGGCGTCTTAAGGCTGACCCTAAAACACAACATATCCCTGTAATCATGGTGACGGCGCTGGATCAGCCCTCGGACATGGTGCAGGGGCTTGAGGCAGGTGCTGATGATTTTCTCACCAAGCCTGTCGATGATATTGCGCTCATAACGAGGGTTAAAAACCTCTCACGGCTAAAAACGCTTACCGATGAAATGCTTATGAGGGCCTCCACAAGTGAACAGATGGGCATGGGACCAGATCCCTCTCTCCATGGTGGTAAGGCAGGACTCGGGGGTAAAGTCTTGCTGGTTGAAGATCATGAGCGTTCCGCGCAGCGCATTGCGGACACCCTGTCTTCAGAGCAATCTGTTGATCTTGAAAGTGATCCGCAACAAGCGCTCATCAAGCTGCCCGAGAGCGACTATGATTTGCTGATGGTGAGTCTGAGTTTGTCGGGTACCGATGGGTTGCGGTTGTGCTCCCAGGTTCGTTCGCTGGATCGAATCCGTCATCTGCCGATACTTATCATCACTGAACCGGGTGAAGATGCGCGACTCCTGCGCGGATTGGATATGGGCGTAAACGATTATCTTGTACGCCCCATCGACAAGAATGAAATGTTGGCGCGGGTGAAAACCCAGATTAAGCGCAAACGTTATTCCGACCAGTTGCGCAGCCGTCTTGAAGAAAATGTCGAGATGGCCATTACCGACCCGCTTACCGGGTTGTACAACAGACGCTATATGGAAGGTCATCTCAAGACCCTCGTTGATGAAGCAGTACAGCGCGGTAAACCTCTTTCATTGCTGGTCGCGGACATAGATTTTTTCAAATCCGTCAACGATACCCATGGACATGATGCCGGAGACATCGTGCTCAAGGATTTCTCGGAACGACTCAGGCAGAATATCCGGGGAATTGACCTTGCTTGCCGTCTTGGCGGCGAGGAATTCGTGGTGATGATGCCCGATACAGATCTCACCAAGGCCTATGTGGTGGCCGAACGGTTGCGTCAGTGTATTGCAGAAAAACCGTTCAAAATATCGACCGATACGCAAATACAAATCACGGCCAGCGTTGGAATATCGTCCCATGAGGGTGTTGAAGATACGCCTGACGCCTTGCTTAAACGCTCCGACCAGGCACTCTACTGTGCCAAGCGTGATGGACGTAACCGTGTGGTCGCAGACGCCGCCTGACGTAATTCAATGCTTTGTCCGGCGCGTTTGTTACGCCATATTCTCAAAAAAACTGGTGGTTAACTGCGCTTCTAGATCGCAGTGCTTCCTCATTTGTTGTGTGAAAGTTTAAGGTTAACACTTTACTTTGCCACGGCTTTTCGTGTAATGGCGATATGTGAACTGTTGATTTTAGCGGGACGCAGGTTAGGCTATACGTGGTGATCCAGCCTGCACTGAAATACGGGGAGGCGTATGAGGGATAAGGGTCGCCGCTCCAAATTGATTAGTCTGGCGCATCCTTCTTATTAGTCTCCCGCTAAGAGATAACCCTGCGGAGTGCTCAGGTCCGCCGCATCTCCTGGGTCCGTAGGGTTTGGCTGGTCGGTGAACGGTTTGAGTGGCCTCCTCGTTAACGCCGCTCATCGGCCGGCCACCAAGTCAAATGACCAAGGCCCTCTTTGGTCCATTTGGCTTGTTGGCCAGTCCTGCTAACCACGTCGGATCTACCCCGCTACCGAATTGTTGCAGGGCTGGCCTTCATATCTATTTCAAAAATGAGAATTCGATTGCGCTCAGGAGACCGGAGAGCATGAAACCTATTTGATCTTGGTTTCCTTGAAATCGACATGCTTGCGCACGACGGGATCATATTTTTTCATGACCATTTTTTCTGTCAGTGTGCGAGCATTTTTCTTCGTGACATAATAGAAGCCGGTGCCCGCTGTGCTCTCGAGCTTGATTTTCATAGTGGGGGCCTTGGCCATCTTTTACGTCCTTAAGTGAGTAGTTCGTTGTTGTGGCGTGCAACCTACTTCCCTTAAGCGGGAAGTCAAGCGCGGCATGAGGTCATTGGCCTAAGAATTCACGGTTTCTGCATCGCGATCCTGGGGGTCAAAACCATGCATGTAGAGCGCCCATTGATGCCCCACCAGTGCACCTTTGATAAGGGGAAGCGCCGCCATCGCCACGATGATCGTAATTGGCAACCATAGCGCTGCATGGACCCACAAGTCCGGATGGAATGCCATCTCAACGGCCAGCACCAGCGGGACGATAAAGTGCCCCACAACCATGATTGTAAAATAGGGAGGGGCATCGTCGGCACGGTGATGATGCAGTTCCTCGCCGCAATTGGAACAGGCAGGCGCTACTTTCAGGTAACTGGTGAATAATGCACCGATTCCGCAATTGGGGCACTTCATCAAAAATCCGCGGCCAAGTGCCTGGAGCAAGGCTCGCGGAGGATTTTCAGAAATCACAACTGGCATTTCGGCTCATCCTATTTTTCGGGGTGTGCAAGACGTCTTATCGTTGTCTTCTTCTGGCCGCGCGGTTGCGCCCCTTGCGTTTGCGTGGAGCTGAGTGTTTTGCATCTTTATGCTTGGATGCCATATACGCACCTTCGCTTAGCATTTCAAATCTGAGAGCGCCTGCGCTCGGCACTGCTTCAATCAACCGCACCTCGACACTATCACCCAGCTTGTAGGCCATGCCTGTCCTGTCTCCGATCAGGGAGTGGCGGCGTTCATCATGACGGTAGAAATCCCCGCCAATCGATGATGCAGGCACAAAACCATCTGCACCCGTTTCTCTCAGGCGGACAAACAGGCCGGTTCTCACGACACCTGAAACGCGCGCTGAGAATGTTGCACCGATACGGTCTGCGAGATAACCGGCAATCAGGCGATCTACGGTTTGTCTTTCTGCGGCAACCGCTCGGCGCTCGTATTCAGAAATTGATTGCGCGGTTTCATCAATTGAAGAGATTTCCCGGTCGGTCAGACCACCAGCACCAAGATCAAGGGCGCGAACAAGGGCGCGATGCACAACGAGGTCTGCATAACGGCGGATGGGTGACGTGAAATGGGCATAGCGGCGCAGATTAAGACCAAAATGCCCGAAATTTGCTGCGTTGTATTCTGCCTGTGCCTGCGAGCGCAAAACCACCTCACTCACCAATTCCACCATCTCTGCTTTTCGCGCCTGCGCCAGTATCAGATTGAACTGCTCCGGTTTGAGCCGCCCGCTTTTGGGGAGGTCGATGGAGAGCGTGACAAGAAACTCTCGCAATGCCTCGAGCTTTTCTTTGGAGGGGGCATCGTGGACACGATAAATTAGCGGTGATTTTTTTGCTTCCAGGGTTTCCGCGGCCGCCACATTAGCCTGGATCATGAATTCTTCAATTAGGCGGTGGGCCTCCAGGCGCGGTGGTGTGGTGATGGCCTCAACCTCACCCTTGGCGTTGAGTTTAATTTTACGCTCCGGCAGGTCGAGATCGAGTGGGGCGCGTTTGTCCCGGGCAGTTGCCAGCGCCCCATAGGCTTGCCACAGGGGCTTCAGGACCGTTTCCAGTAACGGAGCGGTTGCTTCGTCCGCCTGGCCCTCGATGGCGCCCTGCGCCTGCGCATAGCTGAGTTTGGCCCTGGAGCGCATGAGACCTCGTGTGAATTCATGTCTGGTTTTTTCGCCCACGGCATTGAAAACCATTCTGACGCACAGGCAGGCCTTGTCCTCTCCCTCACGCAGCGAACATAGATTATTTGAAATGCGCTCGGGTAACATGGGGACGACGCGATCAGGAAAATAGATGGAATTGCCACGCTTGTGCGCTTCCTTGTCTATCTGGGATGCGGGAATGACGAAGTTGGAGACGTCAGCGATGGCCACGCACACGATCCACCCGCCGGAATTATTCTTGTTTTCGTCCGGTGCTGCCCAGACCGCATCATCATGGTCTTTCGCATCCGGTGGATCGATCGTGACGAACGGAATATCCCGCAAATCCTCAAATGTGTCGGGTGAGGGGGGGGTGAGGCTTTCGGCTTCAAGCAAGACCGCTTCGGGAAACTCATCGGGGAGTCCGAGGGTATGCAGCGCGATCATGCTAATGGCACCCTCAGATTCGGGATTTCCAAAAAGCTCCACGACACGTGCTTTCGCCCGGCTCAAATGGCGGCTTTTTTCAATTTCGAATCGGACGAGGTCGCCATCTTTTGCGTCGTTGGTGTCGTGGCGTGAGACCGCCCATTCGCGTAATTGTTTACGGTCAATGGGGTCAATCACACCGCCACCGCCGGGAACGGTCCTGAATATTCCCAGCAGGCGAATGGCATCGCGCGGCAATTTCTTGATCAGCCTGGCTTCATAGGCGGGGCCGTCATCTTCATCGAGTTTGGTGAGACGTGCCAAAATACGGTCACCAACGCCGGGCGCCTGACCACGATCATCACGCCGCGACAGTAGGATAACACGGGGAGGATCTCCCTCATCTTCATCCCATTTTGCGGGACTCCCAATGAGTTCCCCGTCGTCATCGCGGCCCGTGATTTCAATCACGGTGACGGAGGGAAGGGTTCCGGTTTTTGTTAGTCGTTTGCGCCGGCCTTTGATGAGTCCCTCATCTGCCATTTCCCTGAGCAGAAGTTTCAGTCCAACTCTGTCAGAACCCTTGATCTGGAATGCGCGGGCAATTTCGCGCTTACCGGCAAATGAGGGCGAGTCCTGGATGAACTTCAGTACATCCTGCTTGCTTGGCAGGCCGGGGGAGAGGCGACGCTTGCGCTTTGCGGCTGGTTTTGCGGTTTTTTTCTTCTTTGGCACGCAGACTCAGCCGGCGTCCTAGGACGCGGCCTCTTTGGCAGCAATCGACTTGGTGCTTTTGCGCTTCTTGGCGCCGGCCTTGGACTTCGCCTTGCTCTTGGAGGGCTTTTTGCCTTTTGCAGCCTTTGCGGCAATCAGTTCCACGGCCTGATCCAGGGTCATTTCTTCCGGCGGTATGGATTTGGGCAATGTCGCGTTGATCTTGGCATGTTTTACATAAGGGCCGTATCTGCCATCCAGGACCTGGACAGATCCACCCAGTTCTGGATGTTCTCCGAGCTCTTTAAGGACGGTTGCCGCCGGACGTCCGCCGCGCTTGGTTTTCTTTTCCGCCAATACGGTCACAGCACGGTTGATCCCAACCTCGAAAACCTCTTCCGGAGTTTCTAGATTCGCGTATACGCCGTCATGCTGAACAAACGGCCCGTACCGGCCTATGCCGGCGAGGATCGGTTTTCCGGTTTCAGGATGATTTCCGATGTTACGCGGCAGCGAGAGCAGGGCCAGAGCCCGCTCCAGGTCTACTGTCTCAAGGTCAAATGTCTTCGGGACTGAGGAACGTTTGGGCTTTTCTTTCTCGACCGGCTCACCCAGCTGGACATAGGGCCCAAAACGCCCCGATCGCAAGGTGACATCCAGCCCGGTTTCAGGGTCCTGGCCCAGGAGCTTCGACTCAGACTGCAATTGTTTAGAGCCGTCTTTGTTTGTTTCATTCAATTGTCGAGTATAACGGCAGTCGGGATAGTTCGAGCATCCGATGAAGGCGCCAAACTTGCCAACCTTGAGGCTCAGGCGTCCGTCATCACATGAAGTACATTTGCGCGGGTCTGCATCGGGGTCATCTCCTTGCGGAAATACATGCGGTCCGAGCATGTCATTGAGAGCATCCAGCACCTCGGTGATACGCAAGTCCTTGATCTCATCGACCGCGGCAAAGAAATCACGCCAGAAGTCGCGCAGCACTTCTTTCCATTCGAGTTCCCCGGCGGAAATCCGGTCAAGTTTTTCCTCCAGCGCCGCGGTGAAATCGAACTCCACATAGCGCTTGAAGAAGCTCTCGAGGAAGGCAATGACCAGACGGCCTTTGTCTTCAGGGAATAGTCTTTTCTGGTCGAGCCGGACATATTCGCGGTCGCGAAGTACGCTCAGTGTCGACGTGTAGGTTGAGGGTCGGCCAATGCCCAGCTCTTCCATCTTCTTGATGAGAGTAGCCTCGGTGTAGCGGGGAGGCGGCTCGGTGAAATGCTGCTTGGCTTCTATCTCCTGCTTGCTTGGAACATCACCCTTCGCCATGGCCGGAAGCCGACGGTCACTCTCACGATCACCGGTGTCATCCTGACCTTCTTCGTAAAGCTTGAGAAAACCGTCAAACTTCACCACGGACCCGTTGGCACGAAGGCCATAGGATGTGCTTTCACTGCCCTCAACGCTGATATCAATGACCGTTCGCTCAAGCTCGGCACTGGCCATCTGGCTCGCAGTGGCCCGGCGCCAGACCAGTTTGTACAGCTTGGCCTGGTCGGTATCGAGATAGGATGAAATGCTGTCGGGATCCCTCGTGAAGTCTACTGGCCGTATGGCCTCATGGGCTTCCTGTGCGTTCTTGGCCTTAGTCTTGTAGTGCCGGGGGCTTTCCGGGAGGTAGCGACCACCAAAGGATCCGCCAATCATATCGCGGCAAGCAGTAATGGCTTCAGGAGCCATTTGGACGCCATCGGTTCGCATATAGGTGATGAGGCCCTGTGTCGTTCCTCCAATATCAACGCCTTCATACAGCCGTTGTGCGACCTGCATGGTCTGGCGGGAGCTGAACCCTAGCTTGCGCGAAGCTTCCTGCTGCAAGGTGGATGTGGTGAAGGGCGGAGCGGGATTGCGTTTCTGTGCCTTGGCTTCAACCGAATTGATTTCATAAGTACCGGAGTCGAGCCCGGCTTTGTATCTCGTGGCTGTCGCCTCGTCAGGAATATCATATCGATCCAGCTTTTTACCGGAGATCGAGACAAGACGGGCAGGAAAAACATCCCCGTTCAGCGTGGCCAGGGTGGCAATGATTGACCAGTATTCCTGGGATTTAAAGAGTTCAATTTCCGCTTCGCGGTCACACACGAGACGAAGGGATACCGATTGCACCCGCCCGGCCGAACGTGATCCGGGAAGTTTGCGCCACAACACCGGGGAAAGCGTAAAGCCAACCAGGTAGTCAAGCGCGCGGCGTGCAAGATAGGCATTGACCAGAGGTGCATCTATATCGCGTGGATGAGACATGGCTTCGATGATGGCCTGTTTGGTCACCGCGTTGAAAACCACGCGCTCAACATCGACGCCCTTGAGGGCCTTTTTCTGGTCCAGAACCTGAAGCACGTGCCACGAGATGGCCTCGCCTTCACGGTCCGGGTCAGTTGCGAGGATGAGTTTGTCGGCGCCTTTTACGGCACGGACAATATCATTCAGGCGTTTGGAGGATTTCGAATCAACCTCCCACAACATTTCAAAATCGGCATCCGGATTAACCGAGCCGTCCTTGGATGGTAGGTCGCGGACGTGACCATAGGATGCGAGCACGGTGTAATCCGAGCCCAGATACTTGTTTATGGTCTTCGCCTTCGCCGGCGACTCGACAATGACTACGTTCATTTCTCAGGATTCCGGAAAATTTGAAAAGAGAATCGGGCCCACTGGTATTGCCATCGTGCAAAAAAAGCAATCACACCATGCGGAGCTCATGAACATGGTGAATTGGAACATCGCTGTCAATTGATCCATTTAGAACAGTTTTGCCAAGCCACTAGAACCAGATTGCAGAGCACAACTAATGCGTGTATTAAACATACATATCGGAGAATCATAATTACCGGCGCGAAAGCAATCCGGAAGGGCGAGGCCAAATGGGCAAACCTCAGAAAAACAAGCGTATGGCTCAGGTCGAAAATAGCGAGGAGCCAGCTAATTTGCGTAGGTCTGCCCCTTCGCAGTCAATCGCGAGTGATCGTAAAATTAAGACAGATGACGAGGATAGCTTACCAACACTTACAGCAATTGATGCCGCTGGTTACGTCCATGAAATGGCATTTGAGTTGAAGGGCATTGCCGAATCGGCAAAACTTTCTTTTCTGGCCTATCTACTAGATCTTGTGATTGAGGAAAGCGGTGTCCAGAAACGTGGCCGACTCTGAGTGGACAAGCTGCTTAGAGCTGGAACTTTAAGTCTCACGCTGGTCTATCAAGGACACCAGCTGGCTCCCGTGGCGCTCCAGACGCCCAGCCAGATCTAATTCCAGTAAAATAATCTGTACCTGACGCGCAGTCAGCCGTGTCGCCCGGATCACTTCATCGATATCAACAGGTGATAGGCCAAGTGACTCGATAACACGCTCGCGCTCCGATTGGTCCACATCCAGTTTAATCGGGGAATCGGGAGCCATTTCAAAATTACTCCCGGTTGCATCATCGCGTGGGCTGGTGCCCCGTCCCAGAATTGGCGCAAGAACTGAAATCACATCATCTGCAGAGGTGACCAGCCCCGCGCCATCACGCAGCAATTTATTGGTGCCGGCAGCGCGCGGGTCGAGTGGATTTCCTGGCACGGCAAAAACCTCGCGACCCTGTTCGCCCGCCAACCTTGCTGTTATCAGCGAGCCGGACCGGAAAGCTGCTTCAACCACCACCACGCCGAGTGAAACCCCGGAGATCAGGCGGTTTCTTCGCGGAAAATCCTTGCCCCGGGGTTTGTACCCGAATGGCATTTCGCTGAGCAGCACGCCTTTCTTGCCGATTTCTTCCTGCAATTGCGCATTTTCAGGAGGATAAACTGAATCAATTCCACCCGCCATCACAGCAAGCGTGCCACGCTCAAGGGAAGATATGTGGGCCGCGGTATCAATGCCTCTGGCAAGGCCTGATGCAATCACGAATCCCTCGCGGCCAAGGTCTGCTGCCAGCATGCGTGCAAATTTTTGACCGATTGCCGACCCGTTCCGCGCGCCGACAATCGCGACCATGGGTTGCTGAAGCAGCTCCAGTGCGCCTTTGACATAGACGAGCGGTGGGGGCATATCGACCGATGCCAGCCAGGCGGGATAATGAGGCTCCCCAAGAGCAACAAGAGATGCGCCCGCCCGTCCGGCCTGCTTCAATTCGGTCTCTGCTTTTTGCAATGAACAGATCTTGATCCTGCCGCGCCCACCACCGCTCGCCGAGAGTTGCGGCAAGGCTTCCAGCGCAGCAGCAGAGCCGCCGAAATGATTGATAAGTTCGCGGAAGGTAGCGGGACCGACGTTCTCGGAGCGGATAAGTCTCAACCAGTTCAATCGCTGCTCGTCACTCAGCAACCTTTTTCGGCCTGGTGGCCGTATGTCGCTTTGTTGCTTACGCGCCGCCAATCTTTGACTCCTTGCCACGAATAAGGCGTCCAATATTTTCACGGTGCCGCCAATAAACGAGAAGCGTCATCACTGCGAACAGCTCCATGATCTGCCACTGTCCGAAATATGCGAGTAAAGGTGGCGTTGCTGCTGAAGCCACCAGTGCAGCCAGCGACGAATAGCGCGACAGGGCTGCCACCAGCGCCCAGATGGTACAGAAGGCCAGCGCCACGGGCCAGAAAAGGCCCAGAAGAATACCGATATAGGTGGCAACGCCTTTGCCGCCGCGAAATTTCAGCCAGACCGGCGCCAAATGGCCGATGAATGCGCCTAATCCTGCGAGAATGGCTGTGTCAGGGCCCCATTGCAGGCCGATCGTCGCCGCTGCTGTCCCCTTGAGTACATCAGCGGTAAGGGTAAATGCCGCGAGACTTTTGCGGCCCGTTCGCAACACATTCGTCGCGCCGATATTGCCTGAGCCTATGCTTCGGACATCACCCGCTCCGGCAGACCGCGTGATTAGCAAACCGAACGGAATTGATCCCAGCACATAGCCGAGGGTGAGTGCGGCAAGATAATATGGCAGCGCTAGGCCCCAATTGATTGGGTCCGGCATAGGATAAGCCCTCCTGTCCTGCATCTTGCGCGGGGCTGGAGGTCAGACGCAAGTTTCAGTGTTAGTCTGTGAGAGCATGAACCGTGTTGCCATCAATTAATGTGCGCAACACGCGGCCCTGCAACTGGCTTTCGTCAAAGGGCGTATTTTTTGATTTGGATTGCAGTTTATCAGGATTGACCACCCATGGCGTGTCGAGGTCTACAATTATGAGATCTGCCGGGGCTCCCTTTTTCAGCCGTCCGCAGGGAAGATTGAGCAACTTGGCAGGATTGCTCGTCATGGCACGTAATAAGGTTGGTAACTGAATATGCCCACCATGATAGAGGCGTAAAGCGGCAGGTAGCAGGGTTTCCAGTCCGATGGCGCCGTCTTCAGCTTCTGCAAAAGGACGTCGTTTTACGTCCGCGTCTTTTGGGTTGTGGCTCGAAACAATGATGTCGATGACACCTGATTCAAGGCCCTCAACCATGGCCATGCGATCTTCTTCGGGACGCAGGGGTGGGCGTATTTTGAAGAATGTGCGGTACGAACCGATATCATTTTCGTTCAACGTGAGATGATTGATGGAGACGCCACAACTCACGGGGAGTTCGCGTGCCTTGGCGTTGCGAATGATATCCAGGGATGCAGAAGTTGAGAGTTGTGCGGCATGATAACGCCCTCCGGTGAGGGCCACCATTTCGATATCCCGGGCTAGCATGATGACTTCAGCCGTGGCCGTGATGCCTGGAAGACCCAGACGGCTTGAGACTTCACCCTCGTTCATGACACCCGAATTGGCCAGTTCCGGGTCTTCGGTATTATGCACTATCAATGCGTCGAAATCCTTGGCATAGGCAAGCATTCGGCGCATGACGCGAGAGCTTGAGATGCTCGACGTGCCATTTGTGAAAGCAACTGCACCCGCGTCTTTCAGCAGGCCGATCTCCGTCATCTCTTTGCCTTTAAGGCCCCTTGTCGCGGCAGCCATGGGATGAACGTGAACAATGGCCGTATCGCGCGCACGGCGCTCAACGAAATCTACCAGAGCAATATCATCGATGACCGGCTCTGTTTCGGGCGTACAGATGATCGTGGTGACCCCTCCAGCGGCCGCAGCTCGGCTGGAGGTGGCAAGAGTTTCGCGATGTTCAAAGCCCGGCTCTCCCGTGTTCACCAGCATGTCGATGAGTCCGGGGCACAAGATATTTCCACCGCAATCGATTACCTTATGGCCATCGGGGGCGTTTAATTTCAGTTGGGGGCCTAGATCAGCGATTTTTCCCTTTTTGATGACGAGGCCCCCAAGCTCATCACGGCCGGACTCCGGATCGATCAAACGCGCATTGATCAGAGCGATCTTGTTACCGGGTTTTGATCCGATCTTTCCAAATTTGGTTTCGAGGTCGTCGCTCATGGCACTCTTTAATTTGGCAGATGCTGGCTCAGGGCCTGCAGTACGGCCATTCTGACCGCGACTCCCATCTCAACCTGCTCTGATATGACGCTGCGATTGTCGTCGGCTACTGCAGAGTCGATCTCGATACCCCTGTTCATGGGCCCGGGATGCATCACAAGCGCATCGGGTTTCGCCAATTTGAGCTTTTCGTGGTCCAGGCCGAAAAAGTGGAAATATTCACGCACGCTGGGTACAAACGAGCCCGACATGCGTTCCAGTTGCAGCCGCAGCATCATGATGATGTCTGCACCATCCAGGCCCTGTTCCATGGAAGTGAAAATTTCAGCCCCGAGTCGTTCCGCAAACGGAGGAAGCAGGGTAGAGGGGGCAATAATACGCACCCGCGCGCCCAGGGCATTCAGGAGAATGATATTGGAGCGCGCCACCCGGGAATGCAGGACGTCGCCGCAAATGACGACGGTCAGACCGGCTATTCGCCCTTTGTTGCGGCGGATGGTCAGTGCATCAAGCAAGGCCTGCGTTGGGTGCTCATGACTGCCATCACCGGCATTGATGACAGAGCAACCAACCTTCTGTGCCAGAAGTTCCACTGCGCCCGCTGCATAGTGGCGGACCACGAGTATATCCGGCCGCATGGCATTGAGTGTCATGGCGGTGTCGATGACCGTTTCGCCCTTCTTGATCGAGGATGATCCGACCGACATGTTCATGACATCGGCGCCGAGGCGTTTGCCAGCTAGTTCGAAGGAACTCTGCGTCCGGGTGGAGGCTTCAAAGAATAGATTGATCTGCGTGCACCCGCGCAGCGTGTCCTGCTTCTTTGAGACCTGACGGTTGAGTTCCGCCGCGTCATCAGCGAGATCAAGCAATCCATTGATCTCCGCGGGCGTCAAACCTTCAAGTCCAAGAAGATGTCGATGCGGGTAGTAGTAACTTGTGGATTGGGCCGCGATGCTCATTAAAGGGGACTCT
>JAJFHQ010000049.1 GCA_021775525.1 Hyphomicrobiales bacterium
CGAGGCGGACACACCTCGCGTTCCGGATATGGTGTTTGAGGCCGGGCTTCCGGTACTTGGCATCTGCTATGGCGAACAGGCTATTTGCGGGCAGCTTGGCGGGCAGGTGGAACCCTCCAGCGAGCGCGAATTCGGCCGCGCCTTCGTGGACGTGAAAAAAGACAATGCGCTGTTTGAGGGCATCTGGACATCTGGTGAGCGCCACCAGGTATGGATGAGCCACGGTGATAAAATCTCAGCCATTCCTGATGGCTTCGAGGTTGTGGCAACGTCAGAAAATGCGCCCTTCGCGGCGATTGCCGATGAAGAGCGGCGTATCTACGGCGTCCAGTTTCATCCCGAAGTCATGCACACGCCGGACGGGGCGAAACTGCTCGCCAATTTCGCCCTGAAGATTGCGGGTTGTTCAGGTAACTGGACCATGGCGCATTTTCGCAGTGAGGCGGTTGCTAAAATCCGCGACCAGGTCGGAGACGGCAGGGTGGTCTGCGGCCTGTCGGGCGGTGTCGACTCGGCCGTGGCGGCGGTGCTGATCCATGAAGCCATAGGCGATCAGCTAACATGTATTTTTGTCGATCATGGCCTGATGCGCCTCGATGAAGGTGAAGAGGTCGTCTCCATGTTTCGCGGGCACTACAACATCCCTCTGGTGCATGTGAATGCTGCCAAGGAGTTCATCAGTGCACTTGAAGGCGTCGATGACCCTGAAAAAAAGCGCAAGATTATCGGCGGGCTGTTCATTGACGTGTTCGACGCGGAAGCGAAAAAACTCGGCGGCGCGGATTTCCTGGCCCAGGGCACGCTGTATCCCGATGTCATCGAGAGCGTGTCTTTCACGGGCGGGCCGTCCGTTACCATCAAGTCACACCACAATGTAGGCGGCTTGCCAGAACGGATGGATATGAAGCTGGTCGAGCCCTTGCGCGAACTCTTCAAGGATGAAGTCAGGGTGCTGGGACAAGAACTTGGATTGCCACAAAAATTTGTTGGCCGGCATCCTTTCCCAGGTCCAGGTCTGGCAATACGTGTACCCGGCGCGATAAGCCGCGAAAAACTAGACATTTTACGCAAAGCCGACGCCATCTATCTCGATGAAATACGCAAAGCAGGACTCTATGACGCCATCTGGCAAGCCTTCGCCGTCCTTCTGCCCGTGCAGACCGTGGGCGTGATGGGCGATGCGCGGACCTATGAATTTGTTTGCGCCCTGCGCGCTGTGACGTCCTCAGACGGTATGACGGCGGATTATTTCGGTTTCGATCATGAATTTTTAGGGGCCACCGCCACACGGATCATCAACGAGGTGAAGGGCATCAACCGGGTCGTGTACGACATTACGTCGAAACCACCGGGGACTATTGAGTGGGAATAGTCCGAAACCTTTTAATACAGCATCTGTTTGTAGCGCTCGACCATGTCTTCCTGGGATTCCATTGCTGTATCCGCGTTGATTTGATCACTGATCATTTGTCCCATTGTAGGGAATTGAGTGCGTTCAATTTTTGTGTCCTCATCCCATAGCCTTGAACGCATTAACGCCTTGGCACAGTGGAGATAAATCTCGTTGACCTTTACCAGCAAAACGGTGGCAGGCAGACGTTCATTGACGATAAATAATTCGCGTAGCTCATCATCATCGCGAATTTCCGCGACACCATTTATTCGTAAAGTTTCGTTGACGCCGGGAATAAAAAAAATGAGCCCTACCCCGGGCCGTTCCAATATGTTGATCAGTGTATCCAGTCGGTTGTTACCTGGCCGGTCCGGTATGGCCAGAGTGATGTCGTCAATGATTTTGACAAAACCAGGTTCTTCACCGCGCGGTGTGACATCTCCCTGTCCGTCATTTCTGACTGAACCAATAATCAAAAAGGGGGAGTGGGCGATAAAATTGCGCGAATGCTCCTCAAATCGATTGATGACTTTTTCAACCGCGCGCCCTTTTGGGAGTTTATATTTTTGCCTCAATTGATCGGTTGTTTTGATGCGTGCCATGTGAGGGTCTCTGCGGCTATTTTTTTGGATGGAAACAGCGTTCAGTTTGTGAGGGTGAACTATATTACTGAGTGAGTTTAAAAAACCAATGAGTTGGATCGGTTTCCCTAACGCCCAGCGCATTTGATGCAGTGGGTGGCTGCCGGGTCTATTTCCAGACGCTTTTCGCAGATGACTTCGCCACATTCGACGCATGAGCCGTACTCGTCTTCATCAAGACGCTTGAGCGCATTCTTGATGCGGGAAATTTCTGCTGTCCGCTGGCGCTCGGTGGCTTGCGCCATGGCCTGTTGTTGCATGGCGTCCATGCGTGACAGCCGCCCCACGCTTTGCTGATCCAGTGTCACGGTCTCGCGCGCCTCGGCTGAGTCCTCACTGAGGCTTACCAGCTCCTCGCGGCGTGCGATCAGCTTTTCACGCGCCTGTTTGTCATCCAATGTCACTGTCTTTTCTCCACAATCTGATGTGGCATGAAGCGAGGCTAGCAGACAGGAGAGGGAAGGTGGCAAAAATTGCGGCTACAGGCCACAAGTTGAGGCCCCCTTTATTGCAGTGCAAAAAAAGCCTATATCCTGAGGAGATGTGCTGCTGTGACATGCGGTGCGCCTGGAGTTGACTTCACCATAGCGGAGGCAATTATCACCATGTCGATACAAAAGTCTGCCAAACGCATCGCCGCACCGGATATTGCAAAGCGCAAGGGTGGTGAGCCAATTGTCTCCCTGACCGCGTATCACGCGCATACCGCCAGGATACTGGACCCTTACGTGGACTTTCTCCTGGTCGGGGACTCGCTTGGTATGGTGATGCACGGGTATGAGAGTACCGTGCCCGTGCCGCTCGATTTGATGATCATGCATGGGGCGGCGGTGGTGCGGGGGTCTGAGCAAGCCCTTATTGTCGTCGATATGCCTTTTGGCTCATACGAGGAAAGCCCGAACCTCGCCTTTCGCAATGCCGCTCGGATCATGAAGGAAACCGGCTGCGGTGCGGTTAAGCTTGAGGGCGGGCAACGCATGGGCGAGACCATTCATTACCTGACCGAACGCGGCATACCCGTGATGGCCCATATCGGGCTCACACCGCAATCGGTGCATGTCATGGGTGGCTTCAAGACCCAAGGTCGTGAGCGCGACGAATGGGCGTCAATTGAAGAAGATGCCAAAGTGATTGCCGAGGCCGGAGCCTTTTCGGTCGTCATGGAAGGCATGGCCGAATTGCTTGCTGCGCGTATCACAAAGGTATGCCCGATCCCGACAATCGGCATCGGCGCGTCGGCGGAGTGCGATGGCCAGATTCTCGTGCTGGAAGATATGCTGGGCCTGTCGCCGCGCGTTCCCAAATTCGTGAAAGAATTTGCACAAATCGGTAAAGCAATCGAGAGCGCCGTGCAGTCTTACGCGGATGATGTGCGCGCACGTAAATTCCCGGCCGAGGAACACACTTACGCGATGAAGGGCAAGGCCACCCCGGCCACGAAAAAGACCAAAATGACGGGCAGTTAAACGCCTGAAACTTGCCGGTTAACCATAGATCACGCGTTCCATGTGTCCGTTTGCTTCGCGGCGCGCGGCACGCTATCACTTATGGCTGATACCCCGGCTCTTTTTTGAGCATGTAACGGGAAGGGACGAGCACCACTTTTCACTGTTCATGAGATGCAGGCCGCACAATGAGTGACGACAGTTTATTCCGTGAAGTTGACGAGGCAATCCGCCAAGATCAACTAAGCAAGCTATGGGACAAATACGGCCTTTGGGTCGTGGCTGGCGCGGTTCTCATTATTGCTGGTGTCAGTGGATATAAATTCTGGGTGTATTGGACGGCTGAACAGGCCAAAGAAGCCGGTGCGCGGTTTGTCGGCGGCATCACACATGTCGAGGACGGCAAGTCCAGTGAAGCCCTCGATGTCTTTAAGTCCCTGGCTGATGATGGGCCAAGTGGATACAGGACGTTATCCCAGTTCCAGTTGGCGGCGCTTTACGCCAAAGATGATAAGCGTGCCGAGGCTGTAAAAATATACGATGAACTGGCATCCCGAACCGGCATTGGCATCGTCCAGCAGAGCTTTGCAAAAATTCAGGCGGCGACGCTCAGACTCGATGAAGCACCGTTTGAGGAAATGCGCAAACGCCTTGATGAGCTGGCTGTGAGTGGCAATACTTGGCGTCATTCCGCCCGCGAGTTGCTCGGACTTTCCGCCTATCGTTCGGGAAATACTTCGGTCGCCGAGCGTTATTTTAACACGATTCTGTCCGACCAGCAGTCACCTGCGAACATGCGCCGACGTTCGGAAATGATGCTGTCACTCCTGGTGCAGACCGGCAGTACTGCTGCTCCTGCGTCCAATTAACGGTAATTCCGATGGCCTCCGTGAGCCTGCGCCCAACAGCTAAAGCGCTAATGATCGCACTGGCTCTCATCCTGGCCGGGTGCAGTTCCATGCCCAACAAGATCAACCCTTTCAAAAAGGAAAAGGTGAAACTGCCCGGTGAACGTATTTCCGTGATCAAGGCTCAAGAAGGGTTCCAGGTCGATCCCGTCGTTGCCAAGAAACCCGTCACATTACCTCAGGTCCGCAGAAATGCTGATTGGGACCAGCCGGGAGGCGTGGCCTCCAATGCGCCGGGACACCTGGAATTTGGTGGTGGACTGAGATCTGTATGGGGCGCGGACATCGGTGAAGGCTCAAGTGATGAAGGCCGTTTGACTGCCAGCCCAATCGTATATCAGGGAAAAATTTTCACGCTCGATACCAAAGGTGTTGTCTCAGCTTTCTCCGCCTCCAGCGGATCGCGTCTGTGGCGTGTCTCACTCGCACCGGAAAAAGAGCGCGGGAATGAAGGTTACGGCGGGGGTATCGCGGCCAGTGGCGGACGCCTGTTTGTGACCACCGGCTTCGGTATAGTCGTTGCTCTCAATCAGGGTAATGGCGCCGTGGAATGGACCCGTAAGATCGGTGTTCCTCTGCGCACTTCTCCAACGGCAATCGACGGCAAGCTGTTTTTCGTATCCTCGGAAAGCAAACTTTATTGCCTCTCGACGGTGGATGGGGTCGAGTTGTGGACGTTCCGAGGCCTTCCGGAGCCCGCAACCTTGCTGAGTAATGTCAGCCCGGCGGTAGATGGTGATACCGTGGTTGTTCCTTACCCTTCGGGCGAAGTGATTGCCTACAATATTTCTGCAGGCCGGCCGGCATGGGTGGATACACTGTCGCGCACGCGTGGGGGATCATCCCTGGCCGGATTGTCGGATCCGGCGCGTCCGGCGATTGACCGGGGTGTGGTGTATGCCGTCGGGCATTCCGGGCGCATGTTTGCCACGGCTCAGAAAACCGGGGAACGTATCTGGACGAAGCGAATTCATGGCACGCAAACGCCATGGCCGGCAGGCGATCTGGTGTTCGTGGTTGATGTCAACGGCGTGCTGATGGCGCTGACGCGCAAGGAGGGAAAAGTGCGTTGGCTGACAGAGCTACCCCAGGCAAAACGGTGGAATGGGCCAGTGCTGGCCGGAGGGCGTTTGTGGCTGGCCTCGGCAAACGGTATCATGATCTCTGTAGACGCCAAGACCGGCAGCATCGTGTCTCAGCGAAATCTGGATCAGCCCATTTTCATCGCCCCAATCGTGGCGTCGGGGCGGATGTTTGTTCTCACGGACAAAGCTCGCCTTCTCGCACTCAACTAACGAAGTGTCAGGCCTGGACCGATGGTCATGAAGATAGCCATTGTGGGACGGCCCAATGTGGGCAAATCCACGCTGTTTAACCGCTTGACCGGCAAGCGGCTTGCTTTGGTGCACGAAAAGCCCGGCTTGACCCGCGACAGGCGCGAGGCGGACGCGGTGATCGGGTCCACCAAGGTACAGCTCGTCGATACTGCAGGACTGGAGGAGGCCTCAGACGGCTCCATAGAAGCCCGCATGCGCGGACAAACCGAGGCCGCCCTTGCTGATGCCGATATTCTCCTGTTCGTCATCGATACGCGCGCAGGTGTTATCCCTCCAGATGAGGTCTTTGCGGACATGGCCCGCACATCCGGCAAGCCCGTGATCCTGGCGGCGAACAAGTGTGAAGGCCGAATCACGCAGAGCGGACTGTATGACGCATATTCGCTCGGGATGGGTGACCCGATAGCCATATCGGCCGAGCATGGTACAGGGCTTGGCGAATTGGTCAGCGCTTTGGAAACGCTCCTTTCTGGACATCCCGAAGATGGCACATTGGCAACAGATGGTGATGAGGAGTGTGACGAGACACGCCCGTTGCGCGTGGCCATTGTTGGCCGGCCCAATGCCGGGAAGTCCACCCTCGTGAATGCTATTTTAGGGGAAGAGCGGCTGATTACCGGTCCGGAAGCCGGGATCACGCGAGATTCCATTGCCGTCGAATTGAACTGGAAGGGGCGTGACATCCGCCTGTTTGATACAGCAGGCCTGCGCCGCAAGAAAAACGTCGAAGCAGGGGCCGAACATTTGTCCGTTGGCGATGCGCTGCGTGCAATCCGCTTTGCCGAAATTGTTATTCTTCTTATCGATGCTCAGGTGCCGTTCGAAAAACAGGATTTGCAGATTGCTGATCTGGTGGCTCAGGAAGGGCGCGGCCTTGTGATTGCGGTCAACAAGTGGGACCTGGTGGACGACAAGAAAGTGCGCCTCAAGGAGTTGCAGCGCGAGATTGAACGGCTCGTGCCCCAGGTCAAGGGCGTGCGCCTTGTGCCGCTCTCAGCCTTGAAAGCTGGTGGGTTAACCAAGCTCATGACAGCAGTGTTCGATATCAATGAAACGTGGAACAGGCGACTTCCCACTGCGGCACTCAATCGTTGGCTCGGCAGGACACAGGAGCGGCATCCGCCCCCCGCGGTGAGTGGAAAACGCATCCGCCTGCGTTACATGACCCAGCCAAATGCGCGCCCGCCGACCTTTGTCGTCTTTGCGTCGCGCGCCGAGAAGTTGCCTGAATCATATCGCCGGTATCTGGTGCAAGGATTGCGATCTGAATTTGATTTGCCCGCAGTGCCAATCCGTCTGACGTTGAAAAAAGGGAAAAACCCTTACGCAACGAAGCGTGGACGCAAGTAACAGTTCGCTTCCGTGGCGGGTCAGGGGAGACTAGACTTGGTTTGCAATGACAATACCCAAGCCCACGGAAGTCCTGTTCTATCATCTTGAGCGCACACCGCTTGAACGTGTTCTGCCTGGATTACTGGAAAAGACGCTGAAGCGCGGCTGGCGCGCCGTTGTCCAGGCTGGTTCGCAGGAACGCCTTGAGGTGCTCGACACTGCACTGTGGACTTATCGTGATGACAGCTTCCTGCCTCATGGAGGCGTTAGCGATGGCTCCCCTGAAGAGCAACCCATCGTTCTGACCACGGGGCCCGAGACCCCGAACGGGGCAACCATCCGCTTCTTTGTCGATGGCTCGGATGCAGATGATCTGTCCGCCTATGAACGCGCCATCTACCTGTTCGATGGCCGTGACGAAGCCGCGGTTGCGAATGCCCGCACCCAATGGTCCACTGCAAAGGACGCTGGGCACGAGGTGACCTACTGGCAGCAGTCGGAGGAGGGCAAGTGGGAACAAAAAGCATGACGCCCGGCACCAACGATGATCAAGACGACCTCAAGGAGGAAGGACGCCGCCGTGCCGATGCACTGCGCAGCAAGTTCGAGGAAAGCGGCAATATCATGGACTGGTTTGAGGCCTGCTACGAACAGGCGGAAGGTGAAGCGGCACTCATTCCCTGGGGGCACGAGATTGCACGTCCGGAATTTGTCGAATGGCTGGAGAACCTGCCGGCTGCGCAGCGCAAGGGCAGGGCGCTGGATGTCGGCTGTGGTCTCGGAGACAATGCAGTACGCCTGGCACACGCCGGCTTCAGCGTTACGGCCTTTGATCTCTCGCAAACCGCGATCAGGTGGGCGAAGGAGCGCTTCCCTGATTTGAACATTAAGTGGCGCGTTGCGGACCTTATTGACCCGCCGGAGGATTTTATCGGGGCGTTCGATCTCGTCAACGAGACCTATACATTACAGGCCCTGCGCTCGCCCTTTCGCGAGGCGGCGATTGACTCTCTGGCGCGCTTCGTAAAATCGGGTGGCACGCTTCTGATCGTTGGCCGTGGCCGTCATGAAGATGAGCCGGAAAATCCACCGCCCTGGCCATTGTTGCGCTCAGAACTGGACTGCATGGCACAATCCGGTCTGACACTGGTTGGCTTCGATGATTTCCATACTGATCGCAAGGGACGGGCGGTAAGGCACTTCCGTTTTGAATATAAACGCGTTTAGGAAAAGACGCACATGCTTCGCATTGACGCTCTTGAGGTTTTCGGTCTGGAGCCTGTCTCATTTGAGGTCTCCAGGGGTGAATGTATCGCTGTCCAGGGGCCGTCCGGTTCCGGAAAAACGGTATTGTTACGGGCGCTGGCAGATCTTGACCCGGCGAAGGGGCAGATTTTCCTGAACGGGACAGATCGCAATTCAATTTCAGGACCTGACTGGCGCAAACAAGTGCGCTATGCGGCTGCCGAGCCCGGCTGGTGGGGCGAGACTCCGCGCGAGCATTTTGCCGCGGACGGAGAATTGGATATTCCATTGGAATCCCTTGGGCTGAATACCGAACAACTTGACCAGAGCATTTCCCGGCTTTCCACCGGGGAGCGCCAACGCATCGCACTGGTCCGCGCGGTGATCGATGAGCCGGAAATTCTGCTGCTGGACGAGCCCACCGGTGCGCTTGATGCTAAGGCCACCGCCCAGGCAGAAAGACTTATCAAGCGGCATCTCAAGACGGGGCACGCGGTAATTCTGGTCAGCCATGACCCCGAGCAGGTAAAACGCCTGGCTGATCGCAAGCTCGCCATTCGCAGCGGCAGGGCCAGGATGGGACGCGTATGACCCAGACAAGCTACATCGCACTCACTTACTGGGATCTGGCGATGGCCGCGTCGCTCATTCTGATCAACGGCGGTTTATCAATTGCGTTTCGTCTGGGGATTGAGCGTACGCTTTTTATCGCCGCTGTCCGAATGGCTGTGCAACTCATGGCTGTTGGTTTTGTACTCAAATTTATCTTCACCCAGACATCGGCACTTTGGACGCTGGGGTTAGGGCTCTGCATGGTGCTGTTTGCCGCGCGTGAAGCAATGGCGCGCCAGACACGACGCTACAAGGGGTGGTGGGCATATGGACTGGGTACAGGCACACTGTTGTTTGTAGGCCTGCTCGCAATCTTATTTGGCGTCGGCGTCATCATTGGGCCCAGTCCCTGGTACACGCCGCGTTTCGTGCTGCCAATCCTCGGCATGGTTCTCGGCAACACGCTGAATGGAATAAGCCTTGGCCTTGAAACGCTGACCACTTCGGCATTGCGGGAGCGCGCGGCCATCGAAGCACGCATTGCGCTTGGTGCAACGAGGTTTGTCGCGATGTCTACCACGACCCGCCAGGCACTCAAGACTGGCATGATGCCGATTGTAAATTCCATGGCGGCGACGGGTATCGTTGCCTTGCCCGGCATGATGACGGGTCAGATACTGGCTGGCATCGATCCCGTTGAAGCCACCAAGTACCAAGTGCTCATCACGTTTCTCATCGCCGGCGGGACGGCTCTCGGCGTCTTTCTCGCCGTGATCGGTGGCGCAAGGCTTCTGACGGACGAGCGCCACAGGTTGCGGCTGGACAGGCTTGAAAAAGCGGATCAGTGAATCTTGAGAAGTTCTACAACGAAGACAAGGGTTGCGTTGGGTGGGATCGCGCCGCTCGCGCCTTTTGCGCCATAGCCAAGACTGGCCGGAATCACGAGTTCGTATTTCGCACCTTCCTTCATCAACTGCAGGCCTTCGGTCCAACCTTTGATAACGCGGTTCAAGGGAAAGGAAATGGACTGACCACGCTTGTAGGAGCTGTCGAATACCGTGCCGTTTATGAGAGACCCCTTGTAGTGAACCTCTACCGCATCGCTGGCACTGGGCTGGCGACCAGTGCCGGCTTTCAGAACCTTGTACTGCAAGCCCGACGTGGTGACCTTCACGCCTTCTTTCTTTTTATTGCTTGCCAGATAATCCGTGTCCGCACTGGCGAACGCCTGTCCAGACAAGGCTGTCATGAAAAACAATGCGGGAAGCAATACGCAGCGCAGAACGCGCAAAACTAAACCTGCAAACATTGAAAACTCCGTTGAAGTGTTAAATCAGCTCAGGAAGACTCGAGTGTTTTATACCAGATTGATGGCGCGTGTATGTTTATACCGAGGCGGCCTCGTAAGCTTCGCTTGCCTTGAGCCAGTCAGCTTCAGCAATCTCAAGTAACTTGGCCAGTTCACCACGCTCCCTGGACAAGCGGGTCGCTTTATCCGGGTCGTTTTCATAGAGCGCCATGTTTCCAAGTTGTTCGTCAAGCGCGGCAATCTGGGATGATATGGTCTCTATTTTTGCTTCTTTCTTTGTCATCGCTTTTTTGAGCGGTGCAATTTCAGCGCGGCGTGCGGCCCCTTCGCGACGCTGATCCTGGCGTGTGCCCTTGTTGATATGACCATTATCACCTGGTTGAGATCTGGAGGCCCGCCCGGAGCCGCGTTCGCTAAGGCACTCATCGCGGTAGCTGACCATATCACCGTCATAGGATTTTACAGAACCGTCCTTAACCAGCCACAGCCGGTCGGCGCAGGCTTCAAGCAAATGACGATCATGGGAGATGAGAATGACCGCGCCCTCATAGGCATTCAACGCATGGATCAGCGCTTCGCGTGAATCGACATCGAGATGGTTGGTCGGTTCGTCCAGAATGAGCAGATGAGGTGCATGAAAGGTCGCTAATGCAAACAGAAGGCGCGCCTTTTCACCACCTGAAAGGTCATCAGCAGGCGTGTCTGCTGTATCAATGCCAAAGCCCAGT
>JAJFHQ010000050.1 GCA_021775525.1 Hyphomicrobiales bacterium
CGTGATCGGTGCGGGCGGGGTTAGCCTAATGGAACGTATGGCTGCCGGTGTGCCATCGGCGAGTATTATGATCGCAGATAATCAGCGCCTGCTAATTGAGGGTGCTGCGAGGCAGGACGGTACGCTTAATGCTGGAAATTGGCGGGAATTATCGTCGGCGCAGCTCGCCGGGGCGCTTCGTCCGCTGTTTACGGAGTCCACGAAGCGGGTGGTTATCTCCGAGGCTGGACGAAGGTTGGTTGATGGCCACGGGGCTGAACGGGTGGCCCGGGAGTTACTGCAATTCGCAGGGCAAAATGCTGCGACCTATCGTAATTGTGCCCAATGAATACCCAGAAACAAAAATCTCCGGATCTGGGCCGTTTCAAGGACGTTGTTCTGCGTGGGCAAGATGTTAATCTGCGCCCGTTCACGCTCGATGACGTGACCGAAAAATACCAGGCTTGGCTACTCGACGAAGAGACCGTGAAATATTTGGACGTTGGCTTTGCCGACCGCTCCTTGCCGGCGCTGAGGAATTGGGCCAAAGGCGTGATCAGCGATCAAAACCGGTTCTTCTTCATGATAGTCCACCGCGAAAATCAAAATGAGATCGGCACGTGCAACCTGCAGATTGACCAGACCCACCGGCACAGCAATTACGGCTATCTGATCGGAGATAAGGAATGGTGGGGCACGGGCATCCCGTTGCAGGCCCAGGTCGTGCTCTTCGACTTTGCTTTTGACGTGCTCGGCAATCGACGTTTCTATGCCGGGGTGCGGAGTGACAATGTGATGTCCCAGTTTAATCTGCGTCGGCTGGGGTTCAAAAAAGAAGGCATTTTTCGCCAGCACGTCTGCGTGAACCCAGACCAGGAAGAGTATAGCGATGCCGTCTATTATGGTCTTATGGCTGAGGAATGGGCAGAGGAATGTGACCGTTTTGATGAGCTTCGCCATCCAGACGAATTGAAAGCCCGACAATCATCGGCATCGTGAGTATAATACCTAACCCCCAAAACCGAGATTTCTGTAATGAACAAGCCCCGTAAAAGCCGCTGGAAGGCGGGTGACCGCGCGGAATCACAGGTGGATGTAACCGACGATCTCGTCGATGCCTTCGCTACCTACTCCGGTGACTATAATCCTATCCACCTGGACGCCGAATATGCATCGGGTACGTCGTTCAAACGTCCTATTGCGCACGGCATGTCATACGCCTCGCTGTTTTCCCGCCTCATCGGCATGGATATTCCTGGCCCCGGTGCGGTGTGGGCAGCGCAGAGTTTCCGGTTCATCAAGCCGGCCTATGTCGGGGACCGGTTGACCCTGAGTATAGAGATCGAGGCTATAAAGGAATCAGCCGGCTTGATGGTGCTTGCCTGTAAAGCGGTGAATCAACTCGATGAGTTGATTATGGAAGGTACCGGCGAGATCATGCTTGTCGAACCTGAAGAGAGTGCGCCAGAGACAAGGGATGGCCCTGGTGTTGCCCTCGTCACAGGGGGGAGCCGCGGAATTGGCGCCGCCATTGTGCGTCGGCTTACCGCTGAAGGTCACCGCGTTGCCTTTACATATACTCAGTCGAAGAGCGAGGCTGAGGCGCTGACCAAGGAACTCGATAACAGCGTGGCGCTTAGCTGCGATGCGGCTGACCCGGAAGCGATGCAGGTACTGGCTGGCGACGTTGCGCGCCTTCTTGGGGAGCCGGTTCGGATTTTGGTTATCAATGCGAGTTCGCGCGACCTTTACGGCGAGGCTGCTAACGGTGATTTTGAGCAGTTCCGGCGCCATCTCGCAATATCCCTCGAGGGGTCCCATTCGCTCGTCTCCGCCTGCCTGCCCGCCATGCTCGACACCGGCAACGGCTCTATTGTTGCCATCGGCAGCACCTATGCCAGGGGTGCGCCACCGAAGGGGATGAGCCCTTATATTATTGGGAAGGCCGCGCTCGAGAGTTATATGCGTTGTTTGGCAATCGAATATGGTGGCCAGGGTATCCGGGCAAACCTTGTTTTGCCGTCATTGACCGATACAGCGCTTGCCGCCGGAGTACCTACGCGAACCCGCAAGGTAATGGCCGCACAGAACCCGATGAGGCGGATCGCCACGCCGGAAGATGTTGCCAATGCGGTGGCCTTCCTCGTCAATCCCGATAGCAGTTACGTCACCGGCCACTCTCTCACTGTTAGTGGCGGGAGCGTTATGCCGTGAAAGCACCCCGGTTAAAGCAGGTCGACCGGGAGGCGGTGCGTGCTGCCTGCGCCGCGGATGACAGCGCGGAGGCGCGCAGCGTCATAGACCGCTTTCTCGCCGGGTCCAGCACTGCCGCCAGTATCGAATTTGCCGCTCGGCAGGCAGGTGAGATGGCGGAACGCATTGAATTGCCGGAGTTCAGACTTGCTCTCGTGACCTCCTTCACCAGCAGCCTGCTCGAACCTCATCTGAGGCTCTCAACCTTCAGGCAAGGTCGACGGCTTGTTTTCACGAGTATTGATTATGACCAGTGGTATGGCGCGCTGCGTGAGGAGGGAGAGCTCGACGCTTTCGGACCGGACGCAGTCTTCGTCTTGCAGCAACTTGAAGACATGCTGCCGGGGCTGGCTCGGCGGCATATTGTCGACATGGACAAGGTAGGCGGCGAGACCGAGGGTCTTGTTGCTGGTCTTGATGAAGCTCTCCAAGGCTTCCGTGAGAGAAATCAGGCGCCGGTGATTGTCGCAAATTTCATTGCAGCGCAACGCCAGGTCGAGCGCCATTTCGACGAAAATTCAGCAATATCGCGTTATGGTATGGTCGAGGCTCTGAACAACCAGCTAAGGGATATGGTGCGCGGTCACAGGAACATATGGATTCTGGATTATGCCGGGAAGGTCACCGATTATGGCCGGGAGCATTGGTTTGATCCGGTCAAGTCCGATCATGTCGGCGTGCCGTTTACCCAGGGCGCTTTTATGGCATTGGCGAACGAGATCTCGGGATTCATCGAGGCTATGCTGAGCCCGCGCAAGAAGGTGCTGGTACTCGACTTGGATAACACATTATGGGGCGGCATTGTCGGTGAGGATGGCCCGCAGGGCATCGCAGTTTCGGGTGGCTATCCGGGCAATGCCTATCGGAACTTCCAGGACTTTCTCGTAAACTTGCGCGCCACCGGCATCGCACTGGCCATCGCCAGTAAAAATAATGAGTCCGACGCGCGGGAGGCTTTCAACCTCAACCCGGACATGCCTTTGAGATGGGATGATTTCTCCGCCCATAAAATCAGCTGGCAGGACAAGCCGAATGCCTTGAGGGAAATCGCTGGGGAACTGAATCTTGGCCTGGATTCCTTTGTTTTTGCAGATGACAATCTTTTCGAATGCGACATGATGCGTGAGGTGCTGCCAGAGGTGACCGTGGTGAATCTCGATGGTTCACCGAGCCTGTTTCCCAAGCGCATTGTTGAGGGCGCCCATTTCCACACAATTACCCTCACTGCCGAAGATCGTATCCGTGCCGATGCCTATGCTGCTGAACGCAAACGCACAAGTGATCGCTGCGAGGCCGGCGATATTGGTTCCTTTTTGTCGCGTCTCAAACTGGAGCTGTCCTATCGTAACCCTCGTCCCGACGAGATCGACAGGGTGATACAGCTCTTCAACAAGACAAACCAATTCAACCTCACCGTCCGGCGCTACCAGCATGCCGACATTCAAAAAATTCTCGATGGCGAGCAGACAAAACTGCGGGTTGCATCGCTGAAGGATTGCTACGGTGATTACGGTCTGATCGGTTTGGTTGTCACCCGCGATGCGGTTGATCATGGTGAGCGTGAGATTGATAGTTTGCTGTTAAGTTGCCGCGCCCTTGGCCGCAACGTTGAGGACGCTTTGCTGGCGGAGATCGAGGCAGATGCCCGGGCATTCGGGTGCAAGCGACTCGTGGGCGGTTATATGCCGGCGAACAAGAACGCACAGGTGAAAGACTTCTTCACTCAAAGGGGATTTGTTGTGGGAAAGCATAAAGGGAGTTTCATTCGTGATCTCGAGGCAACAGAACAGCTAAGTTATCCCGAACATATCAAGGTAATCAGGGAGAGCTAGGGGAATGGATCGCAGCGATTTGGACGAGAGGCTCAGGCAGATTTTTTCTGATCTGTTTGGCGTGCCATCAAAAAATATCGAATACGCCTCCAATCCGGATAGTTTGACGCGCTGGGACTCGGTTGCTCATGTAAAGTTGATCGTGACCCTGGAAGAAGAATTTTCAGTCGAGATACCACCTGAAGATCAGGTCGACATGCTGACTTTTGAGTTGGTGGGCGATATTCTCACTGAGCAGCTGCCTCATGCTGCTGGATAAGATCTTTGTCTGTCCGGCAGGCTATGAAATGAGTCCTGCCGTGTTGAAACCAATAGGCAGTTGCACAGATGCCATTCTCTGTATGTCACAATGACGACTTTGTTGATAATTACCGATTCTGCCCAAGCTTTGGAGAGGGCCTACCCTGACGGTCCGCCCAAGGGTGCAAAGCTTCTTACCAGCGCTCCTGCTGTCCTACGTGATACAAGATGGGAAGCAAGAGCCGTTGACGAGCACATTGATGGAAAAGCGATTGCCGATCTTAATGAGGCGACGTGCGCAGCATCTCGGCAAATATATGAAGAAGCCCTTGCAGCCGGGCATCCGGCAACCCAGACTCTGGCAAGATGGCCATACCTCAATCACGTCCTATGGCTTAAAGCTGCCACCCTCCGCAGCGATATCTGGGACAGCAGTGGTGTACTGCTTGTTCCTGTAGCCGACCGGCATGAACTTCAATGGCGCTTTAGCGGGCCACTCCCTGAACTTCTGGCTGAGAATTCTCATTGGATGATCAAAGAGATACCAGTTCAGGTCTCGGGAGAAGCCTACCCCAAACCTGGGCTCCTTCTGCGCTTACGCATAGCCGGCTGGCAGGTGTTTGGTTATCAATTTTTTCGTACCCTCTGGGCGCGCCTGCCTTTCGGCGGTCCGGTTGGCACTGCATATATTCTACGTGATGTTGATCTGCTGCGGGAGACAGCGCTTAATCTTGCTTTTTGCGGCTTTGCTCTTCGGGAGTTGTCACTTCCAGGAAGTGTCGAGAGCCCGGAATTGGCCGTGGATACACAGGCCGAAGAGATTGCAACCAACGCATTTGACAAGCATATCGCTCCGCGAATTGATGGTCCTGCCGCAGTTGCCGCTCGCAAGGTTGGTATCCTTGCACTTAGAACGGATTTGGCGGCATGGGGGAGTGCCCGGACTTACTGGCGGAGGATTTTTCCTGAACAGTCAAAGCGGAAACCCGTGGTGGTTCTGAGCAATGCGCTGATGCAATCCCAGGTCGATGCACTGGGGCAGGTATGCGCGGAACGGGGCTATCCGTTTGCAATGTTCCAGCACGGTGTCACTGCGGAAATTTCAGATTGTGTTGGCAGTTACAAGGCCATTGCGGAAAATACCATAGCAAGCGTTTATTACGTGTTTAATCCTGCAGCCCAACAACTACATTCCGCCAACTACATGGCCGACGGTGAGGTAGTCAATGTTGGCTTGCCGCAGCAATATCGCTCCATGGCCAAGGCAAGACAAGCCGGAGTCGTAAAAACTGAACCGCCCATTTGGTACATTTCAACTGCGCTTTATACAGGAAATGTGGGTCTGTTGCACCGGGGCGTGACTGATGATCATATTGCGAGAATCGAGATCGAGGTGATCGAGAATATCTTGGCGAAACTTCCACACCGCGTTCTTTTTAAGTCCTATCCAGGACTTAAATATTCCGATCCTGATCCAATTTTAAAAGCAGCGCGTAAGCAGTCCAACATCACCGTGGAAGATCGCGCGATCGACCTTCGCTACCTGATGAGCAGGGCGCAAGTTTTAGTGACCTCAAACGCCACCAGTACACTTGGCTGGTGCCTCGTCTCGCAACATCCTTTAATCTATATCGAGCAGCCTGGGATCACCCCTTTGTCACCCCGGGTTCGCGAGGCTCTTGAATCCTCGGTGCTGTTCGTGGACGCGGGTCAGCCAGATTATTTGGCCCAGGCGCGGGAAATCCTATCGCTGCCTTTAGCCGAAATTGAGGCCCTGTGGCAGGCGCGCAAGAATACACGGAAGCAAGCAATTGAAGATTATTTCGATGGAGGAAACGGTAACGCAGGACGCACGGCCGCGATGGACCTGATCGCGCGGTCTAGGCAACCAGCCCAGATAGCCGCGCATCATGCTGTGGACAATACAACTAGCGGAACTAGTTCACGGGAAACAACATGACCGTAGCCACAAAATCCAGCCATATCACCATAGCCGGGCGCAGGATCGGCCCTGACGAGCCGC
>JAJFHQ010000006.1 GCA_021775525.1 Hyphomicrobiales bacterium
TCATCGCCAGGCGACATCCCAACACCCACACCGCGCGCTTCCTCGAAATCCCCTGACTCCAGGCTGACATAAGTCGCAATATCAAAATGATGTGGCCAGCAGCGTACCGGGCTTGGTCCAGGCGATAGATCCACTTGGGACTCTGCAAACTCGGTCAGCTTGGTATTCGCAAGTGAAAACCATGCCGACAATGTGGTCAGGGCATCTCCCAGGCCCTCGGTGGTATAGACCTCTATACCGGCGGTTGATGCAGGCAGATCATAAGGCAGTTGCACACTCGACGCCTCCTGAAGGCCCAATAGCGTAAGCTGTTCGTCCATCCACTTACCCGCATCCGTCTCTGAAACGCCGGCAAGGTCGAGGCTGGGTCCGGTCTCGGTCTCATTAATGATCAACAGCGTCAGACGGGAGACGTTCAGTCCCACGAATGTCTGGCCGTCATTGCCCGGCAAGGGCTGAGTGACAAACGCACCGGCTTCATCTTTCCATCCCAAATTCGAATGGCTGTCATCTGGCTTTGCGTCCAGATTTGCACGCGCTGCCCTGGTGATCAGTTGGACGGCCTTGTGGGCCATGTCTCGGGCGCCATCCAGTGCCGCTACCGGATGTAGTTGAAGAGGGTTTTGCATAAGGTTTTTATCTCCAGGGTGCGTTTCCGTGCAGGCAGGTCTTGAAGAGCTAGACTAGATCGGCGTCAGTGATAATTTCGACGAGTGAAGGGCCTTTTTGTTTCAGCGCCTCTTCAATGGATTTTTCGAGTGCACTGGCTTCTGTAACCTTCACGCCATGGCCGCCGCACAACCGTGCAAAGGCGGCGAATGAAGGATTGTGCAGATTGGTTTCCCACACTGGCCATTCCCCGGCGCGCTGCTCCTTGGAAATTTTTCCAAGCTCGGAGTTGTTGAGCAGGATATGGGTGATATCCATCCCGTATTTGACGGCGGTTGTGAAATCCATTGGATATTGTCCGAAGCCCCCATCGCCGGAAATGGATATGACCTTGCGGCCGGCAAATTCCTCGAAATCCTGGGTCGCCGCCCAGGCCCCCATGGCAGCCGGAAATCCGAATCCGATTGAACCCAGATAACCTGACATCAGAACGCGCTGGTCTTTGGTCTCGAAATATCGACCAAAGGAATAGGTGTTGTTGCCAACATCCACGGCAATAATTGCGTCGTCCGGACACAGCTTGAACAGCACCTTGAAGATGGCGGCGGAATGGATGCCACTCCCCTGATCTTCCAAAAGGCGGGACTCCTTCTCCTCCCGCCATATGCGCCAACGATCTTTAAGTTCTCCAAGCTGATCTGAGGCCCCTTTGGCTTTCGAAACCGTTGGTACAACTGCCTCACAAAAGGCGCCGATTTCACCCCATACCGGGAGCGAAACGGGATGGAATTTCCCAAGCTGCATGCGTTCAAAATCGACCTGGATGATCGGGAGGGATTTCTCAATTCCGGTGTGATTGGAAAACGATGTTCCCAGCGCGATCAGGAGATCGGCCTCATTCATGAACCAGCTCGCAATCGGTGTCCCGGAGCGCCCAAGGACGCCAGCCGCATTGGGATGCGCATCAGATATAATACCCTTCGCCTTGAATGTGGTGAGCACAGGAGCGCCGAGCTTTTCAGCAAACTGGATAATTGCACTTTGCGCATCTACAGCCCCGTGACCCACTACAATGATGGGTCGTTTCGCGGCGTTGATCATTTCGACCGCTTCGTCCAGATCGGTTTGCGACGGCACGACGACCGATCCACCGGTGCGTCCTTCGGGTTTACCCGCCGGGGCATCACTTGGGAGAGTTTGAATGTCGTCAGGGAAAATCAGATGCGCGACATCGCGCTCCACGAGCGCGGTCTTGCAGGCAAGCGACGTCAACTCCGCATGATCAGATGTACCCAGCACGGGTTGTGAGAAACGTGTCACCGCATGAAATGCTGATTTGAGATCGATGTCCTGAAAGGCGCCTGGCCCGAAAACCTGTGTCTGAACCTGACCGGTCAGCGCCAGCACAGGCGCCCGGTCCACTTTTGCATCCCACAGGCCCGTCAGCAGATTGGTCGCACCCGGTCCAGCGATGGTGAGACATGCAGCGGGTTTGCCAGTGAGCTTGCCGTAGGCGGACGCGGCAAAGGCGGCGGCACCCTCATGGCGCACCCCGATATAGCCAATATCGCCCGCCACGGTCCGCACACGTATTGAGTCGGCCAGTCCAAGGTTGGAATGGCCGACCATGCCGAACACGCGCTTGACGCCCCAGTTGACCATGGTCTCGGCGACAACGTCCGTGGTCGTGCGCTCGCGCTCAGGTTCCGGCTCAAGGCCTATGAATATCTCGTTGTCGCGGATCTCTACCGGGTAAAGCGTCTGGCCTGAATCTTCATGTCCTCCGGGGGGCGCGCCCGTTAGCGGGTCGAAGTCCCAGCCATGCCAGGGGCAGCGGATCCAGCATTTGCCGTCGCTCCCGGTCTCGATGGAGCCCTCGCCAAGTGGACCACCCTGGTGAGGGCAGTGATTGTCCATCGCAGCCCACTGACCTTCGAAATGCGAAAGGCATATGGAGACGGTACGTGCAGTCACCGTCTTTACCCGTCCCTCGGGCAAGTCATCGATCTGTCCGACACTGATCCAGTCGAGTTGCAGTTCGCTCATCATTTTCACCTGTTGAGTTGCATTACTTGATTGGTGCGACGCCGCCGTAGGTCACGCCGGAAAGGTCCGCCATTTCTCTTTTCCATGTGGTCAAATCATCGGCATTGAATTTCGACAGATGATCATGCCCGCAAGCGCGTGCCATCACCTGCATGAGTTCTACAGACGCATCGAAGAAATTTTTCAGCTGCAGGGCCGATTTCTCAATGACAAGGCGCGAGACCAGATGTGGTTTCTGAGTTGCGATACCGACGGGACAGTTGTTGGTGTGGCAGGCGCGCATGGCGATGCATCCGATTGCCTGCATCGCAGAGTTGGACAGCGCTATCGCGTCGGCTCCCAGAGCCAGCGCCTTGATGAAGTCACCCGGTTTGCGCAGTCCGCCGGTGATAACAAGCGTAATGTTTTCGCGGCCAGAGGTGTCGAGATGCCTGCGGGCACGTGCCAGGGCGGGGATTGTGGGGACCGAAATATTATCGCGGAATATGATGGGCGCCGCCCCGGTGCCACCGCCACGTCCATCGAGAATGATGTAATCGACGCCAACCTCAAGAGCCGCATCGATATCTTTCTCGATATGCTGCGCAGAAAGCTTGTAGCCAATCGGTATGCCGCCGGTCCGGTCTCGCACTTCGTCCGCAAAGTCTCGAATCTGGCTCACTTCAGTCCAGTCAGGGAACCTGGAGGGCGAGATAGCAGCCTCACCTTCTTCGAGACCACGCACTTCCGCGATCTTGCCTTTTACTTTTGGACCTGGAAGGTGACCACCTGTGCCGGTCTTGGCTCCCTGGCCGCCCTTGAAATGTAAGGCTTGAACCTTGGAGAGCTTCTCCCATTCAAACCCAAAACGCGCTGAAGCCAGTTCATAGAAATAGCGGGAATTGGCTTCCTGCTCCTCGGGCAGCATTCCTCCTTCACCGGAACAGATCCCAGTGCCGGCAAGATCCGCGCCTCTGGCGAGAGCAACTTTCGCGGGTTCGGACAGGGCGCCAAAACTCATGTCGGAGACAAAGAGCGGTATCTCGAGTTTAAGGGGCTTCTGCGCGTTGGGACCGATGACCACATCTGTTCCCACATCGTGATCGTCGAGCAACGGGGGTGTATGCAGTTGAGCGGCCAGCAACTGAATGTCATCCCACAAGGGGAGCTGATCACGCGGCACGCCCATGGCGTCAACTTCCCCATGATGACCGGTTTTTGAGAGACCATCACGGGCATATTTTTGAATCAAACCATTGAGTGGCTCTTCCGGTGTTCCGTGGCTGGTGTCCGCATAGAGTCCCAGATATTCATCGCGTTGAAAAGGCTGCGGGTTCTCGAGCGCCCAAGCGGTGATCTCGTCCTCATCGACAAGTACTTCACCACCCTCAATCCAGGACGCGAATTTGGGTAGGGCTTCCTCATTGGCATATTCCGACACGCCCGTATCCAGCCGGTAATCCCAATAGTGAACCCCGCATACGAGATTGTCGCCACTTACAAAACCGTCGGACATCAGCGCGCCGCGATGGAGACAACGACCATAGAATACGGACGCATCCTCGCCTATCCTGACGACCACCAGGTCGACTTCGCCGACAAGGGCGTATTCGGGCTTCCGATCTTTCAGTTCAGCAAATTTTGCGACAGAAATTTTGTTCATGCGACTCCCCGTTTTTGAATAATTTCATTTCTGGCCATCCATTGTGACGAGCGGTTTGGCCGAGATTTTAATTTCTTCAGTTTCCGGGCATTGACCCATTGCAGCGACCTTTGCCGCATACCATCGGGCGGCAGGTGTCGCGCTCAACCCATGCAGAAGGGCGCTGATCCAGACGGTGTTCACAGCCAGTGCAAGAACCGGCTCGGCCAGTTCTTCACTAATCTTCTCGACTATGAGCAAAGCGAACAGTGCTGTCGCCAGTCCCCGGGGCCCGAACCACCCGAAGAACAATCGGGTCATCGGCGCGGCGTCCGTGCCGATAAGCGAGATCCAGATAGCGAGCGGACGTACGATGAACAGGCTGGTGAGGATTATAGCCAGCGTGGACGCATCGAGATGATGCAGCGCATCGGGGACCATCGCCAATCCAAGCAGGAGGAATGCGCTCCATGTCAGGAGCTGGCCTTCGCTCTCGGTGAATTCGTAGATGAATTTGCATTGTCCTTCGATGATATTGCCGAAGCACAGGCCCGCGAAGAAAGAAGCGATGAAACCGTTGCCGCCGACCTGGGTCGCAGCGAGATAAGCCGTTCCGGCCAGGGCGAGTGCACCAACACCTTCGAAAGTATCCGATGTCCAGTCACGCCTGACAGCCTCAAGCAATATCTTGCCGCCGATGAGACCGATTGCGACCCCGACAACAGGACCAAGAACGAGCTGTTTAGCCCCAAAGACGAGCCAGTTCGTCTGGTTGGCGTCGATAGCTTCTGCTGCGAGGCTGGCGAAGAGAAGAACTGCTGGAAGCGCCAACCCGTCATTGAGCCCGCTCTCGACGGTCAGGGCCCTGCGGACACGTTCGGGAACGACCGGATTGGTTACGACCGCCTGACCAAGAGCAGCATCAGTCGGGGCCAGAAGCGATGCGACGAGAGCAACCGCAACCAGATGCCATCCGGGAAGAAAGGGATAGGCGGCTATCGTTCCGATCACCAGCGTCAATGGCAGGCCTATGAACAGCATGCGTACCGGCCAGACATGGCGCTTGCGCAAGGCACTCAGATCCGTTTGCGCCGCATCAAGAAACAGAAGAATGACAAGCGTAATCTCGGCCACCAGGTGAAGGGATGCCTCCATTTCCTTATGTGGCAAAAACCCTGTCGTCGAAAGGAGATATCCCAAAGCCAGAAAAGCCATTGGTGCCGTCACGACGCTACGCGAGAGCCTTTTCGCGACCATGGCGAATGCAGCTGTAAATATTGCGAGTATCAGCAAGCCGACTGTCATTTGACCCTTAACCTATCCATTAGCCATGCAGATTACGACAGATGGTACTTATCCAGATGCCGGGAGTGCCTACCAGGTTACAAATATTCGGAGACTTTTTACTCGCGGGTAGGAAAATTTACTCGCGGGTAGGAAAATCCACATTTTTGCAGTGCAATTCGCTTTAATGACGGCGCCATGACACTTGAGCGTACCATCACGACCCAGAGCCAATCACCCGGCAGCGATCCCGAGATTTCCAAACTCGTTGCTGGGGGCAACTCCGAGACCGAAGCCTTCGTGCGCAAAAATGCCGGGTGGATGTTGGCGGCCGCACGGCGAATGCTTCGTGATGAGGCAAGAGCGGAAGACTGCGTTCAGGAAGCGTTCTCGAATATCTTCAAAAACTTGGAGTCGTATCGTGGCGGCTCCAGTCTTCGGTCATGGATGCATCGCATTGTCGTCAATCAGGCACTGATGTCGCTTCGGGCTCGCAAGAGGTTGAACGAAACACCAATCGACGATTTACTGCCGCTGTTTGATGAAAATGACTGTCGGGTGGAAGACCGCTGGACAACTCTTGAAACACCCGAAAGCCTGATGCAGAAATCCCAAACCAGGGAAACAGTTCTATCGTTGATTGATGAACTGCCTGAGTCATATCGTGTCGTCCTACTACTGCGCGACATCGAAGAGATGCCCACGTCAGACGTGGCAGAAATGCTGGGATTGAGCGAGAGCAATGTGAAAGTCAGACTCCACCGGGCGCGATCGGCACTGAAAAAACTGCTCGAGCCACTGTTGAGGGGGCAATCGCTATGATGTCTTCGCCAAAGAAGCTCATGAGACGCATGCATGGCATGATGTTCAAACTGCCGCTCATGATCACGTGCAATGAGTTTGAGTCATTCATTCTGGCCTATCTGGAAGATGACCTGCCCGCCAAACAGAAATTCGTCTTCGAAATGCATCTCAAGATATGCAGGGAGTGTCGGGAATATCTCAAGGCCTATCGAACTTCGCTCTCGCTCGCCAAGTCTGCACTTGGTGGCGACCATGTTGAGCCACCTGGCGGTGTTCCCGATGACCTCATACGCGCCATTCTCGAGGGGCGAAAATCATGAAGATGTCAATTTTCATTTGAATCAATAATGTCCGCTTTCGGGAGTAAAGCGTACATGAGGCGGGTAGGGGGTCTTTGTCTGCTTACAGGTGCAAAACAGACATAGCTCCTATGCATAACATGTGGGTCCAAAGACCAACCGAACTGTCATAAATACTCCACAGAATCCGGATCAAACATGTATCATGCGGCTTTGCACGTCGTGGGAGCCCGAGCTGATGAAAAATCTCGCCCTGATATCAGCCTTCCTTTTCACGATTATCCTGGCCGGCTGTGATCAGAATTCTGCCTCAGACGCAAATGCGAAGCCACCCCCGCCGCCGCCAGTCACCGTCGCGGTCCCCCTGAAAAAAAGCATCACCGAATGGGATGAGTTCACCGGCCGGTTCGAGGCTGTTGAATCCGTGGAAGTGCGCGCACGCGTTTCCGGGTTCCTGGACTCGGTTCATTTTACGGACGGGCAGATTGTCAAAAAGGGTGACCTTCTGTTCGTGATAGACAAGCGTCCGTTTGAAATTGCGGTTGATCAGGCAAAGGCAGAGGTCGCCCAGAATCAGGCACAGCTTGATTTGGCAAACAGTGATGTGGAGCGAGCGAGGCCTTTGATGGAGCGGCGGACGCTCACAGCACGTGAGTTTGAATCGCGTGAAACCACGGCGCGCGGCGCGCTAGGTGCTCTGGCTGCCGCACGGGCGCAGCTTAAGAACGCAGAACTGAACCTCGAGTGGACGGAAGTTGTGGCGCCGGTCAGCGGGCGCATATCTGATCCCCGTGCCGATGTCGGGAATCTTGTTTCCGGCGGGTTGGATTCCTCAACCGTGCTCACGCGGATTGTCTCGCTTGACCCCATCCATTTTACCTTCGACGGCAGCGAGGCGGACTATCTGAAATATTCCCGCCTCGCGCGCTCCGGCTTACGGCCCTCTTCGCGCGACGCGGCCAACCCGGTTGCAGTCAAACTGATCGACGAGGACGAATTTGTGCATAAGGGGAAAATGGACTTCGTCGATAATGCGCTGGATCCTCAATCAGGCACAATCAGGGGGCGCGCCATATTCAACAACAAAGACCATTTGCTGCTGCCGGGTATGTTCGGCCGCATGCGGCTTTTTGGCGGCAAGTTTGACGCGTTTCTCATCCCCGATGCGGCAATCGCGGCGGATCAGTCTCGCAAGATAGTATTGACCGTGACAGCGGACGGAACCGTCGCGACCAAGGTGATCAAGCTTGGACCCATCGTCGATGGGCTGAGGGTTGTGCGCTCAGGTCTCACCGAAAACGACCGCATCATCATTTCAGGACTCCTGCGGGCACGCCCGGGTCAAAAGGTGACGCCGGAACTCAGTGAAATTTCATCCAATGGCAAAGCCGCCAACTGATTGGGCTGCAAAGGCAACAGGTAGACGCAGATGCGCCTCTCCCATTTCTTTATCGACCGCCCGATCTTCGCTTCGGTAATTTCGATCATTCTCACTATTGTCGGCGCGATTTCATACTTTGCCCTGCCGGTTTCGGAATATCCCGAGATTGCGCCGCCAACGATTGTCGTCAGCGCGACATATCCCGGTGCGTCGGCGGACGTGATTGCTGATACCGTGGCTGCCCCCCTTGAGCAGGAGATCAACGGCGTTGAGGGCATGCTCTATATCTCGTCGCAGTCGACGGGCAATGGCGCTACCGCAATCAATGTTGTGTTCAAGCCCGGAACCGACATCGACCTGGCCCAGGTCCTTGTGCAGAACCGTGTTTCCGTTGCCGAGCCACGTCTTCCCGAGCAGGTGCGGCGACTCGGGGTGACAGTGCGCAAAAACTCGCCGGATTTGATGCTGGTGATCCATTTGACGTCACCGAACGGAACATTTGACCAGCAGTATATTTCCAATTACGCGACCCTGAACATCAAGGATGTGCTGGCACGCCTCGATGGCGTCGGCGAGGCGCGCGTATTTGGTGCCCGTGACTACTCAATGCGTATATGGCTGGACCCGGCGCTGGTGGCCGCCCGGAACCTGACCGCGTCCGAAGTCGTCGCGGCACTTCAACGCGCCAACCTTCAGGTTGCAGCCGGGTCGCTCAATCAGCCGCCGGCAACGTCCGATGGTGCCTACGAGCTTGCCGTGAATACGCTTGGCCGCCTGAGTTCACCCAAGCAGTTTGAGGACGTGGTCGTTGCGCGCGATGACAATGGCCGGGTCACCCGTATCCGTGATGTGGCTCGTGTTGAGCTGGGTTCGCAGGACTACACAATCAACGCCTATCTCGACAACAAGGTCGCGACCGCAATCGTGATTTTCCAGCGTCCCGGCTCAAACGCCCTGGCCACGGCCGAGGCGGTTCTCTCTACCGTCAAACGTTTGTCAAAGGATTTTCCGTCAGGGCTGGCATATTCGGTCGTCTATAACCCCACCGAATTCATTCAGCGTTCCATTGATGCCGTTATCACAACCTTCTGGGAGGCGCTCCTCCTGGTGGTTCTGGTTGTGATCATATTCCTGCAGACATGGCGTGCGGCGATCGTTCCCATCGCGGCGATTCCGGTGTCGCTTATCGGAACCTTCTTCGTGATGACGGCATTTGGCTTTTCCCTGAACAATCTGACACTGTTCGGTCTCGTGCTGGCCATTGGCATCGTCGTCGACGATGCCATCGTTGTGGTGGAAAATGTTGAGCGCTACCTGAGTGAAGGCCTCTCACCGCGCGATGCTGCCTACAAAACAATGAGTGAAGTCGGTGGTGCTCTCATTGCGATGTCTCTCGTGCTGCTGGCGGTTTTTGTCCCGACAGCATTTATTTCCGGCATTTCCGGTTCGTTCTACCAGCAGTTCGCATTGACCATTTCTGCCTCGACGATGATATCGCTGCTGGTGTCACTGACGCTGTCACCGGCGCTTTCTGCGCTTCTTTTGAAGCCGCACAAGAAGCGCCCTGCTACACCGAAAGGGTTAGGCGCGAAACTGGCGTGGCCGTTGCACAAGTTTTTTGATGGCTTCAACTGGGTGTTCGACAGGTTGTCATCCGCCTATGGCACCATCACCCGCCGGGTTATTCGTCTGGCCGGCGTCGTTCTTGTGTTCTACGGCGGTCTGATATTCCTGACCTACAACCAGTTTCAGGCCACGCCGACCGGATTTATCCCGCAGCTTGACCGCGGTTATTTCATCACCGCCTTTCAACTCCCACCTGGCTCCACACTCAAGCGCACAGACGAGGTCATCCAGCAGGCGTCAAGCATTCTGCTGGCACGTAAGGGCGTGAAACACGCCGTCGGCTTTGCCGGCTTTGATGGCGCCACCTTCACGAACGCACCCAATTCAGGCGTCATATTTGTTACTTTGGAAGAATTTGAAGACAGGCTTGAGAAAGGCCTGACGGCGGACATGATCCTTGCGGAACTCCGCGCGAGGATGTTTGACATTCGCGAAGCGAATATTTTTGTCCTGCCGCCGCCCTCGGTTCCGGGCATCGGGACGGGAGGTGGTTTCAAACTCTATGTGCAGGACAGGTCCGGCCGCGGGTCTGCCGCGCTTGAGCAGGCGGCCTGGAGCATCGCCGGCCCGGCCAACGGGACGCCGGGCCTGACCCAGGTGTTCACCTTGTTCAACACCAAGACGCCGCAGATTTTTGCGGACATCGACCGCACCAAGGCCGAAAAGCTTGGCGTGCCCATCACCCGCGTTTTCGATACGCTCTCCATTTTCATGGGTTCTGCGTTCGTCAACGACTTCAATATTCTCGGGCGCACATACCGGGTCACCGCACATGCGGATAACCCGTACCGGTTGACCATCAGAGATGTGCAAACCCTCAAGGTGCGTTCAGATTTTGGCCAGATGGTCCCCCTTGGCTCCGTGGCAACATTCAAGGACACCTCGGGCCCCTACAGGGTGCCTCGTTACAATCTGTTCCCCGCCGCCGAAGTTCAGGGCTCGACCATTCCGGGCTTCTCAACCGGGCAGGCAATTGCGGCGATTGAGGGATTGGCCAGCAAAAACCTGCCTTCCGGTTTTGGATATGAATGGACAGAGCTGGCGCTTCAGGAAAAGCTGGCTGGGAACACGGCAACGATCGCATTCGTTCTCGCCGTGGTGTTCGTCTTTCTGCTGCTCGCCGCCCAGTATGAAAGCATCATACTGCCGCTCGCCGTTATCCTGATCGTTCCGATGTGCCTGTTTGCGGCGATCTCCGGTGTCGTGCTCAGGGGGATGGACAACAATATCCTGACCCAGATCGGTTTCGTAGTGTTGGTCGCGCTTGCGGCGAAGAACGCAATATTGATTGTTGAGTTTGCCAAGCAGGCGGAAGAGGCGGGTGCCAGCCCCCTCGAGGCGACCATCCAGGCAGCACGCACGCGCTTGCGGCCAATCCTGATGACGTCATTTGCGTTCATTTTGGGCGTGGTGCCGCTCGCCATCGCGCAGGGCGCTGGAGCGGAGATGCGCCAGGCGCTTGGCACAGCCGTGTTCTTCGGCATGCTCGGCGTGACGTTGTTCGGCTTGATCTTCACGCCGATATTCTATGTCGTGTGTCGTGCAATCCCCGAAATGAAGCTGGGGTCATTGCTTGGTCGCACTCCAGTTGCGAAGCCGGTCAAGAAGGCGCGTTGACAAAGTTGATACTCCGAAGGCCTGGTGATAGTCGCCAGGGTGGCAGGCGGCCAACAACCAGTTCTCGAGATGATATTCAGGCATTGTCCGCTTTCGGGCGTAAAACAGATATTGTGTACGGGTGTATTTTATGCCCGCTTACAGTTCCCGTCGCCCGACACACGTATCAAGCATCTTGACAGCTGGTCCCGTCTCGGCGCTTTTGGCTCATAGAGCCGAGGCGCTCATGACCGGGCTTGAACTTTGAGGCTTCGCCTGCCGATGCTTGCCCCGACTCAGCATCCAGAAGACGACGGATAAACGACAGACATGGACCCATTGACTCAAGGAACGCTCGGTGCGGTGTTTCCGCAAGCGACGCGCAAAAAGTCACATATTGGCGTCGCCGGTGCCCTTGGATTTATATCGGGTATGGCGGCGGATATGGACGTGTTTATTCGCTCGTCGTCCGACCCGCTGCTGTTTCTGGAATACCATCGCCAGTTTACCCATTCGCTGGTCTTTATTCCCATCGGCGGATTGCTCATGGCGCTTTTGCTCCACTGGATACTGGGACGGCGGTGGAAACTCGAACTTTCTCAAACGGCTCTGTTCTGCACACTTGGCTATGCAACCCATGCCTTGCTGGATACGGCAACATCCTACGGTACAATGCTGTTTTGGCCGTTCAGTGATGAACGCTTTGCGTGGAGCATCATTTCTGTCGTCGACCCGCTGTTTACCCTGCCGATTGCCTGTCTTGTTGTGGTGTCATGGCTGAAACAGAAGCCGCACTTTGCGCGGTTGGGCCTCGTGTGGGCCGGGTTCTACCTGGCCCTTGGCGTGGTGCAGCATCAAGCTGCCCTTGAGATGGGCAGAGCCATTGCCGCCAGCAGGGGGCACGAACCCGTTCGCATGGAGGTCAAGCCAAGCTTTGCCAATATTCTGGTGTGGAAAACACTCTATGAGACAGAGGGCCGGTATTATGTCGACGCCGTCCGCGCCAGCGTTGTGCCCAAAGTGTTTCCTGGAGACTCTGTGCCGACGCTCGATCTTGCGCGAGACCTTCCATGGCTTGAGCCAGGATCGCAGCAGGCAAGGGACATAGAGCGTTTTCGATGGTTCAGCGATGGCTTTATCGCCCGAGACCCAAGGCACCCCAACCAGATCGTCGATGTTCGATATTCGATGATTCCAAACGAGGTGGCGGGCCTTTGGTCAATTGAACTCCTCGGCAACGCCGCTCTAACGGACCATGCCCGGTTCCGGACGCATCGCAGGGGCGCGGCACGGAATTTTGGCAGACTTTGGAATATGGTCTTCAGCAAGGGCCTGTAGATGCAGGCCTGAGCGGGCATAGAAGTTTCACGGCAGCTAATGGCGTTTGGAATGGCATTCCAGTTCATCCTGATCGATATCTGCTTTTGGGGGGTATGCGGACAATGGGTTTGAAAAGCCGGAACGAGAAGTTCTCTAGTTCAGCATCATCATCTCACGCGCCCTTCTTAAGCCTCGATTTCTTCAGTTCTCCTGCTGCATCGAGGACCGGGTATGCTACCGCAGTAATGTGCGAGTGAATCCTTCGAAGGTCTCTTAATATGTCCAGGTGAAGGGCGCTGGTCTCAATGCTCTCGCGCCGCCCTTGGCGCAAGCGCTGCATGTGATTCTCGGTAACACGGCGCTCAAGCGCGTTGACAACACGCTTCTGCTTCACCAGCTGATGCGCCACAGCGATATCTCCGGACATGAACACGGTCATTGCGAGAGTGAGGTTCGCCGCCACCTTGGTGTGGAGTTCACCGATTTCGGCAATGCCCTCGTCAGAAAACCGCAATTGTTTTTTGTCTTTCTTTGCTGCCATTTCAAGAAGGTTTTCAATGATGTCGCCGATATGTTCCAGATTGGTCGCGAATGAAAGAATCTCGGTAATTCTCTGGCTTTCAGGTTCATCAACTTCTTGCCGGGAAATCTTCGTGACGTAGATTTTTATATCTTCGTACAAGCGGTCGACCAGATCATCCATGTCCTTTAGTTCAGTGGTCTTCATCGTGTCAGTTTCTTGAATCACAGTAATGACTCCACGCATCATTGTTTCCACATATTCTCCCATCCTCAGCGCCTCCCGGGCGGCGCAATTGAGGGCCACGGCGGGCGATTCAATGGCGGTGGTGTCGAGAAAGCGGGGACGTTCAGGCTCATCGGCGCTTTCTATTAGCGGCATCAGCCTTTCTGAAATTCTCGCGGCGACAGGCACCAGGAAAATGAAAACCAACGCGATCATCAGATTGAACGCAGTATGGAAATTGACAACCTGACGCAATGCAGAGCCTTCCAGTTGCTCCAACAGGCTCGGTAGAAATCCCACAAATGGCAAACAGACGGCAACGCCTATCACTTTGAATGCAGCGTTGCCGAACGTAACCCGACGGGCAAGTACCCCCTCATTCAGTGTGGCCATGACCGGTGGCAAAACGCCTCCCAGATTGGCACCGAGAACCATCGTCAGAGCGAGCGGTATCGACACCATACCGGTCGAGGCGAAGGACATCACCAGAAGCACGACAGCTAGGCTGGAATGGGCCATCCAGGTCAGCAGGGCGGCGAGGAGCAGCGCAATCAGGGGTTCGCCGGAAAGCGATGTGAAAAGGGTCCCCAGCACCGGTGAATCACGCATGGGTTCCGATGTTGTGACAATGATCTTCAGGGAGAGCAGCATCAGGCCGAGGCCAATCGCGGCGCGCCCGATCTGGCGGTGGAGCGTCCGCTCCAGCGTCTTGTGCAATACAACGCCGATAAATATGAGCATGGGTGACAGCAGAGTGAGATCAAAGGATAGAATCTGGGCGACCAGCGTGGTGCCGATATCCGCACCAAGCATGACCGCCAGAGCGGGTGCTGCGCCTATAAGTCCGCTGCTTGCGAAGGACGATACAATTAGCGCCGTAGCCGTGCTGCTTTGCACCACCATGGTCACGCCTATTCCCGCCAACATCGCCTTTACCCGGTTCGCCACGCTACGGCCTATTATGGTTCGCAATTGAGAGCCAAAACCACGGACAATACCCGTGCGGACCATGTGGAGGCCCCAGAGCAATAACGCGATGGCACCTAAGAGTTGTATCAGGGAGTGGGTCGCGCTCACGTGCCACACCAAACTAGGAATGAAATGTCATTTTGTGTGATTTGTCCGTCCTCACCAGTAATGGCTATTCCAAACGAGTCTAGCATTTGATCCGTGCTAATTTTCGGGAACTGATGTCAGAAACGGTCTGCACCGATATAGCTAAATTTCACGTGCGCCACTCGCAATTGCCAAATCCCAAAGCCATTAAGAGTATGTCTGCGACGTTGTTTTGATGCGCACTCAGTGCGCTCAAGTGGGATCAGTAGTCAAACAATGGGTAATTGTAAAGATAAATGCACTGAGTGCGTTTTTTTAGTTTTGCCAAATTTGGATGCTGTTTCTGCAATTGGCACTTAACGCACGTTCTCACCCGTGACGATTGCTGTTCGCCACTGGGGGGTAAACCTGGCATTCACACCAATTTTGGCTTGTCGTGGTGCTCAACGGGCTCAGTAAGCGATAGACGTCCCTGACCCGCCATCGACGGCAATGCACTGGCCGGTGATCATCCGGGCCATGACCGAGCAGAAGAAGAGAATAGCAGAGGCCATATCATCGGGCTCGATGAGCTTTCCCAGGGGGATGTCAGCGGTACGCTTGGCAATGACATCGTCAAGTGTTGTGCCGGTTTCCTTTGCTTCACGTTCAAAGATTTGCTGCACGCGCTCGGTTGCTGTGTAGCCGGGATGAACGCAATTGACCGTAACGTTGGAGCTTGCTGCATAACCGGCGAACTGTTTGGTGAAGTTGGCAACACCTGCGTTGACGACACCGTTTGTCATGCGTAGCGGTGCGACGATCCGTGCAGTCATCCCGCCGACATTGACGATCCTGCCTTCACTTTGCTTCTGCATGATTGGAAGTACGAGTCGCGCAATCCGTATATAAGCCATCAGTTTTACGTCAATGTGATAGCGGAATTGCTCGTCAGTCAGTTGATCGAAGGGCGCGCTCGTCGATGTAACGGCGTTGTTCACCAGGATGTCGATCCGCTTCGCATCAGCACCGGTACTGGCAACAAGTTGCTCAATGTCATCGGTGAGGCTTACGTCGGCCTGGTAGGTCCAGCACTGGACGCCGTGCTTTCGAATATCACCCGCCGTCTTTTCCAGGCTATCAAGTGTGCGTCCGCATATGGCGATGTGTGTGCCTTGACGGGCGAGCATCAATGCGGTTGCCCGCCCGATACCACGGCTGCCGCCGGTGACAAGAGCGACTTTATCTTTGAGTTCAAAATCCATCTGATGACCCTGTTGGAGAAAATAAATCTGCTGAAGCAAGCATGTCAGTCCTAGCCTAAGGCAGGCACGCCTTTGCCCTTGATTTGGGTTCTCAGCATGTACCGACGCGCGAGCGGATCGAACGGATCGCGGCGGTGCAGCGTGGCACTGTTATCCCACATCAAGACATCACCGACTCTCCACTGGTGTGAATAGGAAAATTGGTCTTGCGTGGCGAAAGACCAAAGCTCATCGAGCAGTTGTTCGGATTCGTCCAGCGACAGTCCTTCGATATAGGCATTACGCCGTCGCCCAAGAAACAATACGTCACAGTCCGCCTCGGGATGGCGGCGAATCGCCGGATGGAGCGTACCCGGACACTTCATCGGATCATTGTTCGGCGTTATGCCCTGGCGAAGGAGACCTGCGGAATTGTAAGTGCCATCATGTTTAATCCTGCGTCCTCTGATGCGTTCTCGCAGGTCGGCGGGCATCTGCTCCAGCGCCGCGAACATACCGGCAAGCCACGTGTTCCCACCGGCAGGTGGAATCTCAACCGCGTAGAGCATCGAGGCACGCGGCGGGTTCTCAAGGTATGACATATCCGTATGCCAGGCGGCTTCACCGGCTCCCAGGCTTCCGACCGGATCACCATAGTTATCTTTGATGTTCGAGATCACATAAACCTCGGGGAAGCCATCAACGGCAGTCTTTCCTTTTTCGTTCATCGGTGCTTCGTCAAGATCACCGAAATGCCGACTGAACTGCACCAGATGCCGAGGGGCTAATTTCTGCTCTCTGAAAAGGAGTGCCGAATACTGGTTGAAGAGCTGATCAATCCAGGACACCTGATCTGCGCCAACCGCTCTCAGATCCACCCCCTGAATCTCCACGCCAAAGGCTGGGGTCAGAGGACGTAGTTGTCTATCCAGCTCACTTTCGTCGACTGCTGCGAGTGTCTTTATGGCCATCAGTTTTTGTCCTTGTTATATTTTCTTCCATCCAGGGACTAGGCCCGGCCGCGTGCATTGTCTGTCAGCAATATTACAATTCGGGTGTTTGAAGTAGATGACCCAGACGTTCCACATCGACGACGGTTATAGCGCGCCCCTGCTTTGCAACTAAGCCGTCTGCAGCAAACCGGTTGAGGATTGCAGTAATCGTGGGCCGCCTGGCGCCCAGCAAACTGGCCAACTCCTCATGCGTCAGCCGTATCGGCTGGCGCTCGCCAGTGCTTTGCTGTTCCGGATCAGGACGCGATAAGGACAATAAAGACTGGGCAAGACGTTGCTCGACATTCTGGGCGAGAAAATCTCCGACGCGATGATGAAAATCACTCATGCGATCAACCAGAAGCCGCGTGACATGTACCCCAATCTCGGGATGAGCAAGAGTTTCATCCAGGAAAACCTGTCGGGAGATTTCCACCAGCTCAACATCCGTGGTGGCTATTGCTTCAGCATCACGGATCGGCTTCGTGGCAAATGCTGTCAGTCCCAGCAGGCTATGGCGAAGATGGAGACGCAGCAGGCAATTTTCGCCGTTTGAATTGATGAGAACGGATTTTGCTTGTCCTGAACGTATTAGAAAGACCGCAGTGGCAGGGTCGCCCTGATGATAAATCACGTCATCCTTTGCATGATGCCGAGGCTTACCAAGGCTGACCAGAAGGTCAATCTGTCCAGGCGGCAAGCTGTCCTGAATGTCAATTATTGTTCCGATACTGTATTCGCGCATATGTCAGCCTATTCACATCGACATCAATTGTCTGGTTGGCATATAGCCCATGGGCGATCTGACGCTAAGTTCCTCAATTGGCGCTTGGCGAACAATGCCAGCATGGGACTCTGAAGCTTGCCAATGACCCAAAGCAGACATTAACCAACCCGGAGCCCGTTTCAGCCAATCAGTTGGTCACTGCGGGTTGGCTGAGATTTCAACATGCATGCCCGGTTAGTCGGTTAGTTTTGATGTCTCTCCGATCGCCCAGATCTCGGCAATTTGCTTTGCTTTTTCTTGCAGGATCGGGAGATAGGTGATTGCAGTCTCAAGATTCATCCGGGGTGACGGCGCGTGTACGGCCAAGGCCGCGACCACTTTTTTCTGATTGTTCTTTATCGCCACAGCCATCGCGGTCAGGCCGCGTTCAAATTCCTGATTGTTGAAAGAAAAACCCTCAGCCCGGATATTTGAAAATTCTTCCTCCAGGGCGCTGGGGTCCGTTAGTGTCGCTTCGGTGAATTTTCGCAGAGGCCGCGCGTTCAGCAATCTGGTTCTGACATTCTTATGCTGTTCCGCCACCAGTAACTTGCCAATGGCTGTGCAATGGACGGGGACGCGGCTGCCCACCTGCAACTGCAGGCGTAGTGGCGATGTCCCCTCTACCCGCTCGATATAGACGATCTCGTCCTGATCCAGGATGCCCACATTGCAGGTCTCGCCGATCTCCTGAACGAGTGAGTTCAGTGCGGCCCTGACAGGCAGCGCCACGCTCATGCTGGTGAGTGCGCTTATTGAGAGCTGCATCATAGCCGGCCCAATAGCGTACCGGTCTCTTTCCGGGCTTCTGACAATCAATCCTGCTTCTGTGAGTTGCTGAAGGATGCGATGCAGGGTTGGCCGCCGCATATCCATAAGTTCTGAAAGCTCCGCCAGTCCAATTGCCCTTGGACTCTTGGCCACACACGCAAGGACACGCAACGCCTTGTCGAAGGCGGATCCTCGTTCTGTTGGAAGCTGCTCATTCATGCCGGTTGAACCTAGCGAACGGGACATTTCGTGGCTAGAGCAATGCTCAAGCTCCGTGATGCTTTGCGCAGTTCGGTATCATTTTACACTTGACTCGCGTACAAAACTAAGAAAAGTTGAACAAAGTATTCCGTAAACGATAATAATATACCAACAATGGATGCCTATCACCCTTGGGAGGGATCAGAAACAGTTATGAGATCACACTCAATTTCCGCCTTAGAAGACGAAAATTTTCGAGCGGACAGCAGGCAAGAAGCACTTCATCGGATTGGCTCTGCAGCAATTCAACGCTGAAGAAGCAATGGCCGTTCTTACGGCTTAATCAGTGCAGCGGTCCTGGTCTCGCCGGAGTGACTTCATGATCCGGCTGGCAGATCGTTCTGAAGGGGGAATGTAAAATGGAATTTTTAAATCATTTCGGTGGCGTTTTTGAACCGCTCGCACTGATGTTATTGATCGGCGGGACCGTTGGCGGGCTCATTCTGGGCGCCACGCCGGGCCTTTCTCCGACCATGGCGGTGGCGCTTCTTATTCCCTTCACGTTCCATCTTCAGCCCGTGCATGGGCTCATCCTGCTGGGTGCTGCTTATACATCAACGGTGGCCGGAGGAGCGGTAAGTGCAATCCTGCTCAAAATCCCGGGTGCGCCGGCAAATATTGCAACGTCTCTGGACGGCCACGAAATGGCAAAGCAGGGGCACGGCGCCCGAGCGCTTCACTTGTCATTCCTGTCGTCAGGAGTTGGTGGCCTCATTGGTGTTCTTCTGCTGATCTTTCTAACTCCTCTTCTCTCGCAATGGGCGCTCGCATTTGGCCCCTCTCATCTTTTCTGGCTCGCCATTGTGGGCGTGACCGTGATTGGTTCGCTGGATTCAAATTCCTTTGTGAAGGGGTTGCTGTCGGGCTGCATCGGATTGTGGCTATCGATGATCGGCTATGACGACATCCAGGGTGCTCAAAGGTTTATTTTTCACGACGCCCTGAGTGGCGGGATCAACATTATTCCGGCCCTCATCGGTTTGTTCGCGATTCCGCAAGTCATTGATATGTTCGGTAAGGGGCGGTTCATAACTGAAATCGAAACGGTCAAGGTGCCGAAACAGCAGTTCATGAACTCCCTGCGCGAACTACGGGGCAACGTGCGCGCCCTGACCATTGGGACGACTTTCGGATCCATCATCGGACTGATCCCGGGTGTCGGCGGGCAGATTGCCGGGCTGGTTGCCTATGACCAGACCCGCAAATTCTCACCAGACCGCGACAAGTTCGGCACCGGGCATCCTGAAGGACTGATTGCGGCCGAGTCGGCCAACAACGCGATGGTCGGACCTTCGCTTGTGCCTCTTCTGACATTGTCAATTCCAGGCAGCCCAACAGCAGCTGTGCTCCTCGGCGGTCTTCTTATTCATGGGATATTTCCCGGAACAGACCTGTTCGACAACCACCCTCAAGTTGCGTGGACTTTCATAAATTCGATGCTGATCGGACAGATTCTCATGGTCGCATTTGGCATCTACACGGCGCAATGGGCGGCGCGCATTGCGCTGGTGCCGAATTCCCTAATGGCAAGCGCGGTCCTGGTGCTTGCACTGTTTGGCTCCTACTCCATTCAGCAGTCAATGGGCGACGTTTACATCATGCTGGCTCTCGGCGTGGGGATGTTCTTCCTCGACCGGTTTGGATTTTCTGCCGCGCCATTGGTACTGGGCCTGATCCTTGGACCGATTGCCGAAGCCAACTTTATCCAGGGCACGCAGATTGCGGCAGCACAGGACGGTCCATGGGTGTACTTCCTCACCGGTCCGCTGAACATGCTGCTGATTTTCTTCGCGGTCAGCTCAATCGCATTCAGTTTCTGGTCAAATTTGATGGCTTCGAAATCCAAGAAGGATGGCTTAGCCGAGGAGGTCACGAAATGACGGCTTCTCGTTTGCAACACACGGTTATGTCAAGCGCAGTCCTCGCGGTTGCAAGTCTCGTAACCTGGCTCAGCTTCACGGAGGAACCTGCCGCGGCATTTCTATTCCCGCGAATGATCTCGGTCTTTTTCATTTTGTTCGCGGTTTGGAATTTCATTCGTGCCGTGACCGGTCTGGCGCAAGTCGGTGTTGGCATAACCCCAAAGATGGCGATGACAATATTGCCCGGGCTGGCTGTCGCACTTGTTTATATTTACGTCGCGGCCGACACGCTGGGCTTCTACGCCAGTTCCGCCATGGCATTTCTGGCTGTGTCCACGCTTTACGATCCAGCACCTCGATCAGATATCCAAAGTTGGCTGAAGCGCATCACGATTACGCTCGGTTTCATGGCGGTGATGTATGCGCTCTTCGCGATTGTGCTGAAAGTGCAGACGCCGACGGGACTGTTTTTCTAATCGGATTTGAACTGCAACAATTTCGTAAAAAGGGAGAGAAAAATGAAAAAACTTGCAAAAGGATTTGTGATTGCGGCTACGGCGGTTGCAACAACTTGGGGTGTTTCAGCACTCGCAGGAGATTTTCCAGACCGACCGGTTGGAGTTGCCGTTTCCTACGGTGCCGGTGGCGCAACCGACTTCCAGGCGCGCATTGTCACGATGGTCGCCGGTAATAAAGACATGCTTGGTCAGCCGGTGTACATCGTCAACAAGCCGGGTGCCGGTGGCCGCGTGGGTTGGAATTGGTTTGCGACCAAGGCGCCAAAGGACGGATACACAATGTCCGCTTACAATGTGCCTCACTTCATCGCACAATCGATCAAGGGTGGTGTGAAATATTCGACGGACAGCTTCGAGCCGATCGCCAACTGGGGTGCTGATCCTGCTGTCGTCCTTGTCGGCAAAGACAGCAAATTCAACACCATCAAAGATCTCGTTGAATTCGCAAAAGCCAATCCTGGAAAATTGACGCTTTCGGGTGCAGGGCTCTTCGTTGGCCACCATATCGCGGCGCTTCAACTGCAACAGTCAACCGGCACCAAGATGGCATACATCCCAACCAAAGGCGGTGGAGCAGCCGCAATGAAAGCTGTGATAGCCGGGAATGTACTTGCAGGCATCAACAATCTTTCAGACGGGTATCGTGCTGCTAAAGCGGGGAACGTCAAGATTCTCGCAGTGGCTGATCTGGAGCGCAACAAGGAGTTTCTTCCAGACGTTCCGACTTTGAAGGAATCTGGATACGACGTTGATAATTCCTCCGTCAATTTCCGCGGTCTGATGGTTCCCAAAGGGACGCCTCAAAGTGCGATTGATACGCTGGCTGCCAAGGTTCCGGCTATGTTCAAGCATGCGCGCGTGGCAAAACGGATGAAAGCAGGCGGCTCACCGATCAAGGTGATGACCCGCGCGGAAGTACAGGAAATGTGGAAGGCACGTCAGAAGGCGTTGGCCGGTCTGCTGAAAGGCCTGTAGACAATTTGCAAATCACGGCAGGTTGGCTCTCGGGAGCCCTCCTGCCACTCAGTTTGCAGACAAACACCAGCGCTCCAAACATCAAACTTGTATGCCAGCAATGTGTGTGGCTGCTGAGACTGATTTTAAAATTAGAACGGACGGGAATCTATCAGATGCCGTTGCAAGCGATCGGCATCAGTTAAGATTCATAACTTGATTATCTTCCAGAGGTGCACTCCCCATGGCTTCCCAACCTGCTGTAGACTTATCCGTAGAGCTCTTCGTAGAACAAAGTATATCCGAGCTGATCGCGCGCGCGCGCACTGCGATGGACGCCTATGAGAGCCATGATCAAGCCCGGATTGATGATGCAGTCACCGCGCTCGCCTGGTCAATTTACAAGCCGAAGCACGCTAAAGAACTGGCCGAGCTGGCAGTGAAAGACACCGGGCTTGGCAATGTCCCGTCCAAAATTACGAAAAATACCCGGAAAATTTTTGGCACCTTACGCGACCTTTTGAGGGTGAAGTCTACCGGCATCATCGAAGAATTGCCCGAGAAGGGCCTCGTGAAATACGCCAAACCCGTAGGAGTGGTCGCAGCAGTTTGCCCGTCCACGAACCCGGCTGCGACCCCTGTAAACAAAGCCATGATGGCTCTCAAGGGTGGCAATGCTGTCATAATTGCACCGTCTCCCGCGGGGCATTCGACCGCTATGCGCACGGTGGAGCATATGCGCTGTGAGCTCAAAAAGAGTGGCCATCCTGAAGATCTCGTTCAGGTTCTCCCATCACCTGTCTCCAAGGAATTGACACAGGCCTTGATGGAAAAAGTTGATCTTGTGGTCGTTACCGGATCCCAGAACAACGTCAAGCGCGCCTATACGAGTGGAACAGTTGCGATCGGTGTTGGCTCAGGCAATGTCCCTGTGATTATTGATTCCACTGCTGACCTTGATGATGCATCTGAAAAGATTTGCGCCTCGAAGATTTTTGACAATTCGACGTCATGTTCGTCGGAGAACTCACTGGTCATTTTGGATGATGTCTATGAAGACGCTATTGCAGCACTTGTATGGGCAGGTGGTTACCGCGCGTCAGTCGATGAAAAACAGAAGATTGTCGATACCCTGTGGGTGGACGGCCATCTCAATCGGCATGTGATTGCAAAAGATGCCGATGTGCTGGCCAAGGTTGCCGGTTTGCCGGAGAAAGCAGCGAACGCCAAATTCCTGATTGTCGAAGATGACGGCGTCGGACATGACCATCCTCTGTCGGATGAAAAGCTCTCACTTGTTCTGACTGTGTACAGGGCGCGTGATTTCGCTGATGCAAAGGACAAGGTTCGGCGCATTCTGGAGTTCAAGGGGATCGGCCATTCTTGCGGTATTCATACAGCAAACATGGATCATACGCGCGAGCTGGCGGAGGAGCTTGATGTGGTGCGTGTCATTGTTAATCAGGCGCATACCTTCGCCAATGGCGGCAGCTTCGACAATGGTCTGAACTTTACCCTGTCCATGGGGTGCGGGACTTGGGCAGGCAACAGCCTCTCGGAAAACCTGAACTACCGGAACTTCATCAATATCACGCATCTGGTGAAGACAATCCCCGAGGACAAACCATCGGAGGAGGAACTTTTCGGCGGCTACTGGGAACGCTTCGGGAGATAAGAAATGCTGCCTTTGAAAGACATTCGAGTCATTGAGTTCACCAACATCCTGTCCGGTCCATTCTGCGGAATGCTAATGGCCGATATGGGAGCCGATGTGATCAAAGTTGAAAAACCAAACGGAGATGACATGCGATATTGGCCGCCAGTTCGAGACGGCTACAGTGAAAATTTCGCATCGGTTAATCGTAACAAACGCTCAATTGCGATGGACCTGAAATCAGAAGACGATCTGAAACTGGCCCGTAAGCTCTGTCAGTCTGCACAGGTGGTGGTCGAGAATAACCGTCCGGGTGTGATGGAGCGGCTGGGCCTCGGCTATGAAGCATTGAAGGAAAAACACCCGTCCCTGATATATTGCTCGATCAATGCGTTTGGGTCGGATGGTCCTTATGCACATCGTGGCGGATTTGATCTCGTTATACAGGCAGCAAGCGGCATGATGAGCGTTACTGGAGAAACTGATCCAGTAAAATGCGGGGTTCCGATCAGTGATGTGGCAACAGGCCTGTATGCCGCCTTTGCCATAGCAGCGGCATTGCGTGAAGTGGAAGTAACAGGACAGGGGACACACATTGATACATCAATGCTGGGTGCTTCTATGGGTATTGCCGCGTTGCAGATCAGTGAATTCTTTGCCACCGGCACCAACGCTCCGCGCATGGGTTCACGCCATCCCAGAAACGCTCCCTATCAGGCGTTCAGAGCTAGCGATGGTTACTTTGTCTTAGCGGCCGGGAACGACAAGCTCTTCAACGATGTCTGCCGCCTGGTGGATCGCCTCGATCTGGCTGATCTGCCTGAGTATGCAACCACAACATTGCGGGCCAAAAACCAGGCTGTCCTGGCCGAAACACTTGAGGTTGAGTTTGCAAAGAAAACGGCCATGGACTGGATCAAGATATTTGGGGATGCAGGCGTGCCGTGCGGGCTCATTAACTCATATGAGCGAGCGCTCTCGCATCCACAGGTTGAGCACAGCGGCTGGGTGCAGCCTATGACGCTCCCCAACGGTGTTGAAACCAAGACCTTTGGCAGCCCGGTTAGATTCAATCTTGAACCAACACCGGTACGCTCAAACCCACCAGAGCTGAATGCGGATGGCGATGAAATTCGCGCCGAAATGGCCAAGTCGAAAGCCGTGTAAGTTTAAGAACGCAAAATTTACATGCCTAGGATGGTTAGGCGGACATAAAACCTGGTCGCGCTCAATGTCTGCTTATGACCCAAAGTGGACATTCCTGGGAGACGACGTTTTAACACTCAGCCCTCGCAGAGCTAGGCTCCCTAAGACTTATAGTCGTTCTGGGGAAGGTCTTTGCTGAGCCGTTCAGCCACCAAGAGCACCAGATCATCATTTCCTCGCGCGCCCACAAGTTGAACGCCGATGGGCAAACCGCCTGGCATGCCGCAAGGAACGGTGATTGCGGGCATCCCGACCAGCGTCCAGAGCAATTGAGGTGCGCGAGACCCAGTTCCTTGCGTGAGGAGAGGGGCAACGTCAATAGTTGAAGCTGTTAGGATTACACCTTCAGAGCCAACCATGTCTTCAAGGCGCTCGGACAACACGGAGGCCCCTTCGCGTGCTTGCCGGTATTCGTCTTCACTGATCCCGCGCCCCCGATCAATCATTGTGCGAACGCGCCGGCTCATTTGTTCACCGGCCTGGTCACGGTCGCTACCATGATGACGGGCCATGTCGTGGCACAGTATCGTTTTCAGAGTTGTTTCCGCGTCTGCAATTTGAGTAGCCAATGTCAGATTCGTAACCTCGCATCCGTGAGACTTGAAAACATCGGCAGCAAGATCAATCGCGGCAAGGGCGGTTGGCGAAAACGTTTCTTCACCGACATCTCTCAGCACATGGATTTTTCCAGGTCCATTCTCCTGGCCTTTGCCAGCAGCACCGGCGCCGGGTGTGTGGCACAAGACAGAATAGATGCTGCGTAAATCCCCGAACTTGGATGCAAGGATACCCACATGGTCGAGCGGCTCAGACAACGCCATGGCGCCGGTATCATCGATAAATCCCCAGCTGGGTTTAAATCCGAAGATACCGCAATAGGCGGCGGGCCGTATGATTGAGCCGATGGTCTGAGATCCAAGTGCAACCGGAACCATCCCGGCGCCAACCGCCGCGGCAGGGCCGCTTGAGGAGGCGCCGGGGGTCCGGGAAGAATCCCACGGGTTTGTTGTTGGGCCAGCCTTGGCCAGGGCATATTCGGTGGATACCGTTGTCCCCATGATGACGGCCCCGGCCTTTCGCAGGGCGGCGACGACCCACGCATCGCTCGTTGGCACGCGGTTGGCATGAATCGGGGTGCCCCACGCACAATTAAGCCCCTTAACATCGAACACTTCCTTGATGGCGACGGGCATTCCATGCAGTGGACCACGTTCCTCAAGTCTCAGGGCATCAAGCGCATGGGCCTGGGCAAGCGCGCCTTCAGGATCGAATTGAACGAATGCGCGGATCTTCGGCTCCCGTTCCTCAATGCGGTGAATGCTCTCGCGTACCGTCTCTTCGGCGGAGCGTTCGCTGCCGTTTGGAAGCGCCGGTACAGATGTTTTTTTCCGGGTTGCGCTAGTCACTGGAACGGCCTTTCGATTCAAGATCAAAAGTCTTTGCAAGCTCTGCATCCAGCACGTCGTAAATGAGTTTTTCGTGGTCACGGAAGCCTTTGGTAGTGAATTCACGCGGGTAAGGCAGATCTACCGGATTATCCAGTTTTATCTGGCCCGGCCGCGCCGTCATGACCAGCACACGGTCAGCAAGATAGACCGCTTCCTGCACGCTATGCGTGACGAAAATGATCGTTTTTTTATGCTTTTGCCAAATCTCCAATAGCTGGTGCTGAAGTAAGCGGCGAGTCAGCGCATCGAGCGCGCCGAAGGGTTCGTCCATCAGGATGATCGACGGGTCGGTGGCAAATACGCGGGCAATCGCCGCGCGCTGCTTCATCCCGCCGGACAGCTCAGATGGTTTCTTGCGAGCAAAATCCTGAAGGCCCACGGTGCTAAGATATTCGGCGGCAATCTCATTCCGCTCTTTCTTGCCAACCCCCATCCGCTCCAGGCCGAACGCGACATTGTCGATGATATTGAGCCAGGGAAAGAGCGCGTAATCCTGAAACACCACGCCGCGGTCAATCGATGGTTTTTTAATCGGCTCTCCGCCGACCATCGCCTGGCCTTCAGTGGGGGTTAGAAAACCGGCCAGGATATTCAGGATGGTGCTTTTTCCGCATCCCGATGGACCGACCAGGGCAACAAATTGCCCGGCGGGAATTTCCAGATCAACCGGATGCAGCGCTTCAACTTTCTCCCCCTCGATGCTCTCGAAGGTCATCGCCAACTGCTTGATTGAAATCGCTTTGGTTTGCGGAGCTTCAGCCATCATGTGCCCCAGTCATAATGTTTGGAGATAATGCGAAATACAGAGTCTATGAGAACGCCCAGCACGCCGATGACGGCCATGCCGACCATCACCAGATCGGAGCGCAAAATCTCCATGCCATCGGCGATCAGATAGCCAAGCCCGGACTGCGCCGCGACCAGTTCAGCGGCGATAATCGCAGCCCATCCGGTACCGAAAGCGATACGGAAGCCGACGATTATGGTTGGCATTGAGGCGGGCAGAATAACCTTGCGAAACAGCGACCACTCATCTTCGCATCCGAGCACCTGCCCGGCGCGGATGAGAACCTTATCAACGCCCTTCACACCCGAAACCGTATTCAGCAGGATCGGGAAAAAGGTAGCAACGAAGATGATGAAAATTTTTCCCGTTTCACTGATCCCGAACCATAATATGGCCAAAGGAATCCAAGCCAGAGGAGATATGGGGCGGAACAACTCAACAACAGGATCAACAATATTCTCGAAACGCCGCCACCGGCCCATGGCAAGACCCAGCGGTACGGCAATCAGGGCCGATAGACCCCACGCCGCGATGACACGGCTCAGGCTGGCGCGGATATGAGTGAAAATTTCACCGGATATAACCAGCTCGATAAAGGTCTGTGCAGCCAGCGCCGGCGGGGGAAGAATGGCAACATGAGCGGAAGTAAACGTGACCACCGCCTGCCACACTGCGATTATCGCTATGGAGGCGTAAAGGTAAGGGAGTGTCACTCGGATTAGCGTCATTCTGATTTTCCGCCGCGATCAATACCCAACCTGAAAGGCCGCGCCGTCCATACGTGATACGAACGGCGCGGGGACTTGATGATGCAATCCTTTTCCCTAATTCGCCATCTTCAAGGCTTTTTGGGCGAAGCTCGGATCGAACTTAGGATTGTCTTCTGCTTTCAGAATACCTGCTTCCTTCAGAAACTTGGTATAGGCGTTCATGGTAGAAGCCTCAGGCGCAACATCACGGTTGTAGACCGAAATACCTTCCGTCAGCGCAAAGTTGATGACCTTTTCCGGGAAGCCAATTTCCTTGGCCCACATTTTCACAGCCGCATCTTTGTCGGCCAGGATGAGGTCGATAGATTTGACGATTGCGGTGATCAGGTCCTGAACAAGCTCAGGGCGCTTCTCTATAAAGTCATTGCGGGCGTAGACGCCGTTGCCGATGTAATGCCCGGCCTTGATCGGAAGTATTTTTTCCGCCTTGATCAGGACCTGCGAATGGCCGGCAGCCAAAGCGCTGGAGACGTGCGGGTCCCAGGTGATGCCGGCATCCACGCTCTTGTTGGCGAGCAGAGTTGGAACATCCGAACCCTTGGTCTTGAACAGCTGAACATCGGACACTTTAAGTCCGGCATCGGCCAGCGCTTTGACCAGCAGCGGATATTGTTGAGACCCCTTGCCCGGGTAGGCGATCTTCTTGCCTTTAAGCTGGGCAACGGATTTTACGTCTGAGCCCTTGGGCACCAGGATTGCGGTCTGCTCCAGGATAGAGATTGCCAGCAGCTTGGCGGGCAACCTTGCGGAGGCGACAATCGCCGGCCCCATGCCTGCTGAGGCAATCTGCAATTCTCCAGCAGCCATCGCCTGATTTTCAGGTGCGCCATAAGAGAAACTTCTGAAGACGATTTTTACATTGTGCTTTTTCTCGATTGGAGCGAGAAGGCCCTTCGCCTTGGCGATATAGATGGGCATTGTTGCTGGCTGGACGCCGAAATTGATCGTTTCCTGCGCGGCGGCAGGCGGCACAGAAATGGTGCTGAAAAGCGCCAGGGCCGCAGCAGCAACAAGGCCTGTTACAAAGCGTATCATGAAATTTCCTCCCTGTCGGAAGCGGCCTAGTACCCCTTCCGCATACTTTGAGTTACGTAATTTCAATCCCGCCTGCGTTCTTGAAGACGCATTATTCGTGGCGCGACAAGTTTTGACGCTATCATTTTCCGTGACGTGATGTAACGATTTTTTTCTTTCAAGCATCGCCGACCTAAGAACGAAGCCGTAGATGCGAGGAAAAAAGGAGATTTCAGCCAAACAAAGTGGAGCCAATCTTCGCCGCTGCTTCTTGAAATCTTGGCAACAGCCGCCGGGTGGCGGGGATGGAAAGACGTGCTTCTGGAGCATGGACGGCAAGTCCCGCCACAATCTGATCATGGACGTTGCGGATCGGCACTGCCATGGCAATCAGACCGACGGAATCCTCCTGATTGTTAATAGAGTATCCCAACAGCCGGATCTCCTCCAGGTTCGCCTCAAGCTCTTCAGGCGAGGTAATCGTGCTATCCGTGAATCTTTTCAACTTACTGACGGAGAGAACGTGCTGGCGAGCTTCCGCTCCCAGATTGGCGAGCAGGAGTTTGCCAATAGCAGTGCAGTATACCGGTACACGGCTTCCTGCTTTAAGCTGAACACGAAGGGGCCAGTCACATTCCACGCGGTCAATATAGATCACTTCATGGCCGTCGAGCATCCCGACATTACATGTCTCGCCCACCTCATCGACCAGCTGTTGTAAAATTGCGTGGCTCGTTTTGTTTTGGTGCGAATTTGAAATCGATGCGAGAGCGAGGTGATTCAGGCGCTGGCCAATGTAGTAACGCTCACGGCTTGGGTCCCGTATGACGAGTCCGATATCCTCAAGCTGTTTAACCACACGGAAGACCGTCTGGCGTGGGAGAGAAAGCTGTTCGGCTATGTCGGGCAGGCTGAGGGCGCGAGTGTCGTTTGCAATTGTTTCGAGAATTGCAATGGCCTTCTGTATGGCCGTATTTGTTGCGGTGTGCTCTGTCTCGCTCATGCAGATATTGCCGCCATTCTCTGAAGCCTTTTAGTGACGAATAGGTTCAACTGACCTCAATTTCCATGACAAATAAAATAGGACCTTACGTCACAGTTTTTTATACTATTTTCGCAAGTGCTGGCTAGTCTGCACCGTATGGACAAGAAAACAGACTTAGCGGCTTGTGCTGGGCGTCTCTCACAAAGTGGACAAAAATGCGGTGCGCGATGTCTGCTAATGGCGCTTAGCGAATATTTCAACTCATGCCAGTTTATGTCTGTTTTATTGATCTATAGGTGAAAAAATCCAGCTTCTAGTGGTGGTGCAGATATCAGCGAGGGATGTCGGTACCGTTTGACCCGGAAAGCCGAAACGACCTTTCTCATTCTATTCAATAGGGCCACGCGCTAGTTGGGTGAGGCGCGTATTTATATCGAAGATTTTGGAACGGATGTTCTCCAATCTCCTCGGTTTCAATTGGATGGTATGCACAGTGATGTAGACCTAAGCCGACGCGCGATCATGCAAGAGATAAATGCCACGGGCCTCTAGGGTCTCCTGGTTTTCAGAGCATATATTCCAGATCATTCCGGAATCATTGGTGATGTTTTTGTAGACATCTTTGTGCTGCCTGGCCATTGCATTTCCGATAGGGGTCTCATTAACAAAGTCGACGTGCACCAAAACCTGCATTATGACACATTTTCTCAATGTTCATGGCTTCAGGAAACCCAATATCATCTCTCGGACATGCTCGCGCCTGGCACTTAACCAATCCGTGTCGGTCAGATCCTGACCAAATGTAATCGACAATGTGTGCTTGTTTGAGATGTGCACATAACTAAGCGAGAGAATAGATACATAGAGTTGAACAGGATTGACCTTTTTGCGGAAAATGCCTTGCCTTTGGCCATCTCTCAAAAGGGCTTCAATGGATTTCACCAGAGGCATGGCACCTTGCGGGACAGCCTTTGACCGACGCAGAAAACTTCCTTGTTGAATATTCTCGATGCCAATCATACTGATGAATTCCTGGTGCGAGAGCATGTGGTCGTAGGTGAATTCGACCAGCGCGGCCATGCCTTCCTCCGGTCCGAGATGAAGCAGGTCCAGCTTCTCCTCCCGGGTGCGTAGTTGCGCATATACGAGCTCGAGAGCTGCCAGATAAATCCCTTCCTTATTGCCAAAGTAGTGATAGAGCATCCGAATATTGCATTTAGCGCGCGCAGCAATACGGGCTGTTCTTGCGCCCCCGAATCCCTTCTCGCAGAACTCGGCCAGCGCAGCTTTTAAAACGCGCTCACGCGTCGCCGCAGCATCACGTTTTTGGCGCGGTCGGGTGGTGAGCGTTGGGTCTTTCTGAACTGCCACAGACATCTTTAGATGCGACTCTCCTGAAACGAATACATCAAGAATGAGATATGTTGACTTGAAATGCAATAAGTAATAAATTGCTTACTTATAAGAATAAAGCCAGGGGCAAGGGTAGCGCTCCAATGAAAAAGGCTTTGCCGGCATCGGCCCGTATAGGCAGGGTGTTTGCACTGTTTTACCCAATGGTTGCCGACATAGAAGCGACAACCATTAATCTGACTTCAGGGAGGAAAAAGATGTCAAAAAAATTCCAAATGTCGCGTCGCGATGTGCTTCACCAAGGTGGAAACATAATCGCCGCCGGATCGATGATGTCCCTGTTGCCAACATTGGCATTGGCAGCGAAGACCGTCACCGTTGGATTCATTTACGTTGGCCCGCGTCAGGATTTCGGTTGGAATCAATCTCATTGGGATGCAGCGCGCAAGGTTTCCAAAATAAAAGGCATCAAGGTTGTTGAGCAGGAAAATGTTCCGGAAACTGCCGAGGTCGAAAAAGTCATGCAGAGCATGATTGAGCTGGATGGCGCCAAGGTGATCTTCGGAACGTCGTTCGGATACTGGAAAAGCATCAAGAAGATGGCAAAGAAATATCCGAATGTGCTGTTCACGCATATCGGTGCCATTTGGAAGTCGGGGGATCCGAAAAACGTTATTGGCTATCGCGGCTATACCGAAGAGCCTCATTACCTTTGTGGTATTGCGGCTGGGCGCATGTCGAAGACGGGCAAGATTGGCTTTATTGGATCTAAGCCGCTCTATTTTATTTACAATAACTGTAATGGGTTTGTGCTTGGTGCTCGCTCAGTTCGCCCAGACCTCACCTGCAACGTGGTCCTTACCGGCGAGTGGAATAACCCGGTGAAGGAAGCAGAAACTACCAACAGCCTCATCGACAAGGGTTGCGATGTCATTGTCGCCAATGTGGACAGCCCCAAAGTGTCGGTGGAAACTTGCGAACGGCGCGGTGTTTTCAGCTGCGGCTATCATTCAGACTTGAGTTCGCTAGCACCGAAAGGATTTTTGACGGGTGCCGAGTGGAATTGGGCTTCTGGTGCCGAATTCGTCAGGGCTTTCACCACGGGTAAACCATACCCGAATCTGAAGCGCGGCGGTTTCAAGGACGACATGGTCGGGCTGAGCCCGTTCGGTGCGGCCGTACCTCAGAAGGTCCGAGATGAAATCCTTACCGCAAAGCAGGCGTTCGTCGATGACAAGCTCAAGATTTACAAAGGCCCGCTTAAGGACAACAAGGGCAATGAAGTTTTGAAAGCTGGACAGGTGATTTCCAACACGGACATCAAATTCAAGCTTGGCGTGCGTTTCTTCGTTGAAGGCGTGGCCGGCTAGACAAAGAACCTGCCAGGACCTTCGGAAATGTTTGGCTCGACCTTCAATAACGGTCTTGAGGCGGTGGTGATCAATGCCGCCGCCTTAATCCTCACGCTTGCCGGATTCGGCATCTTCGTGGCCCTGTTCGGACATAACCCCCTGGACGTCTACTACATCCTGTATCTGGGTGCCTTCGCCACTCAGATCTCGATTGAAAATACACTCACTCAGAGCGCGCCGTTGATGCTGACTGCGCTGTGTACGGCCATACCGGCGCGGGCCGGCTTGCTGGTGATTGGAGGCGAGGGGGCATTGGTGGTTGGCGGCGTGGCCACAGTCCTCGTCGGGATACATTTGGGTCACCTGCCTCCATGGGCCGGTGTGTTGATCATGGGACTGGCTGGATCCATCGCCGGTGGACTATGGATCGGTGCCGCGGGTGCACTGCGTCAATATCGCGGTGTCAACGAGACCATCGCAACTCTCCTGATGAACTATATCGCCATCGCAATCATGAACCACTTGGTCTCCGGGCCAATCCGGGATTTCGATCAGGTTCTGAAGACGTCAAGCTGGAGTATCCCTGAAAGCCTGATGGTCGGCACCGTGCCCGGCCTTGATGTGCATTGGGGGTTGGGGGTTGGGGTGGTTACCTGTGTCATCCTTTACGTCATCATGCGTCAGACCACTTTCGGGTTTGGTGTCGATATTCTGGGCGGCAACCCGCGGGCCGCACAAATGGCCGGTCTTCCCATCAACCGGATGGTGCTCGTCTGCTGTTTTATCGGCGGTGCGGGTGCGGGACTTGCCGGCACCATGGAAATCATAGCCGTCCACGGTTTTGCCAGTGAGTCGCTGGTCGTCGGGTTTGGCTATGCGGGCATATTGATCGCTTTTCTGGCACGGCAGAATCCTGCTGCGATCATTATTGTGGCGATTCTGGTGGGCGGCATCTCCGCCAGCGGCGGGCTGCTGCAGCGCCGTTTTGATCTGCCGGATGCGACCGCTGCGGTTCTCCAGGGCATGTTATTCGTCATGGTGTTGGCGTCAAACACGGCCTATGGGCGATTCAAAATCTTTCAAGTGAAGGCAAACTAAACCATGACGGATGGCGGTGATCTTGGCTGGTGGGGTGTTCTGATAGCGGTGATGGGAGGCGCAATCCGTGTGTCCACACCTTATCTCTTCGTCAGTCTCGGCGAGACCCTGACGGAGAAAGGTGGTCGTGTGAACCTGGGTCTTGAGGGCATCCTGGTTATGGGTGCCATGAGCGGTTACGGCACGGCTGTTGTCACCGGTGAACCCTGGCTTGGCGTAATTGTGGCTGGTTGTGCGGGATCAGCATTGGCTCTTCTGCATGGCTTGATTTGCAATCTGACTCGGGTCAACGATATCGCCGTCGGAATCTCGCTATTCATTTTCGGAACGGGTCTCGCTTTTTTCCTCGGCAAACCCTTCATCAATCCATCGGCCCCGCGGCTGCCGCATCTGGAACTGGGCGCATGGAGTACGTATCCGCAAGTCCGGTCCGCATTGGAAATCAATGCGCTTTTCATAATCGGTGTCGTCCTGGCATTTGCTCTGGCCTGGGGCTTGAAAAACATGAAGTGGGGCCTGATTCTCAGAACCGTGGGCGATAGTACGGAGGCCGCCACAGCGCTTGGCTATAGCGTCAACTGGGTCAGGACCATGGGCACCGTCGCGGGCGGTTTTCTATCCGGCGTCGGCGGTTCGTTCCTGTCTCTTTACTATCCGGGCACCTGGAATGAGGGGCTATCGAGCGGCCAGGGGCTGATGGCCGTGGCGCTAGTCATCTTTGCACGCTGGAATCCGATTTACTGTTTCTATGTGTCGCTGCTGTTTGGTGGCGCCACGGCGCTGGGGCCGGCCCTGCAGACTGTCGGCATTACATCGAACTACTATCTTTACGGCGCTGCGCCCTACTTCCTGACACTGGGATTGCTGATTTACAGCTCATCGACCAAGCACAGCTTGGCCGGGGCGCCGGGTGAGGTTTCGATCAGCCGATGACTGAGAAACCCGCCATGGCCACACTCCCGCCACCAGACGTTATGGTCACGGATATGACCAAGCGGTTCGGTGCGCTTGTCGCTCTCGACGCTGTCTCAGTACATTTTGAATCTGGCACGTTCCATGCGCTTCTGGGTGAGAACGGGGCCGGCAAGAGCACTCTGGTCAAATGTTTGATGGGGTATTACCAGGCCGATGAAGGAGACATATCGGTCAATGGTGTAACCCAGCACGTAACCAATCCCAGGCATGCTCATCACCTGGGTCTTGGCATGGTTTACCAGCACTTCACCCTGGTCCCCAGCATGACCGTGGCCGAAAATCTGGTCCTGGGAGAGGAAGGGCTGCCATCGGTCATCAATTGGAAAGAGCATCTCGAAATCCTCGAGGCGTTCATGCAGTCCATGCCATTCCGCCTCGATCTCAATCGGCCAGTATCCAGTCTCGCGGCGGGTGAGAAACAGAAACTTGAAATTTTGAAGCAGCTTCATCTGGGCAGTCGTTTTCTGATCCTTGATGAACCGACCAGCGTACTCACGCCGGACGAAGCAGATCAGATTCTTGGTCTGATGCAGCAATTGACAGATGAGAACCGAATATCCGTTGTCATGATCACCCACAAGCTGCGAGAGGTCGAAGCCTACGCAAACGAAGTTTCCGTGCTGCGGAACGGCCGGCTTGCCGGCCAGGGATATGTCAAAGACCTTACACATGCCGACCTGATCCGCATGATGATCGGAAGTGAAAAAGTCTCCAAACCCGCAGTAAGAACCGAAGCGTCACGCCGCGAAATAGCGTTCGAAATCCGCAACCTGGTGGTTGGCAACGACAAGGGTTTGACCGCCGTCTCTGATGCCAGCCTGCAGGTGAAGGAGGGCGAGATAGTCGGTATTGCCGGTGTCTCTGGAAATGGTCAGACAGAGCTTGTTGAGGCCCTGTCGGGACAACGGGACGAGGAGTCTGGAGAGATATTCGTGCGGGGGATGAAATATGGGAAAACCCGGTCCGAGATGCGCGAGTTTGGAATAAACATGCTGCCTGAAGACCCGCTTAACAACAGCTGCGTTCGCGAAATGACTGTGGCCGAAAATCTGGCCATTCGCAATTTCGACCAACCGCCTACGACCTACGCCGGATGTCTGATCAACAGGGGCGCCGTCCGCCGCCATGGCCGCGATCTGATTGAACGCTTTCGCATCAAGACCCAAGGTCCTGATGTCCGCATCGAGACGCTGTCTGGCGGCAATGTACAGCGCACTGTCCTGGCGCGGGAACTGGCCGGAGATGTGGAAGTGCTGATCGTCCAAAATCCATGCTTCGGCCTCGATTTGAATGCCGTAGCAGAGATCCGCAATCGAATTATGGAAGCCCGAAATGGCGGCGCCACGATCCTGCTGATCAGCGAGGATCTGGATGAAATTCTGGAATTGGCTGATCGCATCATCGTCATGTTCGAGGGGCATTTCGTTTTCGAAACGTCTCGAGAGAAAGCGGACGTTCATGAAATCGGCCGCCATATGGCGAGTCACGTCTAGCGGTCTCGGAGCGAGTGTCATGAACAAACGCGTTCCCACCCATCAAATCGTTCGCAACGGTTTGTTGTTGGACATCCAAAATCGCTCCGCCGCACCTGCTGACATTCTGATTGATGGTGACACGATTATCGAGATCGGTAGGCCAGGCTTGGAGGCGCCGCAAGAAGCGGTAGTCGTCGACGCCTCTGACCAGCTCGTGATGCCGGGACTGGTCAACGCCCATACCCACGGTCACGGCAGCCTTGGCAAGGGCCTTGGCGACAAATGGTCCCTGGAGCTGCTTCTCAATGCAAGTCCCTGGGTAAGCGGCGGATTCACTTTAGAGGACAAACACACCGCAGCTCTGCTGAACGCGGCGGAAATGGTGCTCAAGGGCTGCACTGCCGCCTATGACATGTATTTCGAGTTCCCGACGCCCTCGCTTGAAGGGCTGACAGCAATCGGCAAGGCGTATGAGGAAATCGGCGTGCGCGTTGTGCTGGCGCCGATGATGGCCGATACGACATTGTACACTGCCATACCGGGACTGCTGGATGCCCTGCCAGAGCCCCATCGCTCTCAAGTTGAAAAGATGAGTGCTGCGTCTCACGAAGAGCATCTCTCCGTTTGCGGAACCATGCTCAAGGACTGGCCGTTCGACCGTGACGAGGTCCGCCCGGCCCTTGGCCCGACCATCCCGCTTCATTGCAGCGAGGATTTCATTCGCGGTTGCCGCGACCTGGCAAATGACTTTGAGGTCGGTGTGCAGATGCATCTGGCGGAATCGAAGGTTCAGGCGGTCTCAGGTCTGAAACGATACGGGAAGACGCTGACTGCCCACCTCGATGAGTTGGGGCTGTTGGGGGAACGGTTCACAGGCGCTCACTGCATTTGGCTGGACGTTGAGGACATGATGCGGCTGCGGGACGTCGGAGCGAGTGTCGCCCACAATCCGGGCAGCAATCTGCGATTGGGTTCCGGGATAGCACCGGCAAAGAAGATGATGGAGTTGGGCATTACCCTGGGTGTTGGCACCGATGGTTCAGCGTCGTCCGATAATCAGAACATGTTTGAGGCCATGCGGACAGCTGCCTTCGTCTCGCGGATCGTCGAACCTGATCCGGAACAGTGGCTCGGAACCTGGGATGTGTTGCGGCTC
>JAJFHQ010000051.1 GCA_021775525.1 Hyphomicrobiales bacterium
CAGAGCGTATTGCGCAATCACTTGAGAGCGCGAACAATGCTGGTCTCCTTCCATCTTACCCCTTCGGCACCGATTTCACCCTTGCCGAACAGAGGCTGATACCAGCACTTGAGCGCATCAAAAACGCATCGGGATCAAAAAAACGACTTGCCACCCTTGCGCTGAAGGGCCTCTTCGGGGACCCGGCGACACAAGAGACAGCCTGCATTGAACGGATGGGGCTGGCGCCGGCACGCGGCATAACGGAACACTTTTATGGTCTTCTAGTGAAAGGAGCCCTTCGGACCGAGGACTCATCCTAGTGTCTGAATGCCAATTTTCTAAAATGACCTAACGCACCGGACTTTTAAGAAATTTCTTCGCTGCTTCGAGCTGGTTGGGCGCATGTTTCTTGATGAGACCCAGCGCTTCATCTATCAGCGCCTGATCCTTGGACACCTTGCCGAGTTGCAATGCGATCGGGTGGATGGAGCGCTCTTCAGGGATGGTGTTCAGCAGCCAGCGCACATGCGGCTTGGCCTCGTCGAGGCGTTTTGCAAAGCGCAGGGTGATGACCAGCCCGAGACGGGAATTGATGGCATTAGGGTCTTTCTCGAGCGAGCGTTCAAAAAATTTCACCGCCTCGTCGAGCTGGCGCTGACGCCCGAGCAACTGCCCTGTCAGATCAAACAGCTGGCGGTTCTCGCTGGCAGCACAGGAGGATTTTACAACTCCTGCGATTTTTTCCGGAAGCTTGTCACCAAGCCGGCGGGCTTTCTCCAGCATCAGAGTACATTCGCGCACATTCTTGCCGAGCGACTTGCTCTTGGCCTCATGCGCTGACCCGCTCAAATCTTTAAGCGCCACGATCTGGCTTGAAGGCACCGCCTCGAAACGCCCCGCGCCGCCCGATGCAGTGACCCCCACCAGTTCACCTTTTGCATTGACCAGCGCGCCACCACTGTTGCCGGGCTGGTTATAGGCCGTGTGGTGGAGACGGGCATAAGGCTTGCCTTTGAAGGGGGCCAGCAGCAACTTGCCTTTCGGGTAAACCTTGATTTCGCGTGCGGAAAGATCCTGGCCCAGCGAGAACAGATCACCCTCGACGTCCCGGCTGAACTTTAATGCGGGGCCATCGGGAAGCTTCGCCCGTACCATGACGAGATCGCCCAGAAATGACGTCGGTACGACCTCACCCTCAATTTTAGACTTGTCCGGAAGAACGATCTCGACCTTGGTCTGATCGGCAACAATATGCCGGTTGGTCACCAGCATGCCGGGCGCGATGCGTACCGCACTTCCCACCGGGTCAAAGGCGGAAATCCCAAACACCGCATTTCGGGCCTCGCACACCGGTTGCGGTGCATCGCAAGGTGCCAGCGCCTGAACAGGCGAGGACGCGGCGAGCCATATAGTCGCTAATGTGAGAGCTGTTATCACGCCCGAGAAACGTGACAGGCTCATACTACTCGCGATATGATTGCCGCCTGAGAGTACAGCTTTGGGAGAGCCCGTTTTGGAAGAACCGAAACCAGACAATAGAAGCCGCAAGGAACGCCGTGCCGCGCGTAAGGATGGCGAGCTGGATTCAACGGCTTTTTTGAAACTTGCTGACAAATTCATTGATCTCGCCAATCGGGAAAACTCCAAGGTCAAGGCAACGCAACTTCATATGGCCTTCCTGTACGCGTCTGCAAGATACTCCGCTTTCGTGGCCAAGGCCGTAACCAATGAGCAAGAACACGAAAAGTTTGTCGGCCATATGGTCGGTCAGTACCAGGAAATGCTGCGCCAGCACTTGGCCGATGAATCCCTGGAACCGCCTTCTGAATAGGACTTATAGCGGTCTCGATGAAACCGGAACCCAAGCCGCTCGCTCTCCCTTAAATCTGCCTTTCAAGCTTGTCGGCAATTTCAATATGACCGGCCATCCGCGCTGCCTGCCCTGCTGTCCATCCATCCTTGGCCGAGAGTGAAGGGTCCGCACCCCGCTCGACCAGAAACTCGACAAGCCGCTTGAAGCCGTTATTTGCCGCCCACATGAGCGCCGTGGTCCCGTCCGTCTCGTTGCGCCCATTTATCTCCGCCCCCTTGTCCAGCAGGTTGCGGACAGATTCCTCCAGCCCCGCACGAGCCGCCAACATGAGCGGCTTGCGGCCATCGGCGGCGTGGCGGTTCGGGTCCGCACCGGCATCCAGCAGGAACTTGACGGTTTCATCTGAGCTGGCGCGCAAACCTTGTGTCAATGCGGTAATTTTCGCGGACCCGCCATCGGCCTTCGCACCGGCTTTCAGCAACCGTTCCACGAGCTTCTCATGACCATTCCCAGCTGCGATGGTCAGTGCGCTTCGCCCATCATCGGCAAGGGCGTCGATCTTGACCCTTTCAGAAAGCACCAACGACAATTTCGCGATCTGGCCGGAATCAACTGCTGACATCAGCGGCGTATATCCGTCCTTAGCCTTGCGTTCAGGTTCGGCGCCTGAAACCAGTAGCTCGGCTGCAATTTCCGCCGACAATTGTTTGGGGCTGGCCAGCGCATGATGCAGGGCGGTTAGCCCGCGCTTTTTATCCGCCACTTTTGCGTCTGCACCCGCCGCCAGCATGGCCGTGACGCTTTCAGGCCTCTCGCCCTTGGCAGCAATCATGAGCGGCGTCAGGCCATTTTTTGTTTCAAACATATCCATCCGGGCGCCCGCCTTAAGCAGGTGCTTGACCGTATTGTCCTGGTCGCGAAATGCAGCCTCCATCAGCGCATTCCAACCGGCATCGTTGGCCTTGTTGACATCTGCGCCGCGCGCCAGCAGCGCATCGATGATACTGGTATTGCTTCGTGCCGACGCAACGATGAGCGCGGTATAGCCATTGCGTCCCGCAGAGTTGGGATCCAGCCCCTTGTTCAGAAAATAGAGCACCACGTCGAGGCGGTTGGACTCGGCCCCCGCCATCATCATCTCGACCTCACCCAGGGTCCGACCCTGTGGCTCATCCCCGCCCAGTTGCGCGTGCGTAGGGGTGCTCAAGGCCAGGACGAACAGGGCACACAGAACAAGAGCGGCGGATATGCTACGCCGGATCATTCTTTTCGGAGGCTTTCTCATCACCACCATCGTCTTCGCCATCGGCGGATGAGGTCTGAATTTCATCGGGCCCATCCTCACCGTCGTCCATGTCCTCGACATCGAGATCTTCAGGGTCGTCTTCTTCGGTATCATCCTCGAGAGGCTGCGGACCGGCATTGCGCGCTTCCTCGGAGTAACTTGCCTGCAACTCCTCCTCGCTGAGGTAGCCGGAGCCGGGCTTGTAATTGGAGGAGAGTACCTTCACAGCAAGCGCCGCATCGGTAAAATCCTCGTCATAATCATTGAGCCCGTCGAGATTGGCGAGAATGGGGTTCGAGCCCCACAGCAACCGCAGGGCGCGCCGTTTGACCGCTTCGGGAACACCCTCTTTCAGAAACTGCGTATAGTCGGAAGCGTAATTGAGCTTGTCGAAATCAAAATCGTCAAATTTGGCGGGGTCAGCCTGCTTTTCGGATTCTTCCTCGCGGACAGCCGGCTGTTCAACTGGTGCCAGGGGCTGCTCTTCCTTCAACGACGCTTCCTGGAGCAAAGGCGGTTCGCCTTCGGCCTCAGCAACCTCTTTGACAGCCTTGGGCTCAGGCGGATCTGTTCGCATCCGCCCTGCCTTGTGATCTGGCGCGTCCTGTTTCTTTTTAAGGCCACCATCACGTGAACCGGCCTTGCGCCGAGACCAGCGGGACAGAAAGTCGTCGTCGCGTTCACTCATCCCGATGTCCTAATTCTCTTGTCTCATGCGCTTGCGGATTTCAACAATCGGTTCCTGGCCGAACTTGTACTCATCCTGCCTAACCTCATTGCGCTTGCGCTTCTTGAACTTCTCTTCCACGTGATGCTCCTTGATGAAATCGCTTACCAGCAGGAACACCTCAGGCGGCATGGCCACCGCTTCGACAATCTGCTCACCCGAATCCAGGTAGTCCGCCGCTTCATATGGACATGCCGTCACCATATGGACGCCCAATGGCCGGTCATCCTCATTGTCGTCTTCATCGGTCAGAACGATATAGAGTACCGGTTCATTGCCTTCCAGATTGTATTTGTAGGAGTCCGTCTCCTTGCGAAACAGCTCGAGAGGCACAGTCGCCGCGTGGTAATGCACCCAGCCTTCACCGCGCTGCAGCTCTGTCCATTCATCAATTTCGGGCGCACCAGGGAGTACGCCGATAGGACGCCACACATGGTCCTGCCACTGGCTTTCAATGTCCTCACGCGCAACTATTACGCCGACTTGAATTGAAACGGCTTTGCTCATTTCGGTGTCGATCCCGGTTAATCTAGCTGGCAAGCTGGACGTGAACACACACACGCGCCTGTAGCGGACAGGTGCAAATTATAATACGCTTTGCTAGTCTGTATACCAGATTTGGAAATGGTTTCCGGAAAAACTAATTATTCCTTTTAAATCAGTGAACTAAGGAATTTATAAAGAGATGGTTTTCAAGTTACAAAACCGCCGGTTAATGGTCTGCGACTGCGAAAAAACCATGGACCTGGATAGTAAAAAGCTCCAGTCCTGTTTGGACGGCGAGGGTGAACTTACAGTCTACTCTAATTTGTGCCGGGCGCAGGTGGAAGCGTTCTCCCAGGCGGCTGACGATGACAGCCCGATGATGGTTGCCTGCACCCAGGAAGCCCCCCTGTTCCGGGAGATCGCCGTTGAAAAGGGCGGGCGGGACATCCTGTTTGCCAATATCCGTGAACGGGCCGGCTGGAGCAATGCGAAGAAGAAAGCCCTGCCGAAGATTGCAGCCCTTTTGGCGGAAGCCGCTTACGAGGCAAAACCCGCTGGCCTGGCACCGGTTGTGTCCGAGGGCATATGCCTTGTCTACGGCGCCGGACAAGCCGCCATGGACGTCGCCGAACAGCTTGCGAGCCGGCTCAATGTGTCATTGATGCTGACGGGCAGCGACGACATTCTCCCGCCAAGTATCGTGAATGTGCCAATTTACAAGGGCAGCATCACGGCCGCCCGGGGGTCACTCGGCAAGTTTGAAATCACCGTTGATGGCTACGCGCCAACGCTACCCTCCTCCAAGGAGAGCCTGACGTTTCTCATGGAGCGAAATGGCGCCGTCTCCAAATGTGACCTGATCTTTGATATGTCGGGCGGCACACCGCTGTTCCCATCAGCCTCGCGCCGGGATGGATATTTCCATATCGACCCGGACCACCCGACAAGCGTCGCCCAGGCCATGTTTGACATTTCCGACATGGTAGGTGAATTCGAAAAACCGCTCTACGTCACCTATAACGCCGATATTTGCGCCCATTCCCGGAGCGGAAAAATCGGCTGTAGCAACTGCCTCGATAATTGTCCCATGTCGGCGATCACTGAGCAGGAAGAAGGTGACGGCGTTGAGATTGATCCGATGGTATGCGGTGGCTGTGGAAGCTGTAGTGCCACATGCCCCACGGGCGCGGTGACTTACGATTACCCCGATCGGAGCGATGTGATTTCACGCATCCAAATTTTGGCGGAAACTTTCATCGAGGCCGGCGGGAAGACCCCGGTGCTGCTGGTTCATGATGAAAGCCACGGCTCGGGGCTCATCTCGGCAATGGCCAGGTTTTCAAAGGGACTTCCGGCAAATGTCCTGCCGCTCTCTCTCTATTCGGTAACGCAGTTGGGCCACGAGAGTTTGCTCGGAGCCATTGCGTCCGGCATGAACCAGGTGGTTGTGCTTGGTCCTCCCGACCGGGCGGAAGAGCTTCCCGCACTTCAGGGCCAGATCGACCTGGCTAATGCATTTCTTGAAGGGCTGGGTTTTGGTGAGGAGACCCGCATCTCCCTGATCGTGGAACAGGACCCGGATGCGGTTGAAAGCGTCCTGCATGATTTGCCCAAGGTCAAATCCGTGAAGCGAACCGAATTCGCGCCTCTTGGCGGCAAGCGGGAAATTGCCAGAACCGTCCTCGGCAAGCTCAATGAAAGCACCGGTAAGAAGATAGAAATTCTGGAGCTGCCCGATAGCGCGCCGTATGGCCGGCTGAATATCGATACCGAGGGCTGCACGCTGTGCCTGGCCTGTGTCAGCGCCTGCCCAGCGGATGCGCTCGCTGACAATCCAGAGTTTCCACAACTGCGGTTCACCGAAGCAGCCTGCGTTCAGTGTGGCCTGTGTGCAGTCACCTGCCCGGAAAGCGTCATCACACTGCAACCGCAATATAACTTCACCAGTGAAGCCCTGGCCCCGGAAAGCCTCAACGAGGAAGAACCATTCAAGTGCATCACTTGCGGCACACCCTTCGGAACCAAGGCAGCCATTGACCGGGTGACAAAGGAGCTCGAAGGCAAGCACTGGATGTTCAAGGACAGCGAGCAATCGAAGCTCATCAAGATGTGCAATGACTGCCGGGTCGAGGCTGTTACAAATCGTGGCGATGATCCGTTCAAGGCCGGAGATCGGCCCGCAGTGCGCAAAACGGAAGATTATGTCCTGGCGGAAGAAAAAGCGCGAGCGACAGGCAAGTCTCCGGAAGATTTCCTCGACTAGGCGCTCTGCGGTTTCATCGTTGATACCGGCCATCCACTCTATGTCGGCTGGTTCATGGTGTTCTGGGCAACACTAACGATAACGGCAGCACACCTGCTGGTAGCAGTCATGGCCAGCGCGTACATCCAGGTGGCGAACCGTCTTGAGGAACGCGATCTTGAAGACAGCTTTGGCGTGGACTACTCGCAGTATAAGCAGCGGGTAACGCGGTTTGTCCCGAGCATAGGAAAAACCAAGCCCGTCCCACAGGCCGTCTGATATATCCACGTCGCTAACGTGAATCAGATGTCGGATCTCAGAATTTGAGGTTAGGATTTTTATGCTTCTGGAGGCAAAGGCATGTTGGTGAGAAGGTTCTGCGGTTTCATTTTGATGATGTTATCTGGCGTCATCGCCAGGCCCAAATAAATTGGCTTGCCCCGTACCGTGTCGATAAGCGCGCTGTCGTCTTCCACCCACATGCGAAATAGGGCAATGAGCAACTCTCCATCGCCTTCGGACAAATCCTTGCCTTCGTAGAGCAAATTGAGAATCCGCGTCGACTCCTTGTCGAGACCGATGTGCCAGCTCCAATGTTCATCCTTCACGGACTGACGGGGCTCGACGCGCACTTTCAGATCAAGAAAATGTTCAACCCAGGTTTCGAGCACACGGGCATAGGCATCGAGAGCCGGCTGGGTGAAACGGAAATCGACCACCATGTCGAACCGGTCGGAGCGCTCCCAGTAAGCCTCCTTATTGTCTTCATCGAGCACGTCGAGTTCGACCTTGCGCATGGGTGTTTCATTGTCCACCAGCAATTGACCAAGGCTGCCCAGCCCGCCGGTGGATGCATGCATAGAGATAATCTCTTCATCAGCCAGCATGACGCGCCCGTCATCTGTGCTGACATTTTGCTCACGAAAGAACATCTCCCCGGCGCGCAGTCGCATGGGATCATCGCAGTCCTTGAGGATGTTGCGAACGATCAGGTGAACCAGCTGGTCGATGAACACAGGTGGAATGTTGGGCCCCTCGGAACGCATCATTTTCAAATACGCACCCTCCAGCGTGCCAGCCTCCACGAGATGAGCCCTGAACCCCAGTATGACTTCGTAATTGTAGGCCGCGTCCTGGTCTTCAAGACTGGTCAGACGGTCCTTGCCAACTTCCAGGAAAGGGTCGGCCATGAGGTCTTCAAACAGTTTTGTTTCTTCCGCGCAGGACGTTTCGATGGGGTGCACCTCGGGGCGCGTGTAATAGGCGCGCAGGAAATCCGGTGTGACTGACAGCCATCCATCGGAACTCACCTCGACAAGGTGCATACCGGCAGATTTCCAGAACTCATTCATTGTCTTCGACCACGTTCCATATGCGCGAATGAACAGGCTGTGCATCGGGCGCCTTGATGGTGCGGAACTCTTCCTTGATTTGCCCGTCCTCTGCGAAATGACGGCGCACCGTGAAGATTGTATTTATGAGGGATGTCTCGCAAAGCTCAAGAATGAACTGCACCTCCTCGCGTGCTGCCGGCAGCGCACTCTCTTCGTCAGGGGCGCCATAGTGCGTAATGAAATGCTTGGCCAGGTTCGCTTCAACCTGGGCCAGGTCTTCATCGTTAAATTCGGCAACCGACACGAATGTCGAACGCCCGAAACTATCAAGTGAGAGGAATCCGTTAGCGAAGGCCTGCTTTGTTTTGCCCTTCACCTCATCACGGCTCACATCAGCAAATGCAAAAGCACCCGAAACCGCCCATTCATCCTGCTCGGCAGCCTGGTCGAACACGTTTTCGTCCGAGGTGTCGAAGCGAATGGTTTTGAGGAATTTCATGGGCGGCCTGCGCAATCAAGCTTCGGGAAATTCGAAAGCATCAATCAGCAGAGCAGACTTTGTCGTCTCGCCATTGCTGTAGAGCAAATTGCCGTTGTCATCGAGCCCGCTCATAACCCCGCTGAAAGTCTTGTTCCCCAGCTCGAAGGTAATCTCCTCCTGGTTTTCATGGGCACGATAAAGCCAGGACGCATGAATGGCCTTGAAACCATCTTCGTTCCAGTTATTGAGCCAGGTGAGGAAATGCCGGGAATAGGATTCGATCAGGTCGGTTCGGGTGAGTTCTTCACATCCTTCCTCCGACAGCCAGGTCTTATCAGGCATCTCCCCCGGTTCAGGATCACCCTCCTCATGAGACTGACGCAACCAGAGCCCGACCACCATCCAGTCCGGCACCGTATTTGCGTCACGCTGCCCTCCCGCCGCCGCCCGCATTATGCCGGCATGCGCGCCATTGACGCGGATCGTGCCGGGCCAGCTGAAGGTCTGGCCCACTTGCGGCGGGGTCAGCGCCCCTAGGCAGTCACCGATTGCCACCATTGAGAGAGGAAGCATCTGCACCGCCGTATCAAGTGATATTTCTGGCTCCAGCACGATGGCGACATCGAGGTTCGCCCCGTTGCGGCTCCACACCACGTCGCCTGCGCCCAATTCGCCCGACGATGCACGTTTACAGGCATCTTCAAACGCGCTGACCGATCCGGGGACGTCATGTCCCTTCAACAGTGGCGGAAATGTGGGATCAGAATTATCCATGTCAGGTCACTCGTTGGTACGAATGCAGGTCCACTGCCTCAACCGACATCAATTTCACCTTCGACGATATGGTTCAAATCCGTGCCCGGAGCTGTCAGGACCACTTTCACCTTGAGAGATTCTCCGCTGATATTTCCTTCGCGAACAGCTTTTTCAATCTGTTGCTGAGAGGTCACGCCAACGTTTTTGAGGAATTTCCGCAAGGACATATTGAATTTTTCTTCATTCATATTTTTTCTCCTAATTCTCTACCGTTTCATTTCTTAATTTGAATTTTTTGCAATGTCCCACCGCGATCTATTTCAATTTCCAGGTTGGGCGCAATCAGAAGCCCCGTCATGGCACTCACAAAATCTGCCGGCTTGCGGACTCGCCTGCCCCCTGCCCTCACAATAATGTCCCCCGCTTTGAGCCCGGCCCGTTCGCCAATCATTCCCGGACGCAACGACACGATACGGGCGCCAAGTCGCCCTGTTTCTCCCTTGGCTGGCACCGGCTCAAGCCGCATTCCGCTGACGGGCCTTTTCACCCGGCCCCCGGTACTCAGCTGGCCGGCCACTGCATTGGTCAGGCCGGACGATACAGCGAAATTAATACCGATATTGGCATCGGACGTTTTCGTGAATATGGCTGAAAGGAGCCCTATAAACTTTCCCTGTTCCGTAACCAGCGCGCCACCCGATGAACCCGGATTTACGGCCGCGTCGGTTTGAATGAAATCTTCGACCCGGTTGAACCCTACCCCGGCACGGTGAAGCCCTGAAACGACACCGCATGAGACAGAGACACCCAGACCAAATGCATTACCAATGGCGCAGACTTTCTCTCCCAATTCCGGCTCTTTTACCGCCGATTGAATCACGGGAAGCGCGGTGTCTATTTTCAATGTGGCAATGTCGGTTGCCCTGTCCCGGCCGGTAAGCTTGGCGGCAAGAATATCCCCGCCAATCGTCCTGATCCGTATGGAAAGAGCCTTATCGACAACATGCAGCGCTGTTACGATTGTACGGCCGTCAAGGACGACGACTCCGCTGCCTTCAGGTTCCTCCAAACGCTTGGCACTGGGTGGCCATTCCGGCAGAACGGAAACCACAGACCCCATCGCCTGATCAAGCGATTGAGCTGACGCTGCCAGTGGCCACACCGCCACCAGCAAACCGGTGAACAGACTTGTCAGCCTTGCCCGGGTCTCGCGTGGTGGTGGCGGGAACCTACAGCCGGACGTTGCCACTCGTCGACGAGTAGACCTGTTCAGCCGACATATCGATGGCACCAAGACCAACTGCTGCGACGACCGTGATCGCCACCAGCGCAGCCATACCCATCATAAAGGCTTTCATGTCACTGCTCCTTAGAACCTTGCTTTTCCGTTTCGTTCTTACTTTTGCCTTTGGAGGCACCGGAACCGCTTTCACCCTGTGTAGCAACCTTGAGATAGGCGATCAACGCTTCCCTCTTCTTCGGATCCGAAATCTTCTGGATCGGCATTTTCGTGCCGGGCAGGTAATGATCGGGACCCAGACCGAAGAGCAATTCTATCGTCTTTTCACTCCAGACTATATCAGCTTTTTTCAAAGCGTCCGAATATGGATAATCAGGCAGCGTGCCCACTTTCCGGCCAAAAACCTTGTACAGGGTTGGCCCGGCCCGGTTTCCGCCGTCTGATGTCAGCGTGTGGCAAAGGGAGCATTTGCGGGCAAACTGCAACTCCCCGGGTCCGGCGGTTTTGGACACTTCATAGCGTCGTGGAATCGGGCCGGAAATGGTCTCGAAGGGCTTGCGAGGCGTCACCTGCCACTCCGTCACATAGTCATCCTTGCCGCCATAATAGATGGTCGAACCGTAGGTGCCAAAATCCATTGCCCAGATCGGTCCGCGCGGATCTTCGTATTCCTCGATCCCCGCCCAGTCACCAAGGCGGATGACGTGGATGATGCCAACCACGGCCCCACCCTTTTTTTGGAACCCGGAAAGCGCCAGAAGGCCAGGCTTCTCCTGAATTGCGGTGGCAAGAAAGGGTCCCTCGATGTCCTTGAACTGATGCACCCGTTCGCCAGTATTGCCGTCGACCACCAGGGCCTTGCCGTTCAGGGCGCCAAAGACAATCTGATCTCCGCCAGGAAGCCGGCGCATCGTGTTGATACCAAAGCCATGACGATAGAGGATACGCTTGAATTCACCTGTATCGCTCGCCCATGTACGGACAGTTCCATCATAGCTGGCTGTATAGATTACGGTGTTGTCTTTGGAAAACGCCACGCCATTGACTGGCCCTTTGTGGCCCTTCAGGACCGGCCCGGGCGTGAGCGTTTCTAGGTCCCAGAGCCGCACTGTACGGTCGGAACTTGCGGACGCCACGCGCTTTCCATCAGAAGACATGGCCAGACTGGAAATTTCAGCCGTATGTCCCTTGAAAACATGCACGGATTTGCCTGTTTCCAAATCCCATAACCACACCTCGGCACCGCCTGCCGCCAGCGCCCTCTTTTCGCCCGGCAAGAACTCTACAGCCTTAACCCAGTGCTCGTGATCATCTAATCGTCCGAGTTCCTTCGGCTGGTTACCGCTGACATCCCAGTACATCATGGAATAGTCGAAACTACCGGTGAGGGCACGCGTCTTGGTCTTGTTGAGCCGTATGGCGTGGATCGGCCCGCCATGTCCCCTAAGCGAACGGTCTACCGGCTTCTCATCTTTTGGAGCATCAGGTGAACCTGGGTGTCCAGGTTTGGTGGCGGCCAGTTTGTCTACTTCAGCAGCGCGCGCACCTGTCTCCAAACCGGGACACACCATCTGGACAAGAAGTAACAGGGCAGCGAATGCGAGTGCGCTCATGCGCGCAATCCCACGGCCTGACCCAGGCTGCCCCTGACTTGCCAATTGAATGTATGACATGATGGATATTATTCTGTTGCCAGTGAATGTTTGGGCAGGCACCAGACGCAGCGCCTGCCCGCACAAAAAGTCGGATTACTCCGCTGGCACGGCCTTCGATTTGCGACCGCCCCTGGACTTGGATGCTTCCTTGGCCCAGACGGAATGATGCTCCTTGGCCCAGTTCTCATCCACTTCGCCGGTGCCCATGGCGTCATAGGCGCCTTCCATACCGACCGTGCCGATATAGATGTGGGCAATGACCACGACGACCATGACTAACGAGATTATCGCATGCCACGTTGTGGCGAATTGCATCTGCTGGATCGGCTCCATACCAGCCGGGAAATCGAACTGGAACGGGAACAACAAGGCGATGCCCGTCAGACTGAGACCCAATCCGCCCCAGATAACAAGCCAAAAGAGGATCTTCTGTCCTGCATTGAACTTTTTCGAGGGAGGATGCACGCCCTTGACGAACATGCCGCCACCCTTGGCGAGCCATTCCAAGTCATACTTGTTCGGGAAATTTTCCTTGATCCACATAACCAGGATCATCACCAGACCAGCCATGAAGGCGAAGGCCACGTAGTTATGCAGCCACTTGCCTCCAGCCGCGATGGTTGCGAAACCGGATTTGCCCAGCAACGGCAGCAAGAAGTATTTACCGTAGGTGATATTCAGACCGGTGATAGCCAGGATGATGAAGGATACCGCCAGCAGCCAATGGCCCATCCGTTCCATGTCGGCAAAACGGGTGATGGTGCGTCCACTCATGCCATGGTCAACACGAATTTTGCCGCGAATAAGATAGAAAATCGCCAGCAGCACAACCATGCCGGCAAGACCGAGTACGCCCCAGGTTGCGATCGGACCATTTTTGGTAGCGCGCCAGGCATCACCTTCAGACTGAACCATCAGGCCCGCGTTCTTGTCAGGAATTGAAACCGTACCCCTGATACCCTTGCGGACGGCGCGCCACATTTCGGAATCGGAAAGATTGCCTGATGACGCTCCCGGCACTTCGCCACCTTGAGGTCCGCTATCTGCGCCCTGATTCACCGCACCAGCCGGTGGCCTTACGCTGCTTTGTGCATCAGCCGTTTGCGGGTCAGCAATTTCCAGTGCAAATGTCGTTCCCAGAGCGATCAGCGCGAGCACGGCGAGTTGCACCACCCACTTCTTGCTTCTCGAAATCGCTGTCATGTTTCTTCCTCCCGTTATTGTGCTTGTTGCATCCCGCGATGACGCAGGGTTTCAAGCTGCTTGGCCTGCAACTTGGTATCAGCCTTGCCGCCGTATACGCCCTTATTGTAGCTCAAGGGCCGGTCGGTATCCTTGCACCCTGCAAGCGCCAATGCGCCGGCAAGAGCCAAAGTAAGTGAAATTATTCGCATCGGGATCTCCTTAATAAATTCGAGACTATCGCGTTCCGAATACCTTATTGGTTATCATCCCGCATCTTCGGAATATTTCTAAGGTTACCGATAAAACGGATTAATAAATAAGCCAAATCCTAAATGATATTGCGTATTACGCTAAAATGGTGGGGCGGCCCAGATAGAAAGGCCGCCCCACCTTATTATTGCAACCTAGGCACCTTGACCCGGGTATGCGCGTCCCCAGCCCCAAGCACCGGAGCCGAAGCCACGTGATACCACGCGCTCACGGTAGATGTCGGAAACGACATCGCCATCGCCGGCGAGCAGAGCCTTGGTCGAGCACATCTCGGCGCAAAGCGGCAACTTGCCTTCTGCAAGACGGTTACGGCCGTACTTTTTGAACTCAGTATCGGACTTGTCAGCCTCGGGTCCACCAGCACAGAAGGTACATTTGTCCATCTTGCCGCGGGAACCGAAGTTACCGACCTGCGGATATTGCGGCGCGCCAAACGGGCACGCATAGAAACAATAGCCACAACCGATGCAGAGATCCTTGGAATGCAGCACCACACCTTCGTCGGTCTGGTAGAAGCAATCCACAGGGCAGACCGCCATGCAGGGTGCATCAGAACAATGCATGCAAGCGACTGAGATCGATCTCTCACCCGGCTTGCCGTCATTGATCGTCACAACCCGGCGGCGATTGATGCCCCACGGAATCTCGTGCTCGTTCTTGCACGCCGTGACACACGCGTTGCACTCGATGCAGCGTTCTGCATCACAGAGGAACTTCATCCTAGCCATCGCGTGTACTCCTTATGCCTTGTAGACCTTGCAGAGAGACACTTTCGTCTCCTGCATATTGGTCACGGAGTCATACCCGTAAGTAAAGGCCACGTTGGCGGCCTCACCGAGCACATATGGATCGGTGCCTTCGGGGTATTTGCTCCTAAGGTCTTTGCCTTGGAAATGACCACCAAAATGGAACGGCATGAACACAACGCCCTTGCCGACCCGTTCGGTAACCATGGCCATAACCTTGAGCTTCGCCTTTTCAGCACCTTCGACCCAAACCATCTGGCCATCCTTGATGCCCAGATTGTTCGCGTCTGACGTACTGATTTCAACAAACATGTCTTGTTGAAGTTCCGCCAGCCACGGGTTGGACCGGGATTCTTCACCGCCGCCCTCATATTCAACGAGGCGCCCCGAAGTCATGATCAGGGGATACTCTTTCGAGAAATCCTGTTCCTGAATCG
>JAJFHQ010000052.1 GCA_021775525.1 Hyphomicrobiales bacterium
GGCCTCAGCGACCGTGCCGAGCCCGCTGCCGAGCCCTGTAATGAGCGGCGCGGCCAGCAGCCCGGCAAGCAGCACACGGCGTGTAAGATTCAAATTCTGCATGGGGGTTCTCCTGTTCTCATCTGGACTGATTACGGTCCAGGGCGGTTTGCAGATGCAGCGGCATGATGGCTGCACTATGGCGGCAGGATTGCGGCAAAGCGGTGGACTCGCTCGAAATACCCGGTGCGCGAAATTCAGTCTGAACCTTTTTCGACCTGACAACGACAAACAGAAGCGAGCGAACCTCGTCTGTTTTCAATTGCAGGAGAAAATCATGGCAAACCATAGTTCCATTTCACGCTTTCTGGGTGCAGCACTCTTGTCGGTGAGTGCAACATTCCTACTGGCAGCCCCGGCCCATGCGTCCGTGAATGCCGATGTCCGGGAAGCCGGTGAGGCGATCAGCAAAAGCGACACCCGCGTCCACGACGTCTTCATACGCGTAAGCGCAAATTCAGCACGGCAGCTTAGAAACCGAAGCCGGAGACAGATGCTGGTGCCACAGCAGCAGGCGACAGGCACTCAAAATGCATCTGGCTCGCTGAGCAACGGGGCAAGCCAGCAACCGCTGCTTGCGCCTGCCGGTGATGAAATGAAAAAAATCATCAAGAATTTGCCCAAACCGAATTGTGGCGGACCACAGGACGTCTGCTAGCGGTGGACTCATTGAAACTCCCTTGTGGCGGCAAATTCCCCGATTTGTCGCCACGATCGATTCACGAAAAGTTTTTTTGATTTTATCTTCTCATGGCACTTGGTGGATTTTTTCAAGTTGCCGCGCCTCATGCCTGCCTTCTCTGCGTTCCCCCCTTCCCCTCGCCCCAATCTCCCGCCAAATTCCCCTCCATGGCCTATCAGGTTCCAAAATCATTCGGCAGCCGCGCCGAGCCGCGCCCCGTCACGGGAGAGTCTCCCGCCATGCCCGGCGACAGGCCGACGGGTTTCAACGATGCCATGCAGCCGATGATTTCCCAGCACCCCATCGTGCGCTCGTTTGATGACCCCTCGGCCCTGCCTGCCTTCACTCCGCACAAGCCGGAGCGGCCGGAGAAATCGGAAGGCGGCATTCCCTTCAGGATCGTCTCCGAGTTCGAGCCCAAGGGCGACCAGCCGGAGGCGATCAAGGAGCTGGTGGCGGGTATCAGCGAACAGGAGCGCGACCAGGTGCTGCTCGGCGTCACTGGATCGGGCAAGACCTTCACCATGGCCAAGGTGATCGAGGCGACGCAGCGCCCAGCACTGATCCTTGCGCCGAACAAGACGCTGGCAGCCCAGCTCTATGGCGAGTTCAAAAACTTCTTCCCCGACAATGCGGTGGAATATTTCGTCTCTTACTATGACTATTACATGCCCGAGGCCTATGTGCCGCGCACCGACACTTACATCGAAAAAGAAAGCTCGGTGAACGAGCAGATCGACCGTATGCGCCACGCGGCAACGCGCTCGCTGCTGGAGCGCGATGACGTGATCATCGTCGCCTCCGTGTCCTGCATCTACGGCATCGGCTCGGTGGAAACCTACACCGCCATGACCTTCGCCCTGCAGGTGGGCGACACCATCTCGCAACGGCAATTGCTCGCCGACCTCGTGGCGCTTCAATATCGGCGCAACGACATGGCGTTTGAGCGCGGCAATTTCCGCGTGCGCGGTGATACCATCGAGCTGTTTCCGGCTCATCTGGAAGACCGCGCCTGGCGTATCTCGCTATTTGGCGATGAGATTGAATCCATTACCGAATTTGACCCGCTGACCGGTCAGAAGAGCGAACAGCTCAAGCTCGTCAAGGTCTACGCCAACTCGCATTACGTGATCCCCAAGCCGACCCAGCAGCAGGCGCTGAAGTCCATCAAGGCGGAGCTGAAGGAGCGGCTGGAAGAGATGAACAATGCCGGCCGCCTGCTGGAGGCGCAGCGGCTGGAACAGCGCACCACGTTTGATCTGGAAATGATCGCCGCGACCGGCTCTTGCGCAGGGATTGAGAATTACTCGCGCTACCTGACAGGCCGCGCGCCGGGCGATCCGCCGCCAACGCTGTTTGAGTATCTGCCCGATGATACGCTGGTGTTTGCCGACGAGAGTCATGTGACCGTGCCGCAGATCGGCGGCATGTTCCGTGGTGACTACAAGCGCAAGGCCACCCTTGCCGAATTCGGCTTCCGCCTGCCCTCCTGCATCGACAATCGCCCGCTGCGCTTCGAGGAATGGGACGCCATGCGCCCGCAGTCCATGTTTGTTTCCGCCACGCCGGGACCGTGGGAGATGGAGCGCACCAGTGGAGTCTTCACTGAGCAGGTGATCCGCCCGACGGGGCTGACTGACCCGCCTGTCGAGGTGCGCCCTGCCGGCACGCAGGTCGATGACCTGCTGGACGAATGCCGCAAGATCGCCGCTGACGGGTACCGCGCGCTCGTGACCACGCTGACCAAACGCATGGCCGAAGACCTGACCGAATATCTGCATGAGCAAGGCGTTCGCGTGCGCTACATGCATTCGGACATCGACACGCTGGAGCGGATCGAAATTATCCGTGATCTGCGGCTCGGCGCGTTCGACATACTGATTGGCATCAACCTGCTGCGCGAGGGACTGGACATTCCCGAATGCGCGCTGGTCGCCATTCTCGACGCGGACAAGGAAGGGTTTCTCAGGTCCGAGACCTCGCTCGTGCAGACCATCGGCCGGGCGGCACGTAACGTCGATGGCAAGGTCATCCTTTATGCCGACAAGATCACCGGCTCCATGGAGCGCGCCATGGCCGAGACCGACCGCCGCCGCGAAAAGCAGACCGCCTATAACGTGGCCAACGGCATCACGCCGGAATCGGTCAAGAAGAATATCGGCGACATTCTCGAGAGTGTGTATGAGCGCGACCATGTGATCGTCGATGGCGGCGAAGGCTTTGGCGAGGGCGACCAGATGCCCATCGGCCACAACATGGAAGTGGTCATCGAGGATATGGAGACGCGCATGCGCGCGGCTGCCTCCGATCTCGAGTTCGAAGAAGCCGCCCGCCTGCGCGACGAAGTACAGCGCCTGCGCGCCACCCAGTTGACCATCGCAGACGATCCGCTCGCGCGGCAGCAAATGGTGGAAGACAAGGTCGGGTCATCGCGCTCAAGTAGCGCAAATAAAATGTCCCGCCCGCACAAACCTTCACTTGATGAAATGACCGTAGGGCGAACAGAAGTACCCCTGAGCAATAAGACCCCACATTCCTCCGGCGGCAAGCCCGGCACGCGCACGCACAAGAAGAAAAGCAACAAGGTGCGACGGACTTGAGTGAGTTTGCCGAATTCAAACAAGCGGAACTTGAAGGCTGGGGCAACCCGGACCGGGCGGCGGGGTATGTTGGGCTTTTCGCGCAAGCTGTGGACCAGGCCATCGACCCGCTTCTTGATGCTGCCGGTGCGACCAAAGGGCAGAAGGTCCTTGATCTGTGTTGCGGCCAGGGCAATGTGGCTGAAGCACTTCTGGCGCGCGGCTGCGATGTCGTGGGCGCCGACTTCTCACCCGCCATGATCGCCACCGCCCGCGAGAGAGTGCCCGCTGCCAGTTTTATCGAAAGCGACGCACAGGATCTCCAGTTTGACGATGGCGAATTCGATGCGGTCGTTTCCAATTTCGGCATCTGCCACGTGCCCGACCAGCCCCGCGCCCTGGCAGAAGCGCGCCGCGTGCTGAAGTCCGGCGGACGTTTCGCCATGAGCGTGTGGTGCGGGCCGGATGTATCGCCCAGCTACAATGCCTTTTACGAGGCCGTACAAGCGCATGGGCACCCGGACATCAGCGCACCGCCCGGACCTGACTTCCACCAGTTCGCCAATCGCGATACCGCGCAAGGTCTTTTCTCGGATGCAGGTTTCTCTGACTTCGCTCATGAACGGGTAGAGTGCTCATGGGTGGTGGGCGAACCGGAGGGCCTGTTCCGTATCTTTGCGGAAGGCACCGTTCGCGCCGCCATGCTGCTGTCCTCCCAGCCGCCGGAAAACCTCGCCGCCATCAAGGCAGCCATCACTCTTCGGGTTCAGGAGCGCTTCCGGGATGGTGATCGATGGCGCTGCCCTGCTCCTGCGGCGCTGGTCAGCGGACGGAAGTGAGGCCCGGCTTTCCCCGTCAAACGAGCTTGGGGTATGCTTGCAATAATTTCACTCGGGCAGCGCAACCATGACCACCCCAGACACTACGCCGCAAACCTAGGGAGCTGCATCGCGGTTTTGACCATCATCACGAAGGAGTAGCAATGCCACTGCATTACCACACAGCCGGGCTTTACGCGCTTGTGCTGCTCGCGGTTGCGCTGGTCACTCCCGCCTCCCCACAGGATAAGAAATACGCTTCACTGTATTATCCCGGCCACCTGCTCGTGGCCTCCAGGCACAATCTCGACCCCCGCTTCCACAAGACCGTCATCTACATGGTGCGTCACAATCCCGAGAGCGCCTTCGGCATCGTCATCAACCAGCCTTTCGGAAAAGGCTCGCTCGCCAACATGATGAGGGGCCTCCATCTCGACCCGAAAGGAGCCCTGGGCGAACTCAAGCTGCATTTCGGCGGCCCGGTCGCCCGCCAGCATGTTTTCTTCCTGCACAGCAGCGATTATGTCTATGAGAAGTCAAAGGACATTGATGGAAAAATCTCCTTCACCAAGGATGTGAAAATCCTCAGCGCAATCGCCGCCGGCAAGGGGCCGCGGCATATCCTGGTGGCGCTTGGATATGCGGGCTGGAGTGCGGGGTTGCTGGAACGCGAGATCGAACGCGGCTACTGGACCATCACCAGAGCGAACCAGGACCTCGTCTTCGGGGGCAATAAAAAGGATCTGTGGGAGCGCGTGGTCAAAGGCTCCGAGCTGCCGCTGTAATTCAGCCGCTAAAGTACCACTCTTCTCAAACCATCAATGGCTTGTAGGGCTCACACTGGCCCGTCTCGTCAGAGCGTATTGTGCCCTCCGGGCAGGTGTTCGGGCAGGTTTGACCGGTTTGGGCCAGCGCTATCGCGGGGGCAATCACGAGTATCAGGACCAAGGCACGCATGCGCTGACTATGCGCCAATTCCTGGCCTCCCGCAATCCGACTCGCACGGGTTGAGACCGCCGGTTGAACCCTGCATAATCCTGAGACGCGCGGCGTGTTTGCCCCGCGAAGCCGCAGGTAGGGGGGAGCCATGTCCGAGACTGTGTCCCAGTCACCAGCCACGCGCCCGGTCGACAGCACTGACTGGTTCAAGGCCGCGGCCATCCTGTTCGTCTTCGTCGATCACATAGGGTTGTTCTTCATTGAGAATGACGTGTGGTGGCGCGTCATCGGGCGCATGGCCGCACCAATGTTTTTCTTCCTGATCGGTTATTCGCGCAGAACAAACGCGCCGTGGTCCTGGTTCGCCATCGGAGCCGGGCTCACCGTACTGGAATCCTGGGGCGAAGGATGGGTATGGGTGCCGGTCAACATTCTCGTCAGCTTTGCCCTGTTCAGGCTGTGCCGCCCGTGGATTCGGCAAATGGCTGGGGGTGGATGGCCCCTGTTCGCCCTGCTGCTTGTGGGCTTTGCCGTCACGCAGCCTGTCACCGGCACCTACATGCTCGAATATGGCTCCACCGGCTGGCTGTGGGCATTGCTCGGCCTGTGCCAGCGCGAATATGTAGACAGCGGCGAGAGGGAATGGGGCATCAAGCGCATCGCCACCGCGCTCGTGGTCCTGCCGGTCTATTTCTGGTTCGAGCGGATTGAGCTGGAGTTCGCCACGCTCCCGGCCAGCGTGTTTGCCGTCTGCGCCGCGGGGCTCGCGCTTTATCTGTGCAGTTTCCGCCGCGGCCCGAGCCCGGTGCAACCGCCCAAGCCCATCCCGGCCGCACTACATTTCCTCGGCCGCTACACGCTGGAGATATACACCCTCCAGCTCGCGGCAGCGGAACTCATCGCGATTTTCTGGCTGGCTGGTTGACTCTTCGCGCCGGGCTTGCACCCTCTCCCCCATGACCGTCTCACCCCCCAAAGCCCTCGCCCCGAAGCAACCCACCGACAACCCGCTGAACGCAGCGCTGGAGCATGAGATCCTCGCCGAGAAGGCCGCACCTATGCGCGGTTACTGGCCGAACTTGAGAAGGCGCTGGAGAAATTGTCAGCGGAAGAATGCGACGAAACCCTTGCCGCCGCGGGCCAAGCACTCTGGTACGTCATGATCCAGCGGGACTTGTGCGGTTTCCGCCGCCATGACCTGTTCTACAAGGAACTCAACATCCCGCCCGCTGTGCGGCTGCGGATGGGGATAGTGCGACCGTCCTGAAATTCCCGCTCCTCCTCTCGTCATTCCTGCGCGGGGATGAGGAGATGGAGCCGGGTATGACGAGATGAGTTTCAGGCTTTCTGGTCGCTCTATCGCTTCGCTATATGAGCGCGTGCCTATTTTCCCATCATCGACTTGATGACACCGGCGATGACCATGAGGATCGCACCGCCAGCAGCGCCGCCGGCAATCTGCCCCACTATGCCTTCAACCGCTGACCCGGCGACCGAGCCGATCAACTGACCGCCAATACCGCCCCCAAGCACACCGGCAATGGCATTGCCGACCGTACCGAGAGAATATTTCTTTAACATCGCGCCCGCAGCCGTACCGCCGACCGCGCCGGAAACGAGCTGAATTAAGAGACTGGTCATATCCATCAGGGTAATCCTCTCCTGTTGCCCGCGCTGCCAGGCAGAACAAGCCCCCAGCGCACTTGGCTTCGACCTTAGCATTATGCGCCACGGTGAACAGCCATGTGACAAGTTTCATAAAATCATCTTGCTATGAACGCATAAGGATCACGATTCAGCCTTTTTATTCCGTAACTTCCCGCAGTGCACAAATTCGGGCCGCGTGGGTCGTCCGCTTTGTGCATTCCCGGGCTAACGCCCGCACAATCCTCCCAAACAGACGAATCATACAAGGAGACATCCGCATGACAATTGCGCGTCCACTATTGGCGACTCTAGGTCTGATTGCTTCTTTCGCCCTGACTGCATCCGCAGGACTGGCAAATACCCAATCCGGCATCGCCTCCTGGTACCAGATGGGCAAGGTCACCGCCAATGGCGAGGCCTATAATCCGGACGGCCTGACCGCCGCCCATCGCACCTTGCCGTTCGGCACGATGGTCCAGGTGAAAAACCTGGCCAATGGCCGCACGGTGCGCCTTCGCATCAATGACCGCGGACCCTTTGTCGGCAATCGCATTCTCGATGTCAGCCGCGGCGGCGCACGCCAGCTCGGTCTGATGGGCCCAGGCACAGCCCCTGTTCTGGTCACGCAGCTCGGCCGGGGCAAATACAGAGCCCGGGCCTATGGCATGGATTCAGACTTCGCCTGCGTCTTCAACGGCTGCATCTAGGCAATCGTCTGTGTGCTCACAAAATGTTGAGCGTCATATAAATTCCACTCGTCCTCCCGGCGAACTAGGGTCTGGCAATTCCGGATCACTTCGTTGGGAGGACAACCCCTCATGGACCATTCCCTGTCTATTGAACTGAGATACCTGATTTACTGCGGCTTTCTCATGCTCTTTCTATGGGTGCCCTATATCCTCGCGGAGCTCAAAGTCACCGGCATACTCTCTGCCCTTGGCTATCCGGATGAGCGCAGCCTGCCGCTTTGGGGCCGCAGGCTCAAACATGCCCATTACAACCTTGTCGAGAACATCGTGCCGTTCGCCATTGCCGTTGGGGCGGGCGAATTGCTGAATGTCCACTCGGCAACGACAGCGACATGCGCAACCGTGTTTTTCTGGGCCCGTGTCCTGCACCCGATAGCGCAAGTCACGCGTATCTGGGGCACACGCTCCCTTGCATTTGGCGCAGGAGTAACGGCCACGCTGGTGTATCTCTATGCAATTTTGACGGGCTAGCGGGCGTTTCAGCGCCGGTTTAGGCAAAAATAAGCATATCAAAAATAATTTCGACGGAATCCTTGTTCATCCTGCGTTCAAGTTCCATCTGGTACTTACGCTGTTATCACGGATACAGAACGGATCCGGTACTGCATGAAGCAGAAAATTGCCGGAACGACCAAAGGAGGGAGCACCCCCATGCTCACGACATCAACACTCAAGGGAATTGCCGTTGCAACCGCACTTTCGGTTGGCGCCCTGACACTTGCCTCACCGGCTGAAGCCGGCAGACGCCACCGTAACCTCGCCGTTGGGGCTTTGGTTGGACTGGGCGCTGCAGCAATTATCGCCGGCTCTCACCGCCGCCATCATTCTTACAACTATGGCTACGCGCCCCGGTATTATGCACCGCCGCGCCGGTCATACTACTATGCGCCGCCGCCCCGGGCCTATTACGGCCCCACGTCCTACCGCAGCTACGCACCAGCGCCATGGACACCGGAGTGGTACAATTATTGCTCGCATAAATACCGCTCATTCGACCCGAGAAGCGGCACGTTTCAGCCCTATAACGGGCCGCGCCGTCTCTGCACATAACTCGCCCCTCCTGAAGACGCGAGACAGGCAGGCGGATCACTGGATAAAGGGGTTCGTCTGCCGTTCCTCGCCGATGGTGCTCGGGGGACCGTGGCCGCAAATGAAGGCCATATCATCACCAAGTGGCAGCAGCTTGGTTTTGATCGCGTCGATCAGTGCCTCATGGTCACCATAGGGGAAATCGGTCCGGCCGATCGACCCCTTGAACAGAACATCCCCCACATGGGCCATGCGCAACTCTTCGTTGATGAACACCACATGCCCCGGGGCGTGACCGGGGCAATGCTTCACGTCAAAAGTGAATGGACCGAAGGAGACCGCATCACCTTCGTTGAGCCAGAGGTCCGGCGTTACGTTGCGTGATCCTTCAATGCCGTATTCAGCGCCTGATTTTTCAAGCCCATCTAGCAGGAACTTGTCTCCCTCATGAGGGCCTTCGATGGGCACGCCCAGTTTTTCCTTTAACTCCGCCGCCCCGCCCGCGTGATCAATATGTCCATGGGTCAGCAGGATTTTTTCAACCTCAAATCCAATCTCTCCGATGGCCTCGAGAATGCGAGCCACGTCACCGCCTGGATCAATTACCGTGCCAACCATGGTCTCCTCGTCAAATAAGAGCGTGCAATTCTGCTGCAGAGGGGTAACAGGCAGGAGGGCGGCTTTCAGCTTGGGCATGGAGGCGTGCTTTCTCGAATTCAGCGGCGCTCACAGAATTCGCACCTGAAGACAAGAAACACAAGCGCCTGACGTTGAAACGAACAATTTCCGATCACGCGTGCTTGAATCGCAGGTGAACAAGTTGCGGTGCTAATGTCCACGGTCAAAGACACCCTGCACAGAGGACTTTCACATGACACCGGCACGCCGCTCCCTCCCCCTGGCCATAGCTTTTGCTGCCGCCTTGCTAACGTCCCTCATGACTTCCGCGGTCCAGGCGGCTCCTGCACCTAAAAAAGCACCGGACTGGGAAATCGCCGAGTGGATCAATTCCGAACCGCTCAATCTCTCGGGCCTGAAGGGCAAAGTGATCGTCATCGATTTTTTCCAGCTCTGGTGCCCGGGCTGCAATTCCTTTTCTATACCGCTGATGCATCACTGGGAGCAGGTGTTCGAGAAAGAAGCGTCCGAAGGCCGCATCACCTTTGTCAGCATCCACACGGTGTTCGAGGGTCACAATTTTCAAACCCCCAAGCGCCTGCGCCGCTTCCTGAAAAAGAAAGGCATCAACCATGCGGTTGGGATCGACCGGCATATCGATGGCAAGCGATTGCCTGAAACCATGCGGCGCTACAACACCATGGGCACGCCCGAGATGGCGATCATCGACAAGCATGGAAATATCCGCCTGCAACGCTTCGGTTTCTTTGAACCCGCCCATGGCGAGAGCCTCATCCGCACCCTGCTGGAAGAACAATACGCCCCCGAAAAGGCGAGCCTCACCCGCTAGCCGGCACATCCAGGGGGCGCAACAGCGTCTGAAATCCGCTTGCCTAAAACCCCTTAGCCAAAATAGAGTGGAGCTGTTACTGGGCAGGCTATCGGACCCTTGGAGAAAGCTATTATGGCGGGAATCTCCCCAGCCATCCGGTCTTCCTCGAATTCTGACTTGACTGCCACTGACTGCCACTCCGCCATTCGGAGGTGGCATGGTGTATCTACGGGGAAAAGGAGACCACCTGATGAGCGAATCCGGTACGGTGAAATTTTTCAACCATTCCCGCGGCTTCGGTTTCATAACGCCGGACGATGGCGGCAAGGACGTTTTCGTCCATATAACCGCATTGGAAGCGTCAGGCCTGCCCGCGCTTGATGAAGGCGCAAAGGTTACATTTGAAACAGAGCCAGACCGGCGCGGAAAAGGTCCGCAGGCGGTCAACGTCCAGCTCGCGGAATAGATCTTTTTACGGTCCGGAACCGGCTTTAAGGTTCCGTTAGCCAAGATCTCCTAGCCTTGCGGCAGTGCAGGGAGTTTTCGCCCATGAGTTCTGTCGCCAATATAGCTGCTGCCGCGGTCGCCTCGAAGCAGGCGCAAGTGCAAATGGCTGTGGCTGCAAAAATGTTGAAAATGAACGCCGATAGCGCCCAGTCGGTTGTCCAGCTCATCGAGTCGGCAAACGCCAACCTGCAACAAGTCGTAAGTTCGGCCACCGCACCCGGCGTGGGTGAGTCAGTCGATATCAGCGTCTAGCTGAAGAACCCACTCCTTCAGCCTCAACCCAGCTTGGTTCCAGTTTCCAGTCCTGCGCCCGCAGCATATTCGCTCGCGCCAACCTTCTTATCCTTGGGAGCCCGCACCCGGCCAACGCGCACTGCGCCGCCATCGGACGCGATGGTCATGCCCTCATCGGAAATTGCCAGCACTTCGCCCGGTGCACCTTCCCCATCCACCATGGTGCTATCGAACAGTTTCAGTTCGATATCGCCATGGGTCGTCCAGGCGCCCGGGGCAGGGTCAGCCCCGCGAATGAGGTTATGAACTTCCTGCACCGGCTTTGACCAGTCGATGCCGACGTCTTTTTTGCGGCACCAGCTTTCATAAGTCTTCCTGGAATGGTCCTGATCGACCTTGGGAGCCTTGCCTTCACGCACGAGGTCGACAGATTCCATCATGGCTTCAACCCCCATCGGGAACAGATTCTTGAAATAGACGGAGCCAAGTGTATCGTCGGGCCCAATCTCGACGGTTTTCTGCATCAGAATCGGACCTTCATCCAGCCCTTCATCGGGCCAGAAAATCGACAGGCCGGTTTCCTTCCGGCCCATGATGATCGGCCAGTTGATAGAACTGGGTCCGCGATGCAGCGGCAGCAATGATGGGTGATACTGGATGGTTCCAAGCTTGGGAACGTCGAGCGCCGGTTGCGGTACGAACAGCGTCACATAGGCCATGACGCACAAGTCCGGTTCAAGCGACCTGAGTTGCTCCCAGACCTCCTCATTTTTCCAAGATGCAGGCTGATGAACATCGAAGCCTTTTTCCTGAGCAAATACTTTCAGAGGATCTTCCGGGCGGCCTTCCTTGTCCGGTGCGCAATAAACGCCAACCACATTCTCACCGCGCTCCAGAAGCGCTTCCAGTACCGCCTTGCCGAAGGCTTCCTGACCGTGAACTACAATCCGCATGATGCTGCTGCCCCTACCTGTTGATGGCCTGATCTCTTGTTGGGTGGTGGTATATCACCGCTCTGGTCTTTTGTATACCACCAGAGATACGGTGCCACGATCACGACTTGCCGAGTACCGCCGAGCGAAACGTTGTGACGAGCCCTCGCCCATCCATGGACGGAAAGACCGGTTCATCGGCACCGGGTGCAATCTTGGCGACGGCAAGCACCGGACCTTCTTCCTTCATCAAAAAGTCCGTAAGCCTTGAGACCTCGTTGTCATTACGCACAGTCATGGTCTTTTCAAATCCCGACCCGAGTGCGATTTGGGCAATATCGGCACGCCCCGCGGACAATCCTGATTGCGACCCGGTTTCCTCGAACATTTCATTGTCCATCACCAGGATGCCAAGATTCTTCGGTGCCTGGGCTGCGATCACCGAGAGCGACCCAATGCCCATCATCATGTCCCCGTCACCGGCGACAATGAGCACGCGGCGCTCGGGCTGTGCGAGCGCCAATCCGAGGCCGGTTGGAACCGCGAGCCCCATGGCGCCCCAAAAGTAAGCATTCTCATCGGCTGGCGAAACGGCGAACAGGTCATAGGTGGACGTGCCGAGACTGGACACAACGAGCGCATCGCCCCGCTCCTCCAGAACCCGCGCCAGCACCTCCCGCCGCTTCAGCTTTTCCATATCACCACCTATCATTTTGAAAAGCTTTTCACGCCAATGACCTGCTGGGCTATCAGCACCGCCACCGCGTTGCCATCGTTGAAGGCCATGTCCACTGCCTGTTTGAAATAAGTCGCAACGTCCTCTTTCGTCTTCGCTTCGAGGCAAGTGACACCCATGGCCTCAAACACCGGCCTGACCGCCCGGCCCATGGGATTCTGTGCCGGATTGCCCTCGCCTTCCTGGCCGCGCATGGTGACCAGCATCAGGCAGGGACTCTGGCTAAAGGCCGGCAGCGCCAGGCCATTGATGATATTGCCGGTTCCGCTCGATTGAAGGCAGAGCAGCGCGCGCGCACCGCCGAGCCATGCGCCATAGGCCATGCCGACGCCTTCTTCCTCGGTGGAAAGGGTGACGACCCGAACCTCCTCATCATCGCTGCACATGTTGAGCAACCGGGTAAGCCCGGCGTCAGGTACGGTCGTAACAAGGGAGATGCCGGCGTCCTTGATGAGCGAGTAGACCTGCCCGGACCAGCCATCATCGGTTTGTGCGGGTGCTTGTGACATACGTGATATATGATCCTCTTAGCGCGAACTTTGCACAAACCTAGCCCAACCCCGTGCCCAAGACGCGCAAGAAATTACTTGTATGAGACGGGTAAAGCCTGATCAGAAGGATCAGGATGACTGGGATGATTTGAAGATTTTCTCCAGCATGTTGCCGCCCGGCAAAGGACCTGAAGTTGCATATCTGGATTTGGGAAGCTTGCGGAACCGCCAGCGCGCCAGCTCTAGTTGACCGCGCAGCGTTATAGCCACCTCGCCGAAGCTTTTCTCTTCGACAAATCCCGACTCGAGCAACTTGTCGATCCTGTTTTTCAGGGCCGGTCCTGGCGTCTCGTTACTGCCGTTGAGACGTTTCAAAATCCGGCAATCGACCCTGTCCAGACTCGCAACTGAACGCGGCACAACATACCCCCCGAGACTGATTACACTGGTCTTCAGTCTCTATATACAACCCCTGAGGGAGTGTAGCACGCCGCCAGCACACCTCAAGACTTCATAGTGAACGCCCCTTTCCATGTTGGGGATAAGCTATGGATAAGTTTGGTCGGACAGGCTCCAACACCGCTTTCGTCAACCCGCGTGGTGTGGTTTCCTGTACCCCTCCCCCATTGCGGAGCGAGAGCTGGGAAAAGCGGAGTTTCATCCCATGACCGACAACAAGCAAGCTATACCCGGTGTCCTCAAGGCATTGGATGAAAACACGGAAGCGGCCCTTGCCCGGCTCGTGGAAATTTTGAAAATCCCCAGCATTTCAACCGACCCGGCCCACAATGACGACTGTGCGCGGGCGGCGGACTGGTGCGCCGCGACCCTGGCAGACATCGGTTTCGAGGCGTCGGTTCGCTCGACAAATGGCCAGCCCATGGTGGTCGGCCATTACCGGGCTGAAGGCGAGGGAGTCATCCCGCATGTACTGTTCTACGGGCACTACGACGTCCAGCCGGCAGACCCGTTGGAGGAATGGGACAGCCCGCCCTTCGAGCCGCGTATGGCGGATGATGGGACCAACGGCAAAATAATCGTTGGCCGGGGCACGTCCGACGACAAGGGGCAGTTCATGACCTTTCTTGAAGCGTGCCAGGCCTGGAAAAGCGTCCATGGCGCCCTGCCCGTTTCGGTGACGGTCTTGCTTGAGGGTGAAGAAGAATCCGGCTCCCCCTCGCTCGGACCGTTCCTTGATGCCAACGCTGAAGAACTCAAGGCCGATCTGGCACTCGTCTGTGACACAGGGCAATGGGATGCCGCATCGCCCGCCATCACTACCATGCTGCGCGGTCTGGCCCACGCCGAGATCATCATTACCGGTCCCTCGCGCGATCTGCATTCGGGCATGTATGGCGGCCCGGCGCAAAACGCCATACGGGTTCTAACTTCGATTTTGGGCGACCTCCAGGACGCAGAAGGACGGGTAAAGATCCCCGGTTTCTATGACGGTATCATCGCCCCCACCCCGGAACAATTGGCCCAATGGGTCGCACTCGGCGTCGATGATAAAACATATCTCGCGGCAATCGGTCTTGAGCGAATGGCGGGTGAGCAGGACCACTCCCTGCTGGAACAGCTCTGGTCCCGCCCGACGGCTGAGATCAACGGCATAATTGGCGGATATACAGGCCCGGGCTCCAAGACAGTGATACCGTCTAAAGCCTCGTCCAAGCTCACATTCCGCCTGGTTCCGGGACAGGAGCCGGACAAAATCATCAATGGATTCAAAAAGTTCGTCTCGGACCGTCTTCCTGCGGATTGCTCAGTAGAATATCTCGAAAGTGGCGGTTCGCTGGCGGTCGGCTTCGATGTCACGGCTCCCGCCTTCAGATGCACGGCTGAAGCCCTGGAAGAAGAATGGGGCAAGGCACCGGTGCTGATGGGGTGCGGCGGATCCATTCCAATCGTGGAATCTTTTCAGACCAAGCTCGGCATGGACTCATTGCTCGTCGGCTTTGCGCTCGATGATGACCGCATCCATGCGCCAAACGAGAAGTATAACCTCATCAGCTTTCACAAGGGGGCACGCAGCTGGGCACGGATACTGGAGAAACTCGCATCTCTGTAATTTGGTTATTTGCCCCGCACTCCAACCCGGTTAGTCTCCCGCCCCGGTTTGCAGATCGAAACAAAAGGAACGCCCCATGATCCTCCGCTCGTCGCCCTCCTCGCCCTTCGGGCGCAAATGCAAGTTATCGGCATCTATCCTTGGCATCATGGACAGGTTCGAAATCACCCGGACCAATACCAACGATCCCGATGACCCGATCTCGAAGGAAAACCCATTGGCGAAGATCCCGGCCCTGATCCTCGACGATGGCAGCATCATGTATGACAGCCGCGTCATTTGCGAATATTTCGACAACTTGGCCGGTGGCGGGAAGCTCTTCCCCAAGGATGAGACGCGCTGGCCCGCCCTTACCTTGCAAGCTCTTGGCGACGGCATCCTCGATGCGGGCATCCTGCAGGTTTATGAAAAGCGCTTCCGGCCTGAAGACAAGCGCCACCAGGAATGGGTGGACCGGCAGGTTGGCAAGGTCTCCCGTGCGCTGGCGCACCTGGAGGCCAACACGCCAAAAGTTGGCAACTCGCCAAACATCGGGGACATTACGCTCGCCTGCGCGCTGGGCTACCAGGACTTCCGGTTCGAAGGCACGTGGCGCGAAGAGCACCCCGGTCTCGTCGCCTGGCTCGAGGC
>JAJFHQ010000053.1 GCA_021775525.1 Hyphomicrobiales bacterium
CACCGGGCAGGACCGGTGCGGATGGCTTGATGACGTCGATGGCGAAATCCGCTCCCAGATGGAAATCACCCGCGGCGATGTTCGCGACGCCTCCCTGATGAACCGCCTTGTTGAAGGGAAGGATATTGTTTTTCATCTCGCGGCACTGATCGCGATCCCGCATTCCTACGAGGCGCCCTTTTCGCATATCGATGTCAATGTGACCGGCACGGGGAACATTCTTGAGGCTGCGCGGTATCACGGGATCGGACGCGTCGTCCACACTTCCACCAGCGAAGTCTATGGCAGCGCCCAGACGGTACCGATAGCCGAGACGCATCCTCTCGTCGCACAGTCGCCCTACGCCGCCAGCAAGATTGCTGCTGACAAACTTGCTGAATCTTATGCCTTGTCGTTTGATATGCCGGTTACCACGCTGCGCCCGTTCAACACCTACGGACCGCGCCAGAGCGAAAGGGCGGTCATTGCTACCGTGATAAGGCAAGCGCTCGATTCTGCATGCGATGCCATCAAGATCGGTGATACGAGTACCGTGCGAGACTTCAACTATGTTGGAGATACCGTCGGCGCCTTTCTCAAGATCGGCCTTGCAGACAAGATTGACTATGGCCGTGCATATAATGCTGGTTCGGGAAGCAGTGTCACAATTGCCGATATGATCGACACGATCCGCGATATCACCGCGACCAATAAGCCCGTGGTGGAGGAAGCCTCACGTATCCGCCCTACTAATTCTGAAGTCAGGGCGCTCATCGCAGATCCTAGGGATCTCAATGCTGTCTCCGGGTGGAAAGCGGAGGTGGTCCTCAAGGACGGTTTAAGTAAGACCGTGGATTGGTGGCGGACCCGGATCAGCCAAGGTCAGGTTCGTGACGATATTGGTTATATCGTCTGACGATGCGCAGCATGCCACAGACCAAGTAAGTCCTCCGCCCGTGATGGGCCATCGCATAGATCCGCGACGCGCAAGGCTGCGGCAGCGCCCAGGCTTTTAAGGCGGGAGCGGTCATCTGCGAGTGCGGCAATCTCTTTTGCCCACTCATCTGCATCAAATTCCCGATGAAGAATGCCCGTGACTCCTTGTTCCACAAAACGGTCATAACTGCCAATTGTCATCGGCGGCACTGCGAAAGCCATGGCTTCAAGTATGTCTCGTCCCCACGGATTATATTCGCGCGTGGGCTTGGCCAGGATGTCACAAGCTGCCAGGACAGGCCTTGGATCGGGGACATGACCCAGGAAACGGAACATGTCAGCCACACCCCGCTGTTTTGCATAATCAGCCAGATTGCCTCCCGATCGAGCGATACGGCCAAGCAGTCCGGGAAGCGAACCTTTCAGGTTGATATCGCCTGCGATTACGATCAGCACATCACGTCGCCCTCGTTCAGCTAAAGCGCAGGCAACATCTATCATCCGGTCTATGCCGCGTATCCATGCATAGTTGGAGAGTACGGCAATCTTGAAACGCTTATCCCTCGCCAAATCGCAGTCGGCGGTCACTGATGTGTCAGGCGGAGTAACAATATTATAAATAACCGCGCCGGGAACCTCACGTCCGGCAAGCTCCATGACACGCTCGCGTTCATTTTCGGTGATATATGCAAGACAATCCGCCGCGTCTGCGATGGTCCGGTATTGCCATCGGGAGAAAACCGTTGAGGGCAGATAGGTGCGGATATGCATGGTCATCGGAATCTGGCGCCCCAGCTCTGATCTGAGCCAACGTAAAAGCAGAAACAAACCCTCGTGATTGAAATGGACCACATCAAACCGCTCTTCAACGGCGCGCAACAGCTCCTCACGAAATCGACCACTTCCGCGCCAATTCATCGCAAATTTGCCGAAGGCATAGAGGTTGCGCGAAAGTCGCGGCAGCGAACTGATATGGGGCATGGCTGGTACAATCTGGCAGGGGGCGCCAAGCGCCTCGTAACGGGGTTGGATCGGACCTTCCCGGCGGCACCAAACCTCAATGTCCACGTCGCCGTGCAGATTGCGCACGCTCTCATACAGAGAGCGCGATGAGCCGCCATAACCGCCCTCGACATCGAGACACAGGACACGCATCGCTAGTTGGCGATCAGTCCGGCCGCGCCGTCCCATCCCAGATGGAATACTGCGTCGAGAACCGAAAGACCGGGGACAAATTCCTGCCGCCCCTGGTCGTAAACCGGATGTTCAAAGCGCACATATTCAAGCGCTATCCCGGCGGCTGTGAATTTATCCGGGTTCTGGTATTTCCCTCCACCTTCTCCAGAGAGGTATGTGCCTTCGGTTGCAAGCTGCCCGACAATAGAAATCAACCGGTCATCACCAGTCAGACCTGCCGTTTCGATTGAGGAGGAAACTACGCTCTTCCTCTGGATACCCAGTTTCTGCGCAAACGCCCCGATAAGGGTCTCATTGGAGCCTCCCAGTGTGCTATCGGGGATCGCATGATAAATCGCCTCCATGTCAGGCCAGACACTTTCGAATGCGCCAGCACTCCGATAGGCGCCTCGGAGCGTATCCAGATGGGTACGGGCCCAATCGGCCTGCGCCACTGATACGTCGCTGATTGCGGTCCCCAGCGAAACCGAAACCGGTTGCGTCAACCAGCGGGGACTGCCCTCCCACAATATCTGGACCCTGTTGATATAGCTGCCTTTGGAAAACTGGACGTCATCCAGAAACACAAAAATATCGGCGCGTGCCATCTTATAGAAATAGCCGAGCCAGGGCGCATAGTTCGGCTGATGGATGGCAACGGTGGTCATGTCGAACTTTGAGCCGTATCTATATAGTTCTGCAAAGCGACATCGAGTGATAGAGGTTCATGGCCAAACAGCGCCTGCGCCCGCTCGATATTCATAACCTCATTGCGCTGTGAGGAAGCCGTTCCAAGCTCGATAGCACTTCCCGAACCAGCGGCTGTCTTAATACGCTCGGCCAATTCTCCAAGAGTGAAGACATCCGCACTCGCCAGATTGACTATCTCATGCCCCCCCCGCAATGGCATATCGAGTACAGCGCTGAGCGCGCGGACAAGGTCGTCGATGAACAGCCAGCGAAACCGGCTGTCGGGCTCGGCAACGTTTATCGTTTTTCCCTCCAGAGCCGCCCTGGTCATGGCGTGAAGCGCGCCCGAGGTACGGCCATGGCCATGAACCCCTGCAAGCCGAAACGATACGGCTTGCAGGTTACTGTCAGATGTGGTGGCAGCGTCGAGCATCTCCTCGCCCACCCGTTTGCTCCAGCCATAGAAACAATTTGGCGCGGCATCACACTCCCGGTATCCACCCTCTGGTGCACCGCTATTTCCGTAGACACTGATCGTGGAGCAGAAGATGAAACGATGGCATCCAATTGATAGTGCAGCATCGAGCAAATGGGCCTGGGCGAGCACATTGTTGGTTGCAAAGCTGGCAATCTTGCCAACTTCATCGACCCCGCGCACCTGAGCCGCGCAATGAAGCACGGCATCAAATCCCTGTGCATCAAACAAGCGCTTCACAGCCGGACCATCGGCCAAATCCAACTGCGCGTATGTCAGATTATCGGGATATGTGGAGGGAAGCCGGGCGCGATCTTGCCGCCAGGATCCGGTCACATTGTGGCCATTGGCTGACAAATCGGTCGCCAGTCGCGAACCTATAAACCCGCTGGCGCCCGTAACAAGAATTCGCATTATGAGAGTGAAGCCCTTATTTCGGATGCCACCGCCGCAGCTATCCGATCAGCGTCCGCCTCGCTGACCTCGGCATGCATCGGCAAGCAAAGCGAGCGGTCAAGAACTTCTTCGGTAACCTTCAGGGTGCCGTCATCGAGGGAGCGGAAAATCTCTTCGTGATGCGTAGGCTTATAGATGCCCTTGACCTCGATGCCATATTTTTCCTTCATCGCCTCGATCATGGCCGCACGGTCAATTCCCGCGTTGAGAAATAGCGGATACTGATACCAGGCAGGTTTACTTCCAGGTAATGGATCCAGAAGTCGCAGACCCGGATGGTTTGCCAGAGCCTCAAAATAGCGCCCGGCAATCATACGGCGATGCGCGACCTGTTCCCCCAGAACTCCAGCATGGTGATAGCCAACACAAGCGCGGATTTCGTCCAGGAACCAGTCATTCCCGCGGTGAATAATCTCACCTGTTCCTTCCTGCTTACCGAACATCCGCATCTCGCGTGCATAACGTGCAATATCCGGGTTGTCGGTGGTCAGCATGCCGCCAGTGCCACTACTCAACACCTTGGTTGGATAGAAACTGAAGCAACTGGCATCACCGAAGCTTCCGGCCGGTCTCCCGTCTATGGAAGCCCCGTGGGCATGGGAGGCATCTTCGATCAGGAACAAATCGTGCCTTACTGCAAATTCGAGGATCGCCTCATAGTCAGATGCAATCGCTCCGGTCAGATGCACCCAGATCATCGCCCGTGTTTCCGGTGTGATCTTGCGTGCCAGGTCGCCTAAATCGAGCGCCAGCGTCTCCGGGTTCATATCGACCAGAACGGGCCTGCCACCGGCAAACTGAACGGCGCTGATATCGGTGATAAAACTGCCGGCCGGCACGAGAACACCCCGCCCAGACACGCCAGCAAAATTCAGGGCGATCTGAAGCGCCGTTGTACAGCTGTTCAGGCTTACCGCATAATTTCGTTCTGTAATGCCGGCAAAACGTTCCTCGAAATTCTTTGCCCAGGGACCAGACATGAGTCGGCCTGATTCCAGGATACTCTCTATATCCGCCGCAATCGTCTTGCGCAGGTCCGCCGGATAATGGGGCTTTGATAACGGTATGGTGCGCTTTTGCGTCATCGGTCGGACTGCCTTTCAAATTCAGCACGATCATTCCCGCGAGGATTATCAATTTCCCCGAGTTCCGCAGGATATAAAAGGATCTGATCGACTGACAGCGCCCGCATGGCGGCAACCTCATCTGCTGTATCACCCTCAAACATGACCACTTCATCGGGTGGCGCATCTGAGGACGGGGCTCCGAGCATATAGTCACCTGATATGTGGCCGGCCCCGGGAACCCCACGCAGGAGATCGCGGGTCAGTGACCCCAGCTCGACGGCAATGCGCTCATGAAATGCCTCCGAAAAATGCCACTGGTCAATAAGGGCCATTTCCGCACCTCCAAGCTCTTCCATCAGCGCCGTCAGATCCAGTACTTTTCCCTCATAAGCATTGACCATTGGCACGACTGCATCGTTGACTGCCGCCAGGCATTCATTCCAATTTGGAATTGGAGTGTAGTCGCCAGCGTGAAAGGTACTGCCGATGTAGGACTTGGGAGGAACGGGTAGCGTCATCCAGATGACCTGCCGCCTCCGGCGGCGAAAATAAGAAATCAAACGGGCATGCTGGTGCGCAAATGCGGAAGGTGAGACCGACAGCTTGTTCGCCTTGAACAATTCAACAAGACGCTGCGGGTTATATTCCTGCTCAGAGTCTGATGACGAATGGCGCTCCAGATAATCATTATAGTGCCCGCGGTTCAGGAGTGTTTCCCAGATGCCGTCGACAATGACAATAATCGCAGGATCTGTCAGCGCCAGGCGGATAATGTTGTTCTGGAGCGTCCCGCCGCGGAAATGGTCAGGGATGTGGACGACATCGTAGCCGGCTTGCGGATCCTGCAGGACCATCTTGCGCCACAAATGCGGAAAAGTCTTATCGTAGCCATAACGGACAGAGTATCGCGAGCTCGTGAAATAGGTGTCGAACACCCGCGAGTCGCCTAAAATGGTGATGTTCTGCCGCATGGTCTCTGGCGCAACCAAGAGGTCAGTATCCCTTGATGAAAGATTGTCCCGGCCCCGTCATGAGGCCTTCTTGCTCACGATGAAGTTGTGTAGTCCGACGTGAGTCCAGCCAGACTTTTCCAGCACTTGGTGCGCGTCGGTGTGCCGATCTAATAACTCGTCCGGGAAGTTGTGGATTTTCAATCCTTGCATCAGGCACAGACATTGTCCAATTGTTCATTCAGATCAACTCAGCCACAAGTCGCCACACGTATCTCAGCCGCGATCCGCTCAGCTATCTTTCCAACCAAATAGCCATGCATGGGAAGGCTGAGGATGCGATCACAGAGAGCCTCACTGACCGGCAGTGGGCCATCGCTGAACTCTGCATAGGCCGGCTGCAGGTTCATGGGACGCGGATAGTAGATCGCCGTCGGGATGCCCGCATCTTTGAGTCGCGCCTGCACGCCATCACGGTCATCGATGAGGATGGAATATTGCGCCCAGGCGCTTACATGACCCTCATAACGATTTGGTGTCGTGGCGACCCCTGCCAGCTTCTCATCATACAAGTCGGCCAAGTTGTTTCTCGCGGCAATTTCGGTGTCGAGTGCCGGTAGCTTTCCCAAGAGAACGGCGGCCTGTAGCGTATCGAGACGTGCGTTCAGCCCGACCCTCACAACTTCGTATTTGGCATTACCTTGTCCATGGGCGCGAATAGAGCGCAGCGCAGCAGCCAATTCGTCGTTATCGGTAAGGACCGCGCCGCCGTCGCCATAGCAGCCCAAGGGTTTCGCGGGAAAGAAACTGGTTGCCGTGACCGGCGCGAGTGTACCGACCCTGCGGTTATGGCGGACACCTCCGAAACTCTGGGCTGCGTCCGCAATCAGCAGCATGTCCTCTTTGTCAGCGATTGTGTTCAGCTGGTCATAGTCAGCAGGCAGTCCAAACAGATCAACGGCGATGATTGCCTTGGGTGTGAGACGACCGCTGCGTTTTACCGCTGCGATTTTCTCTTCAAGCAGTGCGCAATCGATATTGAAGCTGTGCTGATCAACATCGACAAATACGGGTGTTGCCCCAAGCAATAAAATAACCTCGGCGCTGGCGGTAAAGGTGAAACCGGGTACAAAGACCGCGTCTCCTGGACCGATGCCGCGCGCCATCAATGGTGCAACCAGAGCATCGGTTCCGCTGGAGAGGGAGATGGCATGCTTTGCGCCGCAATAAGACGCGAGCGCGGCTTCGAGTTCTGCCACTTCAGGGCCCATGATGAAGCGCCCATGCTCGAAGACAGCAGCAACGCGGGGAGCGATTTCGCTTTTGAGTGCCATATATTGTGCAGCGATACCGGCGAACTCGAGCTCGGGAATTTCGGCCTCGGGCAGTTGAAAGTCATGCGTCATGAACGAGTCCGTCATCGGTTTCACGGTATATTTCTCCAGTTCTGGGGCAAACGAGATCACTGCTGAGCCGCTCACCGACTCGGCTCACCCAACCCACATGCCGGGCTGGATTTCCGAAAGCCAGACTGTGGTCTTTGATATCGTGCGTGACCACAGCACCAGCTCCGATCATGGCATTTTGACCGATCTTAACACCGCACACGATTGTCGCGTTGGCTCCAATCGTCGCTCCATTCCGAACCAGTGTCGGCAAAAACTCGTCCTTGCGTTCGACAAAGGCACGCGGCGTCAGGACGTTGGTAAACACGCAACTCGGCCCGCAGAAAACGCCGTCTTCCAGCGTTACACCTTTGTAGAGAGACACATTGTTCTGGACCTTGCACCCATCGCCAATCTCAACATCGGGACCGATCATGACGTTTTGCCCCAGAACGCAATCGCGGCCAATGCGCGACCCTGCCAGCACATGACAGAAGTGCCATATCTTTGTCCCCGCCCCTACGTTGACGCCATCGTCAACCATCGCGGTCTCATGGACATAAAAATCGCTCATGTGGTTGCCCGAGATAAGGTGACTGGCATTCCTGTCTGAAGCGCACGCTGGCAGGCATCCAAAACAGTCAAAACCCTAATGCCTTCCGACGCGTCTGACGGGGGCTTTGTCTTATCGCAAACCGACGACAGGAAGACTTCGCATTCCTGTCTCAGCGGTTCGGTGCCAGCATAGGGTATCGGTTCGGCTTGAGCCCGGTTCACGACAGGCACATCACCATCCCAATGTGCCTTGTGCCTGTAGAGAAGCAGCTTGTTTTCGCCCTGTTCAACATCGTTGAAGACCGCCATGGCGTCTTCACCTATAACGACCATCCTGTGATCCTTATAGGGATGCAGCCAAGAAACGAAGATGTGGGCCTGCAATCCACCGGTAAAATCGAGATGGGTA
>JAJFHQ010000054.1 GCA_021775525.1 Hyphomicrobiales bacterium
AGTGCTCGGTCTCATCGGACCCAATGGTGCGGGCAAAACTACGGCCTTCAACGCGATAACCGGATATATCCGCCCGACAAGTGGGGAAATCTCATATCGTGATAAAACACTCGTGGGTCTTGGCCCGAACGAAATTGCCGACCTGGGCGTCGTGCGGACATTTCAAAAGACCAGCGTGTTCGGCGGCCAGACGGCATTTGAAAATGTGCTGATGGGCCTGCACCGCAGACAAACCCAGAAAGCCCTGCATATCATTTTTGGACTTCCCAGCGTTGCGGCGGAAGAACGTGAGATGCGCGAAACTGCCCGCGAGGTGCTCGATTTCATTGGTCTCGGAGGCCGTGCCGATGAACTTGGTAGCGCACTGCCATATGGCGAGCAGCGTCTTCTTGAAGTTGCCGTGGCGCTCGCGGCGCAACCCAGCCTGCTGTTGCTCGATGAGCCGGTGTCCGGGATGAACCCGTCAGAGACTGCGAGCTTCATGAAGATGCTGGGAGATATCCGCAAGCTCGGTATCACAATCCTTCTGGTCGAGCACGACATGAAGATGGTGATGGGCGTATCCGACCGGGTCATCGTTCTCAACAATGGCACGATTATCGCTGATGGCTCCCCTGACCAGATACAAAAAAATCCTGATGTCATCCGCGCCTATCTGGGCGAGCGCTACAAGAAAAAAACCAAGTCCCGACCTAGGTCCCGAGCCAGCACGAAAGGAAAGAAGCGTGCTTAAGGTTGAAGGTCTCACATGCACTTACGGCAAGGTGACGGCGGTCCGGGGCCTGTCAATGGAAGTGCGCCAGGGCGAACTGGTGACGCTAATCGGAGCAAACGGGGCCGGAAAAACCTCGACTCTGAAAGCCATCTCCGGTGTGCTGGCCCCAATCGAGGGACGCATAGAACTCGACGGTGAAGATATTACCGGTGCGCCTGCGCGCACCGTCCTCGAAAAGGGCATCGCTCACTGCCCTGAAGGGCGGCGCATTTTCCCTTATATGAGCGTACGGGAAAATCTGGAAATGGGCTGCTTTCTGCGCAGTGACGGAGGCAGCATCTCCAAAGACATGGACAAGATATTCGCCCGCTTCCCGATCCTTCATGAAAGACGGTCCCAGGCGGCGGGCACCTTGTCCGGTGGCGAACAGCAGATGCTGGCGATTGGCCGTGCGCTGATGTCACGCCCGAGACTGATCCTGTTCGATGAACCTTCGCTTGGTCTCGCACCAAACCTGGTAGAGCGTACCTTCGAGATCATCGAGCAAATCCGCGCCGACGGCGTCACGGTCGTGATGGTTGAGCAAAACGCGCTCGCGGCACTTGAGTTGTGCGACCATTCCTACGTATTGGAGTCTGGCGAGGTCACGCTTTCAGGCTCAGGTAAACAGCTTCTTGATAACAAGAAAGTCCAGAAGGCTTATCTCGGCGGCTAATCCGAACCGCGCCCAAGCAACTTACTGATAAATCCTTTGATGTGGTCCCAGAGCACTGAGAAAACCAGCGAGCCTGCATCCAGCGCGGCGGGCGCGGTGTCACTTTCCCGGCCTGACAGACGCGTTTCCAGGTTTTGTGCGAATGCGCCTGCGAGCCTGGACACCAGGTCACGCACGATCGCACCCCGGCTGAACTGCGCCAGAGGCCCGGCGAGGGAATAGGCCATCGAGACTGACATTTGGGTTGCCGCACCGCCTTCCGCCTCTGCAAGTTGATATTCAACTCGGCCCGATGCGAGCGAAGCGCTACGGGCATCTCGGCCCTTGCCCTCAATTATGCCACGCCATTCATTTTCGATCCGGGTAACATCTGCTTCTCCCGCGAGATCGGCGCTGATGGGGCCCAGCTTCACGAGCATGCGCCCATCAACATGCCCCTCCTGCGGCGGGCCATCAAGCGCCACGCCCGGCATACATGTGGCAACCTTTTCGATGTCCGCCATGTAGCGCCAGACGTCTTCGCGGGGATGGTTCACCGTGATCGTCTGGGTGAGTTTTGTGAACTTGCCCTCTTGCGTCACTTCGCCTGTCTGCACGTTTGCGCTTCGCTGACTGGAAAGCACAGGGGCTGCCGCTTCGGCTTTGACGGCCTTTGCGGGCCTGGCGCTTGCTGGTTTCTCTGTCGCAAAACCATCCGGCGCATCCGGTCCGGGCGCCGGTCCCAATGTGCGTGTAGCTGCATTTGGTTCGGCTTTTTCGCTATAAGCCCCGGCAACTTTGGCGACGGCGCTTACGATGCCCATATATCCGGTGCAGCGGCACAGATTACCGCTCATGCCAATACGGATGGACTCCTCGTCCCTCGCCTCGCCACGGCGAATAAGATCACGCGCGGCAACCAGCATGCCCGGTGTGCAGTAACCGCATTGCAGGGCATGTTCCTCAGAAAACGCCTGGCGCAGCTTGGCCATCAGCGTGTCCTCGTCAAAATTCTCGATGGTTCGCACCTCGGCTCCATCGCAGGTGACGGCGTAGGTGATGCATGAGCGCGCGATCTCGCCATCGACGACCACGGTGCAGGCTCCACAAATTCCGTGCTCGCAGCCAATATGCGTGCCGGTGAGCAGCAATTCCTCACGAAGGAAGTCAGCCAGGTTCGTGCGCGGCGTTACTTCTCGCGTCACTTTCGTGCCATTGACGGTAAGTGCTATGCGGGTCATGGGCTCATCGCGTCCTGCATGGCGCGACTCATGGCGACAGCGCGGATTTGCAGTTCATAGTTATCCGCCTCTATGCCTGCTTCTCGCAGGGCATCCATTGCCATGGGCATATCAAAACTGTCCGGATCGAGCGGGTCGCCCTGACTGAATAAGTTTTCCGGACTTTCAAACGTAACCGGTTGCTCTGAACCTCCAGCGGCTACCATGCAAAAAGCGCCTGAACCGGGATCGAAACTTACGGCACCAATGGCATCGGCGAATTCGCCCGTTTTGCGGCAAATCTTGTAATAGCCGTGCCGCGCGGTCTTCTCGCTCCTGGGCACGTGAACCGCGATCAGCAGTTCCCGGGGGCTCAAGTCCGTTTCCATCGCGCCGCGTACAAAATTTTTCAAAACAACACGCCTGCTGCCATCCAGTCCGGTAATTTCCAGTTCTGCTTTCAGCACCAGCAGGGCGCTCAGCCAGTCGGCTGCAGGATCTGCATGTGAGAGGCTTCCCCCGAGCGTTCCCCGTGTGCGCACGGCGCGGTAAGCAATCCCTGAAGCAACGCGGCGAAGATAGCCATTGGAGTGATCCTCAACACGGGCATCTTCTATGGCGGCATGGGTAACGCAGGCGCCGATTTTGAGGGCATCCCCTTCATCTGATACGGAGACGAGTTCGGGAATGCGGGTGATATCGATAAGGAGGCCTGGCTGCACCAGCCTAAGGTTCAGCATTGGCCCGAGCGTTTGCCCTCCGGCCAGTATTTTTGAGTTAGACTCTGCCCCAAGCAAATCCAGTGCGGCATCAATGGTGCGCGGGCGCTCATATTCGAAGGCTACCGGCTTCATGCCGCAGCAACCTTCTTTGTATCGGCTGAGGCGATTGCTTCGACAATGCGGCGGGGGGTGACCGGCGATATGGTGAGTTCAACTCCCAGCGGGGCAAGCGCGTCATTGATGGCATTGGTTATTGCGGCAGGAGGTGCGATGGCACCGCCTTCGGCAATCCCCTTCACGCCAAACCGGGTATAGGGAGATGGCGTTTCCATATGGAAAAGTCGCATCGACGGCACTTCTGTTGGTCCAGGCAACAGGTAATCCGACAAGGTTGATGCCAGCGGTTGCGCTTCGGTGTCAAACGGCATTTCCTCGTACAGCGCCGTACCGATACCTTGCGCAGCGCCGCCATATAACTGGCCATCGACAATCATCGGGTTGACCAGCACGCCGCCATCCTCCACGACGACATAGTCAAGAATTTCAACCTCACCGGTCAGGGTATCGACAGCGGTTAGCGCTGCATGAGCCGCGTAACTGAATGTTCCTGAATCGCGGTCAGGTTTGTAACCCGCAATGACCTCAAGACCCGACGGGTTGACGTCAGCAGGCAAATCCTGAGGCTTGCGGTACCAGATATAGGCAATCTCCTCGATGGTCAGTTCACCATTGGGACCAATCGCACGGCCATCTTTCAACGACACTTCCTTGGGCTTGCATTGCAGCATCTTGGCGGCGATCGCCTTGGCGCGCTCGGCCAGCTGATCGCAGGCTTCCGCTACGGCGCCGCCGGACATCACCATGCAGCGCGAGCCCCATGTGCCGGTGGAATAAGGCGTGTAAGCCGTATCACCATGCACCAGCTTGATCTTGTCGTGGGCTATCCCGAGGATTTCATGCGCCACCTGCGACATGGTTGTCTCATGACCCTGACCGTGTGAATGCGCGCCGATGCGAATCTCCAAGCCCCCATCAGGCGTCAGCCGCATATTGGCCTGTTCGTGACCGGGCACCATGGGGATGCCCCACCCGGCATAAATAGATGTGCCGTGGGCCGCCTGCTCGCAATAAACCGCAAATCCGACACCTACTTTCCGCCCGTCGTGCTCGGTTTTCTTCTGACGTTTGCGGATGGCTTTCAAGTCGATTGCCTCGATGGCCCGGCGCAGCGCCTCCGGGTAGTCACCGGAATCGAAATGCTTGTTGGTGATATTGTCGAACGGCATCTGCTCCGGCTGCACGAGGTTTTTCATGCGCACGTCGGTTGGCTCCATACCGAGTTCGCGGGCAACTGCGTCGATCATCAACTCCATGGCAAAACACACGCCCGTGCGTGCCACGCCGCGATAGGGCAGGATCGGGGGTTTGTTGGTGGAGGCCGAAAAGGTGTGGCAGCGGTAGTGCGGAAAATCGTAGACACCGGGCAAGATACTCGCCACTTGCGCTGCCTCCAGGCAGGCGGAGAAAGGGTAGGCCGAATAGGCCCCGGAATCGACGGTAGCTTCCGCATCAAGCCCGAGTAGTTTTCCCTCATTATCAGCATAGGCGGTGACGACATAATGATGTTCGCGGCAATTCGCCGACGCGGTCAGATTTTCGCGCCGGTCCTCCAGCCAGCGCACAGGGTGCCCCAAATGCATCGCTGCCCAGGACAGACACACTTCTTCGGGAAGTAAAATACCCTTGAAGCCAAAACCGCCACCAACATCTGGCGCAATAACCCGGATCGCACCGTGATCCAGATCGAGACATTCCGCCAGGCCAGAGCGGACGATATGAGGCATCTGGGTTGAGCTGTGAACCGTCAACTGTTCGAGGCGGCTGTCCCACTCAGCGACCACTCCGCGTCCCTCTATCGGACACATGCACTGTCGTGAAGTGTTAAACTCGCGTGTAACCTTCACTGCGGCTGTCTTTTCCACCGCCTTCATGTCGTCATCGACAAGGGTTTCCAGAAAGATGTTGTCGCCCCACTCTTCATGCACCAGCGCCGTCTCTGCATCGCGCGCCTTGAGCATGTCGTACACGGCTGGAAGCTCGTCGAACTCAACCTCGACCTGGGCCACCATATCCTCTGCCTCAGCCCGCGACGGCGCAATACACATGGCGATCATTTCGCCAACATGGCGGACTTTCTTGTCAGCAAGGACCGGTTGGCTTGAGCGCTTGAAGCCAGGAAGCCCCGACACCGCAGTGATGGGCTGAACGCCTTTTAGGTCCGCTAAGGAAAATACATGTCCTTTCAGGGCATCGGGAAACTTGATGGCCCTGATGCTGGCATGCGCAACCGGGCTGCGTACAAAGGCGGCATCCTGCATTCCCGCTGGTTTGATATCACCGACGAATTGGCCGCGCCCACGCATATAGCGGTCGTCTTCCTTGCGGATCAGCCGGGCGCCAATGCCATCTTTTTTCATACTCCACCCTCTTGTGCCGCCGCTCGGGTGCAAATGGCGGAAAAGCGCTTAATTGGTACTATTAATAGAATAACAGAATAAGCATAGAGCGAGGTGCCGCAAAGGGCAATATGGCGCGGTGCAGCACGGGACGGCAATGGTTGAGATTTGGGGGCCTGCTCTAGGATGAGCTGTTCAGCAACTCGATATTCAGCTTCACCCTGTCCCCCCGGTAAATAATATCACCGCTGTAGATGACGGTGCCGTTTGCATCGGTAACGATACAATGGGCTTCAGCCGTTGGAGCGTTCAGCGGAATCTTGAGCTGTATCGCGGTTTCTATGTCTGCAGCGCCAATACGCAAGGTTTGGTGCGCACGGCTGATATGGAGATCCTCCATGTCGTTGATAACCGCCAGGGCAACCCGCTCTCTGAACGCGGCGGGGTTCTGATCATGGATATCCTTGGAGACATGAACACTGGCCAGGGCGTAGGGTTCCTTGCCCTGCATTTGCACGCTTCTGAAAAACTCGTAAGCCTCGGCAGGTTTGCCGTCTTCAGGATCGATTTGCAGTTCTTGCTGCGTATCAACCTCCAGAAATTTCGGGACATTCGCGCTTATGAGGTCAATCAGGGAATCCCAGTCGGTTGCCAGATGCAGCCACCTGTTGTTGGGCGGCGAACGCATGACGAAGGTGCCTTTGCCCTGATGGGATTTCAGTAGTCCTTCTTCCTGGAGAAGTTCAATTGCCTGTCGCACGGTCACGCGTGCAACACTGAATTCGTTCTCGAGTTCCTCAAGCGTGGCAATCTTGTCGCCAACGGCCCAATGGCCCTCCTGGATACGCCGGCGCAGAGTAGATGCAACCTGGACATATCGCGGGGCGCGCATCTTGGCGTAGGTATTCGCGATACCCGTCTGAACAGCATCTACCATGATATTCTCCTGCCACCCGTGGCTAGCTGGCCGACCGGGCGGTTTGCAAAATTGATAATATACCGGACTGAAGAGCTCCAGCTTACACGTTGGCGTGAGTCTCCATTCACTTCAAGGCAGGAGTGCACGCAAAAACATCTAGCATGCCCTACTCTACGCCACACCAGTCGCAAATGCTCAAGGCGTAAACCTTGATGGCGGTCATATAGTCATCGATATCCACATACTCGTCATTTGCATGCATTACCGCCGTGGGACCGGGGCCGAATATCACGGTTGGCGTGTCGCCATTGTTGATAAGGAACCGGGTATCGGCGGCACCCTGACGGCCACTGATCTCAGGCTCCTTGCCGGTAACTTCCTTGAAGCACTCGACCAAGGAGGTGACGATCGGATGGTCTACCGGAATATCGGCAGCCTCGGCATCCAAACCGCCAAACTTGTTGCCGAAGGTAATCTCCGGGGGGTGGTCCTTCATCCAGGGATCGTCGGCGGCGGCCTTGGCGATGTGATCAAGGAAGCTTTGCTTGACCCCGTTGTGATCCTCGCCCGGCACGGTGGCAATGCTACCCGTCAACATGCAGGTGTCTGGAAATGCGCTTGCGAAACTTCCCGATTGAATTGTGCCGACGAGGCATGGCAGCGTGTCGAGAATATTTGGATAAAGCGGATGCGAGACGGTTTCGAGACGGTGTTTTTCGAGGTCATCGATCGCCAGCTTGATCTTGTAGCCAAGGTCAATCGCATTCACGCCAGTGTAGCGCTGCTGAATACCGGCGCTTTTGCCGCGGATCAGGATCTGGAACCAGATGCGGCCGATGCAAGCCGGTTGCACGGCGAGCGTGCTGGTCTCGCCCGAGATGGCCGCGTCGGCTTTATAGCCACGCAGCACCGTGTCCAGCGTCCCGTGCCCGGAAATCTCTTCGTCCACGACAAGATTTATGAGTACGTCACCATTAAGCTTGATGCCAGCATCCGCAATATACTGAACGGCGAGCACCTGGCACGATACCCCGCTCTTCATATCGGACGTGCCGCGGCCATAAATGCGATTGTCGCGAATATTGGCCGCCCATGGGTCATCAGTCCATGATTCACTCGGTCCTGCCGGGATAACGTCGGTGTGGCCGTTCAAAAGCAGCGAGCGGCCACCGCCTGTGCCTTTACGGGTCGCGACAATGTTTGGGCGCCCCTCATAACTTTCCGTCACGACAGCCGCAGCAGGATGTTTCTGAATTTCTTCCGCATCCATGTCCCACATGTCGATCTCGAGACCCATCTTCTCAAGATAGTCATTGAGGTGACTCTGGATCGGGCCTTCATTGCCTGTGACACTAGGAATGGTCACCAGAGTGCGTAAAAATTCGACGGCGTGTTCACGCTGGCCATCGATTAAATCAAGTAACTTTTGCCGCTGAGACGTATCCATTTTCCGCCCACTCTGTTTCTAATGTTAGAACAACGATATAATAGGCCCAAAGGGAAGCTGTCAATGAAGGCTCACAGGGGCTTTCAAACTTTAGAGCGCGAATATCGATAGGCTTGAATAACAGCTCGTCGATCGATCAGCGTGATACCAGACAAGGTTGCGTGAACGCCTTCAACACTGCATCTCTTCTTAATTTGTAGAGTCATCCTATTGATAGTATGTTTCAGGAGAAATATCTATATAATCCAGATAGGTTAGGAAATACTAGAAGTGTCATAATGAGTACCGATATGCAATTTACAGGCATGTCCGTCACGGGAAACAGGTGAAAACATGAGCGAGAAACTGCCAACGCTTGCAGTTATCGGCGGTACGGGAAATTTGGGATGGGCCCTGGCGCGAAGTTGGGTGAAATCCGGATATGAAGTTGTCATCGGATCACGCAGCGCTGAGCGAGCAGGCGAGGCTGCAGCACTGATTGAAGCCGCTAACACATCCCCCTCACCGCAAGGCATGACCAATGAGGATGCAGCCGCAAATGCGGATATCATCATAGTCGCCGTCCCGTTTGCCTCACAAGAAGCCATTCTGCGCTCAATCGCCGGCGCGGTACGCGGAAAACTTATCGTCGACACAACGGTGCCGCTGGTTCCCCCGAAGGTGGCCCGCGCCCAGATGCCACCGGCAGGGAGCGCCGCGCTGACCGCGAGGGCCATTCTCGGCGATGATGCCAGGCTGGTTTCAGCGTTTCACAATGTTGCCGCACACAAGCTTGAAACCGACGATGAAATAGACTGCGATGTCCTGGTGTTCGGCGATGTACCCGATGACCGGGAAATCGTTGTCAGCCTTGCTGAAGGTGCTGGATTGCGCGGCATTCATGGCGGCCCGCTCGCCAATTCCGTAGCGGCTGAAGCTTTGACATCGATACTGATCGGCATCAACAAGCGCTATAAGGCTGATGGTGCCGGGATCCGTATAACCGGCCTCTAGCAACGGACATTGAATGGCAAAGCAGCTTACAGTGACAGCCGTTGAAGGTGTGCCTCTCATAAATCAGGGAGACGATCTGGCAGCCCTTCTGATATCGGCGATTGAGAAGCAGGGATTGCAGCCCGCCAATGACGATATTTTTGTCATAGCCCAGAAGGTGGTCTCCAAGGCGGAAGGGCGGTTGCTTGAATTGGGTTCAATTGATCCTTCACCCGAGGCTAAGAAGCTGGCAGCAGAAACAGACAAAGATCCAAAATATGTCGAAGCTGTCCTGCGCCAGTCGAGCGAAGTGGTTCGCGCCAAACCCGGCGTCATCGTTGTCGCGCACCAGCTCGGCCACGTTCTCGCAAATGCAGGCATTGACCGCTCCAATGTCGAGGGCTCGGAAGAGAACGATATGGTGCTGTTGCTGCCAGAAGACCCCGATGCCAGCGCCGCAGATCTCAAAGCCCGCTTCGATGCGCGGTGGAAAATTGATATTGGCATAATCATTGCCGACAGCGTTGGTCGCCCCTGGCGTTTGGGGACCGTTGGCATTGCTATTGGATCGGCGGGGGTGGCGGCTCTCTATGACAGCCGCGGTGAGCCGGATATGTTTGGCCGGACACTCGAAGTCACCGTCACGGGCCATGCCGATGCCATTGCCGCGGCAGCGACGCTCATCATTGGCGAAGGGGCAGAAGCCATACCCGCCGCCCTGATGAGCGGTGTGATGCGAGGCGAGCCGAATCCGGCCAGAAGTATCAACAGGCCCAAATCCGAGGATATGTTCCGGTGATGGCCCCCACAGATATTCAACCAGATAAGTCGACCGGCAGCGTCGTCGCCCTTTGCGGCGGAATTGGCGGGGCAAAACTCGCACTTGGATTGTCGCGGGTTCTCCCCGATGAACGGCTGCTTATTGGCGTCAATACGGGCGATGACTTCGAGCACCTCGGGCTTCACGTCTCACCCGACATCGACACGGTGACATACACCCTGGCGGGTGTGTCCAACCCCGAGATGGGCTGGGGCCGGGCCGATGAAACATGGAACTTCATGGAGGCCCTTGGCGAAATCGGCGGCGAGACCTGGTTCTCCCTCGGCGACAAGGACCTGGCCGTCAATGTGGAGCGAACTCACAGGCTTCATTCGGGCGAAAGTTTGAGCGCCATTACCAGGGACATTTGCAGAAACCTGGGCATTCCTGTCCAGATTGTGCCCATGAGTGATGACCCGGTCCGCACGCTTGTAGACACGGATGCTGGACCGCTGCCGTTCCAGAAGTATTTTGTGGAACGTCAATGTGTACCCGTTTTGAGATCAGTGGTGTTTGCCGGGGCTGACAACGCCAGTGTCCAACCCGAACTCCTGGCTGCCTTGCAGCAACGCGATTTGCGCGCAGTGATCATCTGTCCCTCAAATCCCTATCTCAGTGTTGATCCTATTCTTTCAGTGAACGGGATGCGCGAGGCGCTACAGAGCGTTTCCGCACCGATTGTCGCCGTCTCACCGGTTGTCGGCGGCGATGCTGTCAAAGGACCGATGGCAAAGATCATGGGTGAACTCGGGTTAACCGTCACACATGGCACGATCGCCAAGCATTATGCGGAGCTGATAGATGGACTGATGATCGACGGGGACAGCGAACGTATCACCGGCAAGCTCGCTGTCATGACCGGCAACACCATAATGAAATCGCTTGAGGACAAAATTTCTCTGGCGCGTGGAGTGCTCACATTCGCTGATCAGTTTGCTGCGGGATGCAACAATTTACGGGGGCAGCGCGCATGATCATCGCCATAGTCCCGATGAAATCGTTGCACATCTCCAAGCAGCGCCTGTCCGGCATATTATCGGACACCATGCGACGGGAACTCGTCCGCGTCATGTTCTGTGATGTCCTCACTGCGCTTCGCAATTGCGATCAGGTTACGCATACCTACGTTGTGACCGCTGACAAGCAAGTGGCGGAACTTGCCGCCCGTCAAGGGGCTGGTCATATCTTTGAATCCAATCCTTCAGGGCTGAACGAAGCCGTGGCTATAGCGATTGAGCATCTTGAGGAAAGCGGTGCGGATACAATGCTGGTCTTGCCCGGAGATGTACCTTTGATCACATCTTCCGAGATCAGTGAACTGGCATCCCGCGCCCATTCGCAAAGTGTGACCATTGTCCCGGCACATGACCTGGAAGGTACAAACGCCCTGCTGGTGTCACCGCCGGGCGCACTCACTCCCTCATTTGGAATGGGCAGTTTCAGACGCCATCTCGAGCTGTCACGAGCTGTAGGTCTCAATGACAACTCCTGCCATCTTGAAGGTCTTGGCAGGGATGTTGATGACGCCGAGGATCTTGAATATTTGAGGAGCAAAGTGGCGAACCGCCCCGAGTACGCGTTCCTGCACGCCTTGGTGGAAGAAGGCGTTACCGGCGCGGAACACCGTTGCAATGTGGCGGCAAGAATTACCCCTGAGCGTGCCATAAGCGCCGCCGCTTCAGGCGATATCCTCACACACGATCAGGCAAAGGCTCTTGCGATTTGCGAGGATAATTCAAGTCTTTGCTCGGTCGCTGAAGACCTGACAATTGTCGGCCATGGGGACAGGGTCAGCTTTTCGAAAAAGGTCTTCATTCCCCTGACCAAGCTGTGCCGGGATGTCTGCCACTATTGCACCTTCGCCCAGACCCCGAAGAAAATCGGCAGTGCCTATCTGTCCATGGATGAGGTTCTGGAGATAGCGCAGGCCGGGCGCGAGGCAGGATGCAAGGAGGCCCTGTTCACCCTCGGCGACAAGCCGGAACTGCGCTATGGCGCGGCGCGTGAAGCGCTCGATCAACTCGGACACAGCAGCACCCTCTCCTATCTGGAAGAAGCCTCCAAAACTGTCCTATCCGAGACAGGCCTTCTGCCCCATCTCAATGCAGGCGTCATGGACGAGCCATGGCTGAAACGACTGCGCGATACGTCCATCTCGCAAGGCATTATGCTCGAGTCCGCCTCGCCACGCCTCATGGAACGCGGTATGGCCCATCACGGCTCGCCCGACAAGGCACCGGAGGTTCGACTCGCCACACTTGAAGCTGCCGGCAAAGCCGCGGTGGCCTTCACCACGGGGCTGCTCATCGGTATCGGGGAAACGCGGCTGGAGCGCATCGAGGCGCTGCTCACCATACGGGACCTTCATGATCGTTACGGCCACATTCAGGAAATTATCATCCAGAATTTCCGCGCCAAGCCGGACACGCGCATGGCTAATGCGCCCGAACCATCTCTTGAGGAACATGTCTGGACCATCGCCGCCGCGCGGCTGATTTTCGGTCCGGAAATGAACATACAGGCGCCCCCAAACCTGCGCCCGGGTGCACTGGAGCGGCTCATTCGTGCAGGGATCAACGACTGGGGCGGTGTGTCGCCGGTCACGCCTGACCACGTTAATCCGGAAGCGCCATGGCCGCATCTGAACCAGCTGGCAGAAGCCACTGATCGAGCAGGCCGTACGCTAGCCGAGCGTCTCGCCATCTATCCGGAATATGTAAAGACCGCTGAACGCTGGACATCCAAAGAGCTGCGCCCGGTGCTGCTCCGTCACAGCGATACGGACGGATATGCCCGGGAAGATAACTGGTTTGCCGGGGCAGGCGTGCTCCCGCCGAAGGGGCAGGAAATCAGGATAAACCTGAATATCCGTCACAACGCAGTGTCAAAGGCGCTCAGCAGCGTAACCTCCGGATGGCTCGATGAGCAGTGCATTGAGACACTGTTCTCGGCGCGCGGTCCGGCATTCCAGGATGTCATCACGGCGGCTGACGAGCTTCGCCAATCAAGCAATGGCGATGTGGTCACCTATGTGGTCAACCGCAATATCAACTACACAAACCTATGCACCTATGGCTGCCGTTTTTGTGCTTTTTCCAAGGGGCGCCTGTCGCAAGGGTATCGGGATCGCCCTTATGATTTGCCATTGGAAGAAATTGCAAGCCGCACGGCTGAAGCTTGGAAGCGGGGAGCAACGGAAGTCTGCCTGCAGGGCGGCATTGGCGCGCACTATACCGGCGATACCTATCACGCCATCCTGAAGGCGGTGAAAGCGGCCGCGCCTGAAATTCATGTTCATGCTTTCTCACCGCTTGAGATCTGGCACGGCGCTGACACGCTCGGCATGCCCTTGCAGGACTATCTCATGCGCCTGCGCGACGCGGGACTTGCGAGCCTGCCGGGCACGGCTGCTGAGATTCTCGATGACGAGGTGCGCGAAGAATTATGCGCCGACAAGATCAACACAACGCAGTGGCTCGGGGTGATGGAAGCCGCTCATTCGGTGGGGCTTCGCAGCACGGCCACCATCATGTTCGGACATATTGATCGCACAGTTCACTGGGCACGACACCTGCTGCGTGTACGTGACTTGCAGGAGAAGACAGGCGGTTTTACCGAATTCGTGCCTCTGCCATTTGTTCATATGGAAGCACCGATTTACCTCAAAGGCGAAGCGCGTCGCGGGCCGACGTGGCGGGAGGCGGTGTTAATGCATGCCGTTGCCCGGCTGGTGCTCGACCCCGTAATCACGAATATACAGGCTTCCTGGGTGAAGCTGGGGCCGGAGGGTGCTGCGCACTGCCTCTCGGCAGGCGTCAATGATTTGGGTGGTTCATTGATGAACGAGTCGATCACGCGCGCCGCTGGTTCGGTGCACGGCCAGGAAATGACGCCGGATAAAATGGATACCCTTATACGCAGGTCGGAGCGTTTCCCCGTTCAACGCAACACGCTCTATGGCCGCATCACGCACCAGGATATGAAAGGCAATGAGCCCGATATCCTGCCGGTTTCCCTGCGCCTGGTTGCAGCAGAATAAATATGAGCCCTCACCCAAAAGGATGAGGGCTCGGGAGGAGTTCCCTACATTGCCTTTAACTTGGGCATTATCTCATTTGCTATCAGTTCGACCTGATCATCCTGATAGCGATAGGGAACAAAAATAATACGATCGACACCGGTGTCGAGGTGCGTCTTCAGCTGCTCGACACATTCATCAACAGTTCCGATGATGGCACTGTCAGGCGTTGACTTGCTCCAGCCTGCGAAATCCCATTCGGTGTTGAGCCACTCATTCATGTCGGCCTCAACCTTGTCACGCTCGCCAACGATGATCGGCAGCTGATTGGTCGAGATCAGCGTATCGGGATCCTTGCCGCCTTCTTCGGCAAATCCGCGCACCTTGGCCCAGTCCTCGGCAAAACCTTCGGGCGTATAAAAATAAGTGAGCCAGCCATCCCCACCAAGTGCTGCACGTTTCAGCACGGCATCCACATAACCGCCGATCAGGATTGGCGGGCGTGGCTTTTGGTGTGGTTTGGGGAACATTACCGAATTGCTCATATTGTGCGGCGGGTAGTCGCCCGAAACCATGTCCTCGGTCCATAACCGGTTCAGGATTTCAAGGTTCTGGTCCATGATCTTGCCGCGCTTGTGGAAGTCGATACCCACCGCGTCAAACTCGCGTTTGTACCAGCCCGACGCCATGCCGAGTATCAGCCTGCCGTTGGAAATCAAATCCATGCTGGAAAGTTGCTTGGCCAGCACCAGCGGATTACGCAATGGCAGGACCAGAATGCCAGTGCCGAGTTTGATCTTGGTGGTGCGCGCAGCGACGGCTGTCAGCAGAGACAAGGCATCAATGATCGGGAAATGAGGATCCACACCGAGCAGGATGTGATCCCACACCCACACGGACTCATAGCCCAACTCTTCCATGCGCACGCCATATTCTATAAGATTCTGGGCATCAGGCAGGTCCGGAAAGGCCTGGAAGTTGCGCATCGCGATGCCGTATTGGGTCTCATTTTTTGTCATTTCTTTTTACCTTTTGAACCTGTCGAAGCCGGAGATAAACCTATGCCGTGTAGAGCCTCTCGGGATCGAGATTGCGCAACACTGCAAGTTCATCTTTCTGGGGTGGCTCGGTGCGCGCGACGTGATCCCCGATTTTTATATCGAAACCGGTATTGTCCTTCACTTCCTCTGCGCTCACCCCGGGGTGAAGCGCTTCGACCTGCATTTCCTTTGTCTTTTCGTCAAAACTCAGGATCGCCAGGTCCGTCACCACACGGTACATGCCACCGGCAATCAGACCGCTGTCTGCGCGGCTGCTGCCACCGTCGATAAAACCGGGCGAGGTGATGTAATCCACCTTTTCGACGAAACGCCGTTTTTCGTGCTTCATCGCCACGATCATCTGGGTGAGACTTGAGATGTCATTGCCGCCACCCGTACCAGGCAGCCGTATCGAGGGGTTGTCGGGATCGCCAATAAATGAGCTGTTGAGATTGCCGTAGCGATCAATCTGCGCGCCGCCCATGAAGCCTACATCGATGTACCCGCGCTGGAGCAGCAGCAGTACATCGGTTATCGGCAGCACCATATTAGCGCGTCGCGTACAGCGTTGTTCATTGGTGGACGGTGGCAACTCGCCCGGAACCACGAAGGGGCCAATCACGCCGCCCTCAAACAGGATTGTCAGGCCTGGCGCATGTACGCCCTGAGCGAGCGTGGCCGCAAGAAGCGGGATGCCGACGCCTGCGAACACGATCTGCCCATCTTTCAGGATGCGACCGCTCATGACCGCAAGCAGCTCCGACGCCGTGTAGTTCTTGCGCTCAGTCATTGTAGATACTCCGTCCGCGACGGCCTGCATCGACGAGCGCGTCCGCCCCAAGCAGATCGAGATAGTCCGACCAACTCTCCGGGCCATAATAAAAATCATCAAGATACTTCTTCATGCCCTTGACCGGATCAGCCTTGGTCTGTGCGGCAAGCGTGTCCATGTGATCGAAGAAGGGCTCATACACCCCGTAACATTCATGCGGTGCCGAGCCATAAGGAACCTCGATGACCGCATCGACTGTAAAGAAAGGAATGCGCGTATGGTCCGGCGCACGACGTATCTGGTCGTTGGAAACGATCCGCTCGGTGGTGAGAATGACACGGTTGGCAGCCATGGCGATGTCGATATCCATGAATTGCAGGCCATCGAGCTGTGCATTCCCGTAAGCATCAGCGCGCTGCACATGAATGAGTGCAACATCGGGGTTGAGTGCCGGGAGCGCGATCAGGCGTTCCCCGGTGAAGGGGCACTCAACTTCCTTCACTTCATCTCCAAGCCGGGCATTCACGTCTGACCCGATCATCGAGCGCACCGGCATATAAGGGATTCCCATTGCGCCTGCCCGATAGCGCAAGCCAATGGACATATGGCTCCACTCATCAAATCTTGCTTTGCCGCTTTCAGTATGGTGGCGCATGACCTTTGAGACGCCCCACACGATCCCCTGGCTGAACCAGCTGGTGATGATGTGATTGGAAACGCCCGAGCCATAGAGCACTTCGCCCTCGGATGACACGATGGAGCGGGAGATCTTGAGGTTTTTCCGCCGGGCCTTCACCAGCGCCCATATCAATGCGGTTGGCGTGCGAGACATAGTGCAGCCGCCGATGGCGACATGATCGCCGTCGGAGACATAGGACGCCGCCTCTTCGAGCGACATGACCTTTTCACGCAAGCCCCGGTCACGTTCCGCCGTTTTCCGGCGCAACTCCAGATGGGGTGTAACCAATGTTCCCTCAGCCATGATACGAACGTATCTCCTG
>JAJFHQ010000055.1 GCA_021775525.1 Hyphomicrobiales bacterium
GCAGAATTTGAATCTTACACGCCGTGTGCTGCTTGCCGGGCTGCTGGCCGCGCCGCTCATTACAGGGCTCGGCAGCGGGCTCGGCACGGTCGCTGAGGCCATGCCCGTCAACGCGTCAGGCGGTATCGCTATCGAGGGCTACGACCCCGTTGCCTATTTCAAGCAGTCCAGACCGGTGAAGGGGTCGGCGAAATTCACCGCTAGCCATGATGGCGCCACCTGGCGCTTCTCAAATGCTGCAAACCGCGACGCTTTCGCCGCCAGCCCGGCGGCCTTCGCCCCGCAATATGGCGGTTATTGCGCCTGGGCGGTAAGCAAGGGCTCCACGGCGAAGATCGATCCCGCCGCCTGGAAGGTGGTCGGCGGCAAGCTCTACCTCAACTATTCGAAGAGCGTGCAGGGCCGCTGGGTCCAGGACATCCCCGGCAACATCAAGAAGGGCGATGCCAACTGGCCGGGCATCCGGGCAAAGCTGTAAGGCAAGAGGCGCTACGTTAACGTCCGAGCCCACCGAAACTGAGCACGGTCAGCGCGAGGATGATCGCGGCAACAAAGCCAACGAGCAACAGCGGCAACGGCCACAGGCTTTCCGTGGTGTTTTCGGACTCGTCTTTTTTCAGTTTCATGAATGCCCTTTTACCGCAAAACGCGCGCTGCGTCATTGCGGGGCTTGGATCAGTTGGCAAGGCCCTTGGCGAGGTCCTTCAACCCCCTTGTGCGCTTGCGCGTCAGCTCGGCCAGGCAGTGGCCCACCAGCATGGATTCCATGCTGCCGCCGCGGGCCATGAACCCGTGCGCCTCGCAGGCCTTGTCGCGGTAGAGGATCCAGGCGCGCTGTGCCGCGCGCAGGGTCTTCACCGCGCCTTTCAGCTTGGGCGGCAGGTGGGCGTCCATGTCCTTCATCACGACCATCGCTGATTTGTAGGCGCGGTTCAGCTCCACATCCGCGGCCTTGTAGTCCAGCCCGGCGCAGATGGTCATCTCCGTTTGCGTCTGCGGGTTTTTGCAATTGACCTGGCCCTGAGCGAGCAGTGCCGTGGGCATATTCAAGGCCACACTAAAAGGCAAAATGGCGAGGGCGAGAAACAGGGCGGCGCAGGCTTTGGTGTCAGGCATCGAACAACTCTCTCGCTTCCGGGCAAAAAGGCAAATTCGGCGCAGGCTTTTGTGTCAGGCATCAGTCCGGGTCTCCCACTGGCTTTCCGGGTGAAGCCGTAAGCTTGGCTCGTTTCGGGTGGGGGGACAAGGGGGTGGTGTGGGGAGGTGGGGAGCTTTGGTCCAAAGAGGTGCAGTAGTCCATGCGCCATAGCCACCATATAATGCGGTAAGCGCTCTAATCTAATTTGAAGCGATATATTTTTTTGGAGTTCAGCTTCGCGTTACTTTATACTATTGGAATTGTCTTATTTAATCGACGAACTTCAAACAGTGTTAGACTATGAAAATAAAAAAAGTTGTCATCAACAACTATAAATCACTTGAGGAGTCTGTTGTTGATTTCAGCGAAAAACTCAGTGTCTTGGTCGCCGATAATGAGATGGGTAAATCTTCGGTTTTGGAGGCGATCAATCTCGCTCTCACTTGCCAACTCAATGGACGGCATATCCGGTACGATCTTCATCCATTTCTCTTTAATCTCAGTGCCACAAAGGCCTATTTGGCCAAACTGCAGGCAGGAGAGAAGCCCTATCCGCCTAGTATCACAATCGAACTGTATTTTGAGGACCATCCGGACTTGGTTCATCTGAAGGGATCGATAAATAGCCTCAAGGACCCCTGTCCTGGTTTGATGTTCTCTGTGGAATTCAACGAGGTCAACGACCCGGAGTATCAAAAGTACATTGAAGAACCTGACGAGGTAACCGCTGTTCCCGTGGAGTTCCTTCGCGTGGTTTGGCGGTCGTTCAAGGATCATGAAGTCACCGGGCACAATGTGCCAATCAATCCGATCCTGATTGATGCGACCAGTATCCGACACGATCTCGGAGCCAACAAGTATGTGGTCGAAGAAATTTCACGCCATCTGAGTGTGACAGAGCGAGCAAAACTTTCTCTGGCCTATCGCAAGATGAAGGATCGTTTTTTAGCCGACGAGAAGGTTAAGATGATTAACGAAGAGTTGGCCAAGAAGACCGGGCAAATTTCTGCCAAGACCCTGACCATCGGACTGGATAACACCGCACGTGCTCGCTGGGAGGCAGGGGTTATGCCTCACTTGGATGAGATACCCTTTCCCTTGGTGGGCAAAGGCGAGCAAAGCAGCACCAAAATCCGTTTGGCGCTTGATTCAGCACAAGGACAGGGTGTCCTACTGATCGAAGAACCGGAAAATCATCAATCCCACACCAACCTCAATACTTTGCTCTTGGCCATGCAAGAGCATGCCAAAGACAACCAACTGATTATCACGACGCACAATACCTTCGTCCTTAACAAGCTGGGGCTGAGCGGAGTGGTGCTGTTTGACGGGAAGAATGGCGTCACCTTAAACGAGCTACCTCCAGACACGACTAAGTATTTCAAGAAGTTATCTGGACACGAAACCCTTCGGTTTATCCTTGCTAAGCGCGTTATTCTCGTAGAAGGACCATCCGACGAGTTGGTGGTGCAAAAGGCCTATCTAAATCGACATGGTCTCCTTCCTCTTGCGGATGACACAGAGGTCATCACGGTTAACTCGCTGGCCTTTAAGCGCTTCCTTTACATTGCGCAGTTGTTAGATGTGGACGTGCGGGTGGTCACGGATAACGACAAAAAACCGGAGAAGGTCACGGAAAAATACAAGGAATTTAAAACGACGAAAACATCAGCATCCATTTTGACGATGATGCCGATTTTCCCACCCTTGAGCCACAGCTTCTTAAAGCCAATGATTTGGCAACTCTGAACAAGATATTGGGCAAGGCCTTCGCAACCGACAATGAGTTGCTGGACTATATGAAGGCGAACAAGACCGACTGCGCGTTGGATGTGTTTGAGACCGACCAAGCCATAGAATTCCCGCGGTACATCGAAGATGCCATATCAAAATAGCATCTTGATCGCGGCGGCCGGCGCAGGAAAGACCACGCGTATCGTCAAAGAGGCCTTGGAGGCTAGCAAAACGTCTCGGGTATTGATTACCACCTTTACTCTCAACAATGTCGCAGAAATCAAGAAGGCGATTTGCCGAGAAGTTGGCATCGTACCGACCAATGTGGTGGTCATGCCCTGGTTCACCTTCGTCCTACGGGAACTGGCACGCCCCTATCAAAACCAATTCTATCGGCCACGACGGATCAGATCACTCAATTTGGTCAATGGTCGATCCGATCCATACGCTCCAAAAGCCGATAAGGACAGATACTTCTTTGGCCGTGGAACCAACGTTTACTCCGACAAGCTCTCTGAACTTGCCTTGATGTGTAACGAAAGCTCGGAAGGCAAGGTGCTGGCCCGTCTTGAAGACTATGTAGACCACATCTTCATCGACGAAGTTCAGGATTTGGCGGGATATGACCTGGACATCTTGAAACTTTTTTTAGGGGCAGAGTTTTACCTCACCATGGTTGGTGACTACCGACAGGCAACGCTGGCAACCAATCAATCTCCCAAGCATAAGAAGTACCGTTACGCTGGGATTATCAAGCTGTTCCAAGATTGGGATGAGAAAGGACTGTGCACGTTAGACTACGCAACCACGTCCTACCGATGCATCAGCTCACTTTGTGCTTTTTCAGACTTGGTTTTTCCAGAGGCGCCCAAGACAGTATCCGCTAACGAAAAAGAAACCGATCACGACGGCATCTTCCTCGTTCGTAAAAAAGAGGTTCCCGCCTACATAGATTCCTATCAGCCACAAGTGTTGCGCCATAGCAAAAGCAACAAGTGTCAGGGATATCTGGCGATGAATTTTGGTATCTCGAAAGGGCTAACATTCAAACGTTGCCTGATTTTCCCGACCGCCAAGATCGAAAAATATCTTGAGACAGGCGATCCGTCCAAGTTGTCAGACAAAGAGCTGTTTTATGTTTCGGTTACGCGCGCACAGCAGAGCGTAGCTTTTGTGCACGATGGAGAAACAGCTATCCCTGGCGTGAGAAGGTTTGAGCCCTAATAAAGCCATGCAGTTATCAATTAATGTCCGTTCCGGGTCATTAGCGGACGATTGTTAAGCATACTTTGCATGTCCGCATGGATATCCAAAGTGGATATAGAAAACTAATCCCCACCCCCAGACACTTCTCTTCTCCTCCGCCCCATCACTTCTCCGAAACCTTCTCATACACTCTGACCCAAAATCGCGCCTGCGCTCTGTTGAGTTCGCATTCGGCGAGAAAGGCGCGGAACAACGCTTCTTCCCCTGCCAGTTCCCCATAAAACTTGGTCCACATTTGCGCCGCCTCGTCGATCTCAATGGTTGGCGGTAGTTTCGGTTCTGCCATGACCACATATCTCCAAATTGGAACGAGACTTATAGTCTACAATCGCATTTGACCGGAAAATTTCCACAAAATCAATGTGACTTATAGTCTGTAGACTGAAAAGCGACATCGCGGTCCGCTGCTGCTCATGGGGATTCGGCAGGTCGTGGGCATGAATGTAAGGAGTTTTCGCCAAGAGCGGGGGCTATCGCAGGAGGAGCTAGCCTTCAAAGCAGACCTGCACCGCACCTATGTGAGCGGTGTGGAGCGGGGTATCCGCAATCCCACCGTCGTTATCATCGAACGTCTGGCCAAGGCGCTTAAAGTGTCTGCCGAACAGCTTCTGAGAAAGAAGTAATCCCCGCCCACCACACCCCGACTAAACTGCGCCGCATCTCTTCCTCATCAGGGACGCGGGCTTAAGACCGTCTTGGACCGTGGGGAAGGGAGCGGTTCCTAAGAAGGAGAGGGCTAACGACCCATTCTTTCCCGGGCGTGCCGTCCCGGACCCGGGGGTATTACGGCCCCCGCGCCAGAGGCTGGATGGGTAGTATTTAGTAGCGCTACCGCTTCGCTATATGAGCGCATTGTCCTCATGTAGCCGATAGGCGGTAGGACACCCAAACAAGACGCCGGGCGGATTTCGATAAGAGGCCGCGCGCGGGGCGCCGATGAGGTGCCCATTAGAACTCGGAACGCACCTTCTTGGCGCTCCGCGCAGTCCTGTTCTTAAGTGTCCTACCGCGCTTCGCGCTACATGAGGACATGAGCAGGGATGAAGTTGAAGCATCAACCGGAGCCTCGGGGCTGCCGGGCGGTCAGGCTTGCGCCTCAGTCCTTCTTCTTCCGGATCACATAGGCGGTGGTCAGCACGGCGACCAGCGCCAGGGCAAGCCCTGCCAGGGGATGGACGTCGAATTGCCCGGTCACGATCGCGCCCGCAAGGACGAGGAGGATGGCGACGAGAACATAGAGAATGATTTTCAGGGCCATGCAGGACCTCCCGGTCGCTCTAGGGTTACAGGTTCAGGCGGGTGTCGAGAGTACCTTAGGTGTGTCGCTTAATTGCGGCAATGAAACTGCACAGCGCACCAACCCGGGGAGACATGGTTTGCCGCATGGATGCCTAGTTGCGCCCCGTTGCCAACTGCACCAACCGCCCTACAAGCGCCCGGTATCCCAGGGTGAGGGCGAGCAATGCCGTCACCAGCACGGCGAGGGGAACGGCGATGTCTGCCAGCCATTGGGAGAAGATGTTTCCATACAGGGCAAGGCTGGTGAGCAGGGTGCCGGCATCGCACGGCCCTATGCCGCACATTTGCTCAGGAGCGTGGGAGATCACCGCGGCAAGAGACAGCACCAGCGGCATGATCCCGGCCCACATAATGATGGCGCAGGTGCGCACCACGCGGCCGCGAAACCCGCGCACCGTGAACTGCGCCACGCTGGCCAGCAGGGCCATGTAGACGAGCAGCACGGCGCCCGAACGCGACGCTTTTGCGCTCCATGTCAGCATGTCGGCGGCGCGGCTCTCGAGATGATTGAAATCAAGCCCGGCAAACCCGCACGCCTGGGCGGGGTCCGCAGGGCAGCCGAGGGCCTGCGCGATCAGGTAGATATACAGATTTGCCATGATCGGGGCGAAAGGCAGGAACAGCCCGGTCAGAAGCAGGGCATCGCCAGTGGGAGAGAGGACTCCATTATCCTTCTCAGCCATTTCCGACATCCCCCGAATATGAACCCCGCAATACTTGGGAATACTAGTGAGGCGGTCCTAATATTGAATGAATGGAAGCAGGAATGTGAGGTTCAGAGATCGTCAATTTTCATCTTCTTCCCTGTCCTCGTCTTCCTGCATGTTTTGGAGAAAATCGAGGTTGGGTGTCTGGCGGGTTTTTTTCATGTCGCCGGCGCGCTGCAGGATGTCCTGGCCAAAGCGCCGGGTCAGGGCGTCGATGGCGGTTTCCAGCTTGCGGTTCTTGCGCGTGCCGCCGGAGAAGAGATCGAGTTGTGGTGTGTCTCCGTCCCTCGCCAGGTCATAGGCCGCCATGCCCACGAGCCGAAACGGTCCGCGATGATCGAAGGCGTCGAGGATCATGCAGGCATCCGTGTAGAGGTCGGCTGCGAGGTCGGTGGGCTGTTGCCGGCGGTGCTGGCGGGTGAGGAGTTGAAAGCCGCTCGTCTTCAGTTTCACCCGCACGCCGAACGCCTTGTATGTCTTGTGTCTCAGGCGCTTGCCGATCTCTTCCGCCGAGCGGCGCAAATATCGTTTGATTTCTTCCCGGTCGCTGACGTCTTTGCTGAGGGTGCGCTCCGAGCCGATGCTTTTCGATCCGCGCCGCCCCTCGACAGGGCGGGGGTCGCGGGCCTGGGAGAGGGCGTGAAAATGTTCCCCCGCCTTGCCCAGTTTTTTGACCAGCCAGACGGGATCTGCCGTGGCGAAGTCGTCGATGGTGCGCAGGCCGAGCGCGTGAAGTTTTGCCTCGGTCTTTGGGCCGACACCCCACAGACGCGATACCGGCATGGGCGCCAGCCAGCTTTTCGCGTCGTCCGGTGCGACGATGGTCAGCCCGTCGGGCTTTTCGAAGTCGCTGGCGACCTTGGCGACATATTTGGTGCCCGAGATGCCAACCGACACGGTCAAGCCCCCGGTCGCCTCGCGCACGGCGTCTTTCAAATTTTTGCCAACGGTGCGCGGGGGACCGAGCAGGTCATGGGAGCCGGTCAGATCGAGAAAAGCCTCGTCGAGGCTGATGGCCTCCACATGGGGTGAGAAATCACCGAACACGCACATGATGGTCCGGGAAACTTCCGAGTACCGCTCAAACCTCGGGGGGACGATGATGGCATCGGGGCATTTGCGCCGGGCCCGGGCCATGGCCATGGCGCTGCCCACGCCATAGGGGCGGGCTTCGTAACTGGCGGTCAGCACCACGCCGCGGTCGCTGTTCGGACCCACCAGAAGGGGCTTGCCGCGCAAGCTGGGGTCGTCCAGCTGCTCAACGGCCGCATAAAAAGCGTCCATGTCGGCATGGGCAATGGTTCTTGGCCAGGGTGAGTCGGGTGCGGTCATCCTGTGTGCAGTTTAGTCGCGCCAGCAGACCGGGGGTCAAAAATTCTTACAAAAAAACCGGCCGTCTCTCGCCCTAAAAAGTCTGAGGGATGAGACGGCCGGTAATTATCAACCCAGGCAATTTGCCCTTGGCGGAAATGCCTACCAGGTGGCGGTGTCGGTGCCCGCGATCACGGCCGCCAGCTCGACATACTCCTTGCAGCCCTTGCCGCAGCGCTTGCCGATCTGCTCCAGCTCCAGCTTGGCGAGGTCAAGACGCCCGGCCTTCACATAGCCTTCACCGAGATATTCGCGCGCCAGCACGAAGTCGGGATTGATCGAAAGTGCTGTCTTGTAATAGCCGATCGCGGTCTTCAGATCGCCATTCTTGCGGTAACTATAACCCAGCATGTTCAGCACGTTCGGGTCGCTCTGATCCGCCGTCTTCAGGATCGCGATGGCTTTCTCGTAGGCGCCGGTCTTGGCCAGCAGGTGGCCCTGGGCATAGAGCTTGTCATTCTGGATCAGACCGGAGTTTCTCTTTGTCTTGCATTGGTTACTGCTGGATTTCCACCAGCACTTGTCTACAGCTACGCATGCCGACTGCGTGGTCTTGGTCGAACAGGACGGGCCTGAGGCTGGTGCAGGAGCGGGGGTCGAAGGCGCAGGGCTGCTTCCGCCGCCACCTGAGCTCATGGCCTGTGCAGGAGCAGGTTGCATGAACAGTGCAGCGCCCATAAAAGTCGCTGTCAGCAATTTTCCGGCCAGACGTGAAAACGGTTGGGGAGTCGCGTACATATCCAGTACCTTTCGTTTCGTTGCTAGACGCATTCAGGGAATTCGGTCCTCGACGGCGTTTGGTATTGGATAAACACCATAGCTGCAGATTTATTCGTAATTAAGACAAAAAAAGATGAGCGATGACGTCAAAGACATAGTAAGCGCCGGTTTGGCCGAGCATCTGACACGTCTCTGGCGCTATGGGCTTGTGCTGTCGGGCAATCGCGATACGGCGGAAGACTTGGTACAGGCCACATGTGTACGCGCACTGGAACGCGCCCACCAGTTCCAACCCGGCACGAAGCTCGACCGGTGGCTCTACACAATCCTGAATTCAATCTGGAAAAATGAAATCCGCTCGCAAAAAATCCGCCAGGGCGCGGGATTTGTCGATGCAGAAGAGGTGCTGAAAACCGACGGTGCAGCGAAGGTGGAAACGAATATTCTGGCGCGTCAGGTGTTAGAGGAAGTGCAGTCACTCCCTGAAGTGCAACGCGTGACCATTTTTTTGGTTTACGCTGAGGGGCTCACTTACAAGGAGGCGGCCGAGGCGCTGGATGTGCCTATCGGTACAATCATGAGCCGACTGGCAGCTGGACGGGCAAAACTCGGGCAGCTCGATCAGGACGGTTCGAAACGCAGACAGAAAACGGGTAAACGCGGATGATCAACTGGCGTGATCATGGACCGGTAACGGACGAGGACCTCGTAGCCTATCTTGATGGGCAACTCGAGGGCGAGCTGTCCGACTATGTGGAGCGCGAGGTCAAAATGGATCGCGGGCTTGATTCCCGGATGGAGGTGTTGCGCCAGGGTATGCGCCCGTTCGACGAGTCCTATGACATGCTTCTCTATGAAGCACCGAAAAAGCGCCTGAAGAAGATACTCCAACTTGCCCTGGAACCGCCTCCGCCACCGGTAGAGGAGCCAGAGCCTGAACCGGAACCCGAACCTGTTCCCGAGCCGAGCCGGACTCAGGTTGAAGAAGTGAGCAAGGAGCCGTGGGATGGCTGGCGCAAGCTTGCCGCTGCACTGGTCTTTTTTGCCGTGTTTTCCGCAGGATTCATTTCCAGCCGGTTTGTGAATCTACCCGGCGAGCTACCCCAGCTTGCACAGGCTCCAACGGTTCGTGGCTGGCGGGCGGCTGTCGCGGAATACCAGGCACTGTTCGTGAAAGAAACACTGGCTCAAGCCAGCCTTGATGAGCAGGCTCAGTCGGCAAATTTGCGCGCGGCACTCTCTCATTTGGGACTTGAGCTGAGCATGGCCCGGATTAGCGTCGCTCCGATGGAGTTCAAACGCGCCGAAGTGCTTAATTTCAAAGGGAAACCACTGGTGCAAATGGCCTATCTCATGCATGGAGATAAGCCAGTGTCCTTCTGCATCATAAAAAGCGCCAAGCCTGTGCAGGACATGAAGTCGGAACGGCGTGAAGGGCTGAATATCGTCCATTGGCACAGCAAGGATCACGGCTACATGATCATTGGCGATGTGCCCGACAAGGAGTTGGGTGCAATTGCCCGCAAGCTGAAACAGCAGATGTCCTGATCCGCCGTAAAGCGCGAGTTATTCTGCAGCCTTGGCCCCGTCCACGGGATCCAGCTCTCCGGTAATCACGTAGCGCAGGATGGAGACGATCTGCTCCGGTGTTTCGGCGACGGCTTGAGCTGCGCCATCAACCTCTTTCAGTGCATGGGCATGGTCGGGTCCATGCATTATGACGAGGGACTTGCCGAGCGCCGACGCGTAACCTGCATCGAAAGCCGCGTTCCACTGCTTGTATTTTTCGCCGAAGCGCACCACGACGATGTCGGCTTTCTCAATCAGTGTACGCGTGCGCAGGGAATTAACTCCCGCACCCTTGCGGTCCTTCCAGAAGGCGTTATCTTCCTGACCCAGGATAGCCACACCGCAATCGTCGGAAAATCCATGATTTGTCACGGGCGCTGAAAATTCAACTGGCAGCCCAGCGGCCTTGGTTCCTGCCTCGATCTGCTCGCGCCAGTCGGTGTGAATTTCACCTGAAAGATATACTTTCCAGTTGGTCATCGGAGTACTCCTGTCATCGCCATTAGCAGGTCCAAGCTTTGATGCGAGCCTATACGGTAATGGGAGCTCGTGGTCGAGGGGGGAAAGTGCCGGGCTTGTTGGCACACAGGCTGTGTGCATAAGTACCAGGCTCAATGAATCGGGGGGGAGTCCGGGGCAGATGGACGCTATGAGTTTCGCTGCGCTGGCGGCGGTGGCTTTTTTCGCCGCTACAGTTCAGGCCGCCACGGGCTTTGGCTTTGCCATTATGGCGGTGCCGTTCTTCCTGCTGATCATGGGCTCTCTTTCCGCCATCCAGGTCACGGCGGTCATTAATTTCGTTATCTCCCTGGTGTTGATGCGGAGCCTTCTCAAGGGCGCGCCGCGACGGCTTTTGCTTCATCTGATTGCCGGCAGCATTGTCGGGTTCCCCATTGGATTGATGGCTTATAAGGCTGCCGATCTGAATTCCATGAAACTGGTTGTCGGGGCGTTTATTACCTTTTTCGCGGTTTTTTTGCTGATTCGGGAATGGCGGATGAGGCGCAGTGATTCGCTTTCGCCACGTTCTGATGGTCCGGATTTTACCGCCAGACCCCTGCCTGAGTTGGCAATCGGCGTGATCTCGGGGGCAATGTCAGTAGCGCTTGCGATGCCGGGACCAGTTGTAGTTCTGTATCTGTTGGCGCGCCATGCGGGAAAGCAGGTGAGCCGGGCAGCGACTCTGCTTCTGTTCGGTTTCTCCTACGGCGCGGTGTCACTTGTGCATACACTGTGGGGTGGAATGAGCGGGGGCAGCTGGCTGTTGGCAGCGAAGCTGGTGCCATTCGTCGTGGCAGGCGCGATTGCGGGTCACTTTGCAACCCGTTACCTGAGCGAAGAACATTTCCGGTCAGTCATTTTGACTATCCTCATCGCTTCGGGTCTCTATGGTATGTGGACGGCCCTGTAAGGCTGTGCCGACAAATGCCTTGCTAACCCTTGTCTCCATCAATTGTTGTACGCCAATAGTCTGTCAGACCATCTGCGTAGACAGAATTACGCATTGAATACAATGGCTAAGCATATAGTTTCCGCCATGGATTACATTGTTGTGCATCCTTTAAAATAAACAATCCTGGAGGAACAAATGACATCATTTATTAAAAAAAATACCTGGGTCATCCCGGCAACCGGCTTTGCTCTCTTGATCCTCGCAGGGATTGCTTTTTCCTAAGCGGGACGCAGGGGCTGGAATAGATCAGGGAGGCTTAGGCCTCCCTTTTTATTTTGCTACGGTGATCATAGATCGTAGCTAAAAAGAAAACGGCCCGGCTCCTCAACGCTTAAAATAAAGCGTTTTCGAAAGCCGGACCGTCAACAGATTTAGCTCTAGAGACCCTTGGCCACGTTTCCAACCAGCAAAACGATATATGCTAGTACGGCAACCCAAAACTCATTGCCGCTGACGACTGGAATGGATAGAAATTTAGCACTGAGCACGGCAAGGATTGCCAGGATCAGAGAGATGAGAAAGATCGGCATAGTCGGTGCACTGAGATTCATTGTCCTCTCCATTTCATTGACGCGGATGAGTCTAATCGTATTTTCTGTTAACAGAAAGTCGTAGTCGAAAAGGATGGGGACAATGCACCCACTGAAAAGACTGGTTCTGGGCGTCGTGCTTATGACCATTTTGCTTGTTGCTGTGGCGTTTGCTTTGCCGCAGCACATCACCGTGGCACGGTCCAATATTATCAATGCGCCCGAGTCGGACGTTTATCCATATGTGAACTCATTAAAGCGCTTCCAGGAATGGTCGCCTTGGGCAGCCCGTGATCCGGAAACGAAATACTCATTCTCCGGCCCGGAGGAGGGCAAGGGTGCGCGTATGGAGTGGAACAGCGATCACCCCGAAGTCGGATGGGGCATCCAGGAGATCGTGGAGAGCGAGGAAAACAGTTACGTGCGTGTGAGTCTCGATTTTGGCGAAATGGGCAAGGCCAATGCGTCTTACCAGCTCAAACCATCAGGTGCAGGAACGCGCGTGGTTTGGTTGTTCGAAACAAATGTCGGCAACAATCCTGTGCGGCGCTGGATGGGCCTGATGTTCGAGCGCTGGATTGGCGCGGACTATGAGGAAGGTCTTGAAAAGCTCAAAAAGGTGGTCGAGGCCAGCCGTTAAAAATGCAGGCAAAAGCAAATGAGCGCCCGGGACTGCACTACAATCCCGAACCTGATCAGGTCCGCGTAAAATGCACAACCTGCAGTCTTGGAAAGCCCTAGACGCCTTTCATGCAGACGCCGGCCATTAATACTCCCCACGCCGCGGCAGCAATCCAGAAGGCGAGGTTCATTGAAATAGCGGCAACGCCGAACACGTTGACGAAATAAAGGATCAACGCGATGACGCCCAGGATGACGGAAACATTGAAAATCATCTTGGTGGGTGGGGTAAGTCTGGCCATCTTTTGCTCCTGAGTATGATTCGTAATGATAAAGCCTAGCACGCAATAGACTTCCGTCTAATGTGAAATGATGTGGCGACAAGGGTGAGTTCGACGATGGAGCAAGGTCCGGTGATAGAGCGCTATTTCGTGTGCATCGGCGCCCAGAAGGCCGGCACCACCTGGCTGGCACGTGTCCTGTCGGAGCATGATGAGGTGTTCGTCACACCAGTCAAGGAAATCCACTATTTCGACTATATCGCTGGTCTGAGCGATCATTTGAGTGCGCGCAAGCGGCGCTCGCGTTACCGTAAATATTTTCAGCGCATGTGGACCCAGTGGAGCAAATGGCGAGAGTATCGGGCCCAGGGGGATTGGTACCGCGATTACATGCAGGCCACACTTGATGATGCCTGGTACGCGGCCCTTTTCTCCCGACGCGGCGCGAAACTGTTAGCTGGTGAGGCCACCCCGGAATACGCGCTTATCGGCGAGGCGGGGCTGTGGCATCTCAAAAGCTTGGCACCCGATGCGCGCGTTATCTTCATCATGCGAAACCCGGTCACGCGCGCCTGGTCGCAGCTGCTTCACCAGTGCCGTGTGCGCAAGCTTGATGCGAATGCGCTAAGCGTTTCGGAATTCCTGGCAATTACGGAAGAAGATCGATTTGAAGCCCTGGCGGATTATCTGCGCGTCCTTGATGATGTTGAGGCGGTATTTGAACCGGGGCAGGTATTGATCGAGTTTTATGAAGACATTCATGCTGATCGTACCGCAGCGCTGAAGCGCATTTGCACTTTTCTGGGCGTTGGCTTCGAAGCGGGCCGTCATGAGGGGTTGGACAAACGCTATAATCCCTCGCAGAGCGCGCGTATGCCGGCAGATTTGCGCAAAAGCTTGCGTATCAAATACCGGGCCATGGTGCACGAAGTCGAGGACCGCATGGGGCGTGTTCCAGCCTCATGGGCACGCGATTTCAAACTGCCGACGGGATGACCTAAGGTGCAGGCTGTATGACACCACAAATCACCACGCAGGACCTTGAGGATACTGTGCGGATCAAGGCGCACTGGACGCTGTTTCTGCCCGCACTCATCGTCGCGTTTCTCTATGGCGGGCTATGGCTGTTCCTACTTGCCACGGGCAAGGGCGATACCGCCCTGGCGCGACTGACGCTGCTGGTGCTTATGCTGATTGTGCCGGTTCTGCTGGTTCGTGCTTACCTGCGTTATGCATCGTTCGGCCTGCTTATACGGCGCCAGTCAATACTATACCGGCGCGGCTGGCTTCGCCCGCGATGGCGTCGGGTAAAGTTGGAAAGCCTGTCGGGCGTTTCTCCGGTCCTCAGTCCGCTCGGGCGCATTATTGGTGGCGGTGCACTTGTTCTCAAACGGCCTGATCATGGCGATATCCGGCTCCATGACCTGGAAGGGCCTGAGAAAGCCGCGCAGCAGATATCGCGTCGGCTGCATATCGTGCAGGCACGCCTCAAGCCTATCTAGACACGCCTGCCACCCCGCCGCGGTGAAACGGTCACGCGCAAATGCCGCCACAGACCTAGCGTAAGAGCGGTCATTGTGGCGAAGATCAAAGCCATCACGCCCAGCATCCATGTGCGATCACCAGGCCCGGTTATTCTGGAAGAGACGAGATTGCCTGCTTTTCTTTTGGAAATGGTCATGGCCAGTTTGGAGTTTTTTCCCGTAGCTTCAACAGCAGACCCGGATCCGGGTAATGCTGTTTTCTTTTTTACCAAGGGCAGCAAGGCTGGATATCCAGCGCCTGCCAGTGCCCAGTCCCCGGGAAGGGACAAGGTTGAATTTGAAGCTTTGAAGTCCGCTGCTCTATTGTGAGAACCCCCAGGATCCATGGTGCGCATTGAAATCTTTATCGGGGTGAATGCTCTGTTTTGAGTGATCGTTACGGGTTTTGCAATAAATGCAGGCGCCGAGTGCGACGCGCGTGAATCCAGCATGGCCAGTGTGAACACAGTCAGGAACAGGGCAAGACCGACCAGAAAGTCTCTGGCCATGGTGCGTGCGCACCGGTTTGTTTGAGAAGGCTTCATTTTCGATCCTCAATGACAGACGTTTGAAGAAAGACTCGCAGTTTTTTATTCACCATGAATTTGCGGCACAGGTATTACCTCAATGTGTCGGACCGGCGTATTTTGTGTGGCGCAAATATGGACAATCTCCTCTTAAGCGCCGGCGCCGGGGTTGTTCTCTGTTTCCCAACGTTTCATAAGCAGGGTCAGTTTTGGGGTGAAATCGTCTCTAATGCTGACGATATGCTCAATCAATCAGGAGATAATCTGTGAATATTGGCGAAAAATGCGTGGTTGCGTTCCACTATAAACTGACCAATTCAGAGGGCGAGCAGCTGGACTCTTCGGAAGGTCAGGACCCGCTGAAATATCTCCACGGCGCCAGCAACATCGTGCCAGGCCTCGAAAAAGAACTCGAAGGCAAGAAGGCCGGGGATAAGCTCAAGGTAGAGGTTCAACCCGATGAAGGATATGGGCAGGTGAACCCGCAACTGGTTCAAAAAGTGCCGCACAGTGCTTTCGAGGGTGCACCGGAAATCAAGGCTGGTATGCAGTTTCAGGCGCAGGGGCCTGACGGGCAGGTGCAACTGATAACCGTTTCAGAGGTCTCCGGTGAAGAGGTCACTGTCGATGGCAATCATCCACTTGCCGGGCAGACATTGCACTTCGATGTCACGATTGAAGAGGTGCGCGAGGCGAGCAAAGAAGAACTCGAACACGGGCACGCGCACTAACCCTTGGCGGGGATTCTCACATCCCCGTGTTTTGACAATTTCCATGGACGCAGATGACAATTGCTGTCATGCGCGTATTGCTCATCGCATTTCTGGGTTTGCTCATTGCCGGGGGCGGGTATGACCGTGCTCGGTCCGAGGATAAGGCACCCAAAGCCAAGCCTTCCGACAGCATGATCATCGGTGTCGCCCAGCAATTTGTTTTGGAACATTTCAAGCGCCAGCCGGCTGATTATTTCGATGTCGCTTTTGACATCGCCAACATCCATCCCCAGGATGACAAAAATTACTGGGCAGTTGTTGGTGGTTTTATGGCGGATGCGGGCGGTAAAAATTACAAGCCCCATGCCTTCGGAATTGCGATGCGGCTGATCTGCCCCGAGCATGAAAAATTGACATGCTGGCAAATGGAAAAGCTGGTGATCGACCAGACGATTATTCTGAATAATTAGAGACCAACGCTGTATTCTTAACTGAACGCCTGCTCCATGGCACGGCGTGTTTTCACCGCTTCCATCGTTTCATCCACCGACACATCGTCCCAGCGCACCGTCTCGCCTTCCTTGATATCCCGATTGAGCTTCACGGCGTGTGCCAGGCCAATCGGCAACGCACCGAACTGCAGGCTCTTGGCGGAAGGCTGGGCCTTGCCCCAGACCGTGTAGCCGCCTTCACCGTCCAGCAATTCGCCTTGTTTCAGGTTGCGCTTGGCGATCGAGACAACGTCGGACATGAAATTGCGTGTTTGTCCGGTCGGTTCATTCCGTAGCACGGCGGAAAGGGCAGAGATCCCAAGTTCCAGCCCGATCAAATGGTAAGGGCGGTACATGGCAGAGTATTGGCCGGAAGGGTCGGTTTTCAGCCCATATTGTTTAAAGCAGGCGCGGGCATATTCATTGGGTGCTTCGAACACGGTATAGACACCCCAGCGCAGATTGTTCTCTATCTCGCTGCCGTCCCGGTAAATTGACGAGATGACTTCCACTTGACCTTTATGGTCGAGCAACCCGCCATCTGCTGCCGGGATCAGCTTGTTCTGCAATTCATCGGTAGGCACGTCCGGGAAACTAAGCCCATTAGGTGAGGGGGAGAGACCGGTAGCGTTGGCAATGGCTGTCATCTCGATGCCGGACTTTGTGCCGTCGAGAAACGAGTTGAACATTTGCGGGTTCATGCCCGCTTTCTTCGCCCCTTCCGGTGTCTGGCCGTAATGCTCCCACACGGTGTCCGGTGTTGAGGCGTGATAGCTGGGCAGATATTTGGTGCCTTTGCCTGCAGAGACCACCTCAAAACCAGCCGCACGCGCCCAGTCTACGATTTCGCACACGAGTGCCGGCTGGTCGCCATAGGCCATGGAATAAACGACACCGACACTTTCCGCTTCGCGTGCCAGCAGGGGTCCAGCGAGCACATCAGCCTCCACATTGACCATGACGATGTGCTTGCCATTGGCGAAGGCGGTACGTGCATGGGCGATGCCGGCAGGAGGCGAGCCGGTAACCTCAAGGACAACATCCACATCATCACGCGCGGCCAGTTCCTTGCCGTCTTCATGAAAGGACACACTGTCGATGCGTTCTTCTTCCCAGCCGACATTTTTGCACGCTGCACGTGCGCGATCCGGATCAAGATCGGCAATCGCCGTGACTTCGAGCGGGCTGGTCGGAACCTGGTTGAGAAACATGGAGCCGAATTTTCCGGCACCAATGAGGCCGACACGAACGGGGTCTTCTCCGCGTTCGATACGCGCGAGGGCAAGGGCGTTGAGATTCATTTCTTTGCTACTCCGCCGCTACCGAATAGTTCCGCGCATATTCCAGCAGAGCATCGTCTGCCACAGCCTCGATCGGAGCAAAATCACGATGCGCGATCCAGTCCTCCCGGGTGAATTTGGTAATGTGATTGGAGACAGCACACAAGGTCAGATACACGATCTTGCGCGGGTAAGGCGTCATATTGGGCGGTGATGCGTGCACAAGATTTCCATGAAACATCAGAATCGCGCCGGGCTTGCCGGTCGGGGCGATGATCCCGCCTTCATCGGCCAGCCGGGTGATGTCATCCTTGTCCAGGGTCCAGAGCGGATAGGAGGTAGTCTCCAGGTCATGGCCGGCATCAAGCACGCCGTGCTTGTGGCTCTTGGGGATGATCATCAGTGGGCCATTGATGGCCATCACCTCATCCATGAACACGGCGATGTTCATGGCGCGGGCTTCGGGCATGCCGTCGTCACGCGCCCAGGTGCCGTAATCCTGATGCCACTGCCACAGCTCGCCGTCGAACGGCGCTTTTGCGTTCACCTTGTACTGGTGCATGTAGAGTTTCTCGCCGAGTAACTGCTTGACGGGTTCAATAAGCCGAGGGTGCGCGCCCAGCAGTCTGAAGGCCTCATTGTAGGTATGAGCAGAGAAAGCGGTACGTGGGGCGCCGGTGCTCTCGCGCCACACTTCCTTGCGGTCTGATTTGTAGATTTCCACTGCTTCAGCGCGAAGAACTGCGACTTCCTCGTCGGAAAAGCATTCCGGCAGAAACAGGTATCCCTGCTCGTCGAATTCGGCAAGTTGCTCACTTGTGAGCTTCATCGCTTCCTCCCCAAATGATTGCTTCTTGGGAGTTTAGCGTTCTCTACACGAAATGACACTGTTGTTGTGTTTATCCAGAGATTTTAGGGCTGCGATCACCATATTGCCTGAGTATCCGCGCATAATCCTGCGCCCACGCGCCCGCTTCCCATTTGCGAGCAATGATTCCCGAAACCCACCAGGCAATCAGTGCAATAGCGATGCCCGCATAACCGTCGATAGCGTAATGCCAGGCGAGATGGACGGAGCCCAGCAGGATCAAGCCTGTGAAGATGAACAGTGCAATCCCGAGTTTGCGGTTGATATGCCAGCAGGCGAGTGCGAACAGGAGAGCAGCCGCATTGTGCATACTCGGCATGGCAGAGATGCCCAGCCTGAGACCTTTGCCCTGATAGCCATCCCACAGCAGCATTTGTGTATCGATGGACCAGACCGGAAATGTTTCGTTCAAAGTATGGAGATAGTCGAGGAGTGGCACGAACGGGTCTGGTGAGTTTCCTGTCAACGCATAGTAGCAGGGACCGGCGGAAGAGAAGACGATCGCCATGAGATTGCCGCCGATACCCCATGTGAGCATGAAAGCCAGGAAAAAACGCGTACGCAGCACGGAGGGCACACGGGCGAAAGCTAGGCCCGACACCAGGATCCACATCACCATGAACCAGAGGTGGTAGCAGGCGACCAGAAGCAGTGTGATAGGAGCGTAACCGAGGATGGGGTGCAGCCACTCCCAGGGCGCGCGGCCAAAATGAAGCCACTTGTCCCACGCGATAAAGGTGGTGTCCCAAGCGAATGGCTGGACGATCGGAACCGAGCCCTTGAGATAGGCAAACACATTCATGAAGAATACGAAGACAATCACAATCGCTAACCCGTTCGCAGCCCGGTCCGGTTGACGCAGGAAGTCCCACACATCTCTAATAAGGGCTGGGATGGGGTGTTCCGGCTTGATCACTGTAGCCAGGTGATAAAAGCGCAGCGACAGGATGCTCAGCGGCAGGATCACGCCGAGAAAGGTCGCAAAAGACAAGGCCAGGGTGATGAGTCCCGGAGGCGTCAGGCCTGGCGTCGCGGCAGTGATGGCGACGGCACAAATAATGTGAATGGCAAGCAGAATGAAAAGCGGTGCGTGGCTTTTCAGCGCCGGGATCCAAAGTTCCGAAAAGGCAGCCCAGCGTTGCGAGCGGATAGGCTCCAGAGAATCTGGATTGGTGATCGTATACATGAACCGGCCCCTCACTTGCCTTGAAAGTGGGAGCATCCTACCGCGAGCTCTCTAAAGTCCCGTTAATTCGAGCGCATAATTTCTGCTGTCTGTCTCAATTGTTCAGGAGGGAATGCAGACAAGGTGAGAATGTAAATATTTGGCTATTAAATTATTGAATTCAATGGGTTGCTGAATTTATCAGAAGGGTGCCACGGGGGATCGAAAGCGCCCACCGAGAAGGTAAAACATAAATTTGAAACCTTCCGAAACGGCGAGTTGCGCGGATTTTTGATCGAGCCACCACTGTGTTTTGAGCCTGCCTTCGGGTGGTGATGTCATCATGAACCGCATATCTGGCATAGCCGCTTCGAATATCAACTTCGCACGACGGCTATGGAATGGCGAGGTGACAAGAATTATCCCCTTCGGTTTCCCCGCTTTTGAACCGGTCATTTGTTGATTGAGAAAATTCTGAAATGCTTCCGCCTCTTCTGATGTTGAAATATGACCATCACCGAAAGCCAGGAGAGCGTTTTCCGGCACACCGAGATGGATCATTAAGCGATGGCGCATTTCACGCGGGGCCGGGACCTCAATACCCATCGCCTTGCGTATCTCGTGGAAACGTGTCGGTGGAGGAACCCGGGCGTTAGATAGAGCCAGCTTTGGCGCATAGCCCGCTTTGTACAGTTCTGCGGCTTTAATTATACGGTGCCAGTTACCGGCCAGCGGAACGATGTAATCGGCTTTTTGAATTTTATCTTCAACCTGAAGAATTCGGGGCAATAGCGGGACAGCAAGCGCAACCGCCATCAGTCCAATGACAGCCAGGACACCGACAAACTGAAAGAATAGGCGAGCAGGTCGACTGAAAAGGCGCATGGGCTATCATCCGGTTGGCTTTGAGTTCGGGTCTTAGGCTGATGCGCTAGCTGCTGAGCCACAGCAATAGCATGAACACGAAAACAAACCCGATCGGCATGAGCAGCCACCGGGTCATGTCTCGATCCTGACATTGGGGATTGGCGGCAAGCGCCGTTTGACCGGGGATGACTGGACCAGCGACGTGTTGGTCATAGCGTAGGGGACGATTTCATCGATTAATACTTCCAGTTCGCTCACCGATTTCACATGGGCGCGGGCGATGAAACAGTCTTCACCGGTGATCCGGTCACATTCAACGATGGCCGGCAGTTTTTCCAGGATTTTTGCAACCTTGTGAAACAGACCCGGCATGGGCCGAATGCGAATCCATGCAGTGAGTTCAAGACCGAGAGCTTGCGGGTTGATGGTTGCTGTATATCCGGTGACGATACCGGCTTCCTCAAGTCGCCTGATTCGTTCCGAAACGCTCGGTGCGGAGAGGCCTACCTTGCGGGCTATTTCAGCCGTACTGGTGCGCGCATCATCTACAAGAGTCTGCAGTATATGCCCGTCTATCCGGTCAGGATCACCATTTTTGTTTCGAAGGCTTTTCATTCGATATGCAGCCCAATTAAATTAGATATTGGTTATAAATGCCTAATTAATATCATATAAAATAGCCGTTTTGCCTATCATAGTAAAGCCCTGTGATATCTGTCTGAAGGGCACATATGAACCAGGCTGCACCTCCGGGATTAACGCAAGCTGCCAATGCCGTCCCACCGCATTTGTGGTTCGGTGTGAGTGCTGTGTTCCATTATCTGGGGCCGGCCTTCGCGGTGCTCCTTTTCCCTTCCGTGGGAGTTCTGGGCGTTGCGTGGCTCCGGATCGCGTCGGCGGCAGCCATCTTCGCGCCCGTTACGAAGCCGTGGCAGACCTTTCTGAATGCCGATATGCGGACAAGGGTGCTTCTCATAGGGCTTGGTTCATGCCTGGCCATCATGAACAGCGCGTTCTACTTGGCGCTCGACAAGTTACCCATGAGCCTGGTTGCGGCAATGGAATTTGTCGGTACTGTTGGCGTGGCGCTCTACGGGGTGCGGACGCGGCGCAATCTTCTAGCTCTGGCGTTTGCAGTTGCGGGTGTTGTCATTCTGATCGATGTCCATTGGTCCGTGGAGCCATGGGGATTGTTCTGGGCAGCCCTCAACGGCGTTTTATTCGTCGGCTACATCGTTCTTGGACACAAAATCTCTGAAAGCGGTGCCAGCGGCGGAGTCGAGCGGTTGGGGGCGGCGATGATGCTGGCGTTTGTGTTCGTTATGCCCATCGGCTTCATCGAAGCGCTCAAGGCTTTCGGGTCGATGAACCTGATCCTTGCCGGTATTGGTGTCGGATTCTGTTCTTCGGTCATTCCCTACGTCTGTGACCAGTTGGCGATGTCGCGTTTGCCGCGCGCCAGTTTTGCCTTGTTGCTGGCACTGCTGCCGGCAACAGCCACGCTCATTGGTGCGATTGTCCTGGCGCAACTGCCTAGTGCTACAGATTTGCTGGGCGTGGCTCTGGTGATGGCGGGTGTTGCGATCCACAATCCGGAACCGGGATAATAGCGGTGACCATTTTCGAGATTACACGGCCAATTTTTGTTGCGAGACGTCCTGCCCGGGCCTAGGTTGCCCTCGGCCTGTTCACACAGGTGTCCCGGATTTCAAATTACAACATATAAGAGGTTGTCATGGGCTTTGTTTCCGACTCCCTTCAACGCGTAAAGCCATCCCCGACCATTGCCGTTTCCACCAAGGCGATGGAACTCAAGGCCGCCGGTGAGGATGTAATCGGCCTGGGGGCCGGTGAACCTGATTTTGGCACGCCTGAGAATATCCAGCAGGCCGGTATCAGAGCGATCACCGAAGGCAAGACTAAATATACTGCCGTGGATGGCATACCGGAGTTGAAACAGGCCATTGCCAACAAGCTGAAACGCGAGAATGGTCTGGACTACAAACCCTCACAGGTAACAGTCGGATCCGGTGGCAAGCAGGTACTCTACAATGCTCTGCTGGCTACAATGAATCCTGGCGACGAGGTCATCATCCCCGCGCCCTATTGGGTGAGCTATCCCGATATTGCACGGCTTGGCGGCGGTGAGCCGGTGTTCGTGGAGGCCACGATAGAGAATGGTTTCAAACTGACACCGGAAGCTCTCGAAGCCGCGATCACACCGAAAACCAAATGGTTTATCTTCAACTCGCCATCCAATCCTTCTGGTGCGGCATACAGCCATGATGAGTTGAAAAAGCTGACAGATGTTCTGCTCCGTCATGAGCAGGTCTGGATACTGACGGACGATATGTATGAGCATCTCGTCTATGACGGATTCAAATTCGCCACTCCGGCGCAGGTCGAGCCGAAACTCTATGATCGCACGCTCACCATGAATGGCGTGTCGAAAGCCTATTCGATGACCGGCTGGCGTATTGGCTACGCGGCGGGCCCGGATGTGCTGATTTCGGCCATCCGCAAACTGCAATCGCAGTCGACGTCAAATCCCTGTTCTATCAGCCAGTGGGCGGCGGTAGAGGCGCTTGAAGGACCTCAGGACTTTCTGTCCGAGCGCGCTGAAGCCTTCAAAGAGCGACGCGATCTGGTGTGCTCCATGCTGAACCAAGCCAAGGGACTGGAGTGCCCTACACCGGAAGGGGCTTTTTACGTGTACCCATCCTGCAAGGGCTGCATGGGCAAGACGACGCCGAAGGGCAAAAAGATTGAGACCGACGAAGATTTTGTCTCAGCGCTTCTGGAAGAAGAGGGCGTTGCAGTGGTTCACGGCGAAGCTTTCGGCCTGTCGCCATTCTTCCGCGTATCCTATGCCACTTCGATAGATGTGCTTGAAGAGGCTTGCCAGCGGATTCAGAGATTCTGTGGAAGCCTGACATAGGGCCCGCCCCGTCAAAAGAAGGCAGTCCGGATATGAGTGCAAATGACATTCTTATGCCACTGATTGGCGGCGCGTTGATCGGTCTTGCCGCTCTCGTTCTGCTTGCCATGAATGGCCGGGTGATGGGGGTCAGTGGCATCTGGTCTGGATTGATCCGCTTGTCTGATGGCCTGGCGTGGCGGCTGGCTTTTGTCGCTGGAACCATCACCGCGCCCATTCTGCTGGCAGCATCGGGGCGGCCTGGCCAGGTGCAAATCGATACAGCCATGCCTGTATTCCTGATCGCCGGATTGCTGGTCGGTCTCGGCACGGCGATCGGCTCAGGCTGCACATCAGGTCACGGTATATGCGGTGTGTCACGGCTATCACCACGCTCGATCGTGGCAACTTGCGTGTTTATGTCCATCGGCATAGCCACGGTATTCGTGATCCGGCACGTGATTTAGGAATTTACCATGATGATAATCGGCGCAGCATTTGCCGGATTGCTCCTGGGTGCAGGACTTACGCTTTCGGGCATGGTCAATCCTGCTATCGTTCTGGGTTTTCTTGATTTTGCGGGCGTATGGAACCCCGCGCTCCTTCTGGTCATGGCAGGCGCTCTAGCGGTATCTCTGCCGGGCTATTGGCTTCTACAGGGACGCAAGCCGCTGTTCGCGGAAAAACAATTCATTCCAACGCGGCGAGATATTGATGCGCCGCTCGTAGTGGGCAGCACGGTCTTCGGGCTTGGCTGGGGTCTCGCCGGTATTTGTCCGGGGCCAGCACTGACGATGTTCGGTATTAACCCCCTGATGGCGTTCATTTTTGTGTTTGCCATGACAGTGGGAATGATGCTGAGCCGCTTCGTGGAGCCATGGCTGCGCGGTACCGGCATACCGGATTGAGAGGCAGGGTCGCTAACGCGCCGCTGAAGCCAACTGCTCCTTGAGCAGCACATTCTCAGCCTCCAGCTCTCCAACCCTCGCGGTGAGCTTTTCAGTCACCCGGCGTACCATATCCTCGTCATAGCGCGGTAAGATATGCTGCGGGCAATTTACATCCCATGCGCTGATTGTGAAGACGAACACGCGCTCGGGCCGTGCCTTGTAGCCGTCTGGCATCAGACTGGCCAACAAGCTCTCATCATCTTCAACGACCTTCGCCCGTCCCCAGATTTTCACCCGGCGCCGGTTGGGATAATCCATCAGGAATATGTAGGCATTGTCGTTTTCGGCCAGATTGCCCACCGAAATATATTGCTTGTTGCCGCTGTAGTCGGCGAAGGCGAGGGTGCGTTCATCCAGTATCTTCAAGAATCCCTTCGGGCCGCCGCGATGCTGGATATAGGGTTGGCCATCCTTACTGCTCGTGGCGAGATAGATGCTGTCGCGCTCTGCGATAAAGGAACCCAGATCATCGGTGATGATGTTCTGGAAATCCCGTTTTTCAGCCATTTTGACATAACCGTCTCGCGAACCGCGCTTTTCCTGCTCGGCTTTGACTGAGGGTGTAAATGCTATATCGCTGACAAAGTCACTCATGACACGCTCCAAAGCGGCATTTTATTGAACATAATCAAGCACAAACCTTTGCGTTGAGGCCACCCCATATCCAAAATGGAGTGGCCTCAAGGTCATCCTCAGGACAGGTTATTACCCAGGAACGTGCGGATCAGGCGGGCGATGGTTTCTCCGTCTTCCTCCAAGGCGAAGTGTCCGGTATTGAGCAGGTGCAGCTCGACATTCTTGAGATCACGCTTGTAGGGATGTGCGCCTTCTGACGGGAAAATCTTGTCGTTCTTGCCCCAGACGATCAGCGTGGGTGGCTGGTGCTTGCGGAAGTAGGCCTGCCACTCGGGATAGAGTGGAGGGTTCGTGCCATAGGAGTGGAACAGCTGGAGCTGAATTTCCTTGTTCCCAGGGCGGTCGAGAAAATACTGGTCCACCGTCCATGTATCCGGCGAAATCGCGTCCGGGTTGCGCGTGCCATGGATGTATTGCCACTTGGTGACGCCAATGTTCAGGAACCCTTCAAGCGGTTTGCCGGTTTGCTCATTGCGGTCCTTCCAGTAGGCCCGAAACGGCTTCCAGAAATCCCTCAGGCCTTCCTCGTAGGCATTGCCATTCTGCACGATCAGGGACTGTACCCGCTCTGGATGCTTCGCGGCGATGCGAAAGCCGACCGGTGCGCCATAGTCCATGACGTAGAGACTGTATTTTTTCAGGCCAAGCTTTTGCGTAAAGCCCTCGATGACATTGGCGAGATTGTCGAAGCTGTAGTCGAATTCGTTGAGCGCCGGCATGGAGGAGTTGCCGAAGCCCGGATAGTCGGGTGCAACTACATGATATCTCTCGGCAAGCGCGGGGATTAGCTTGCGGAACATCTGCGAGGATGTCGGAAAGCCGTGCAGCAGCAGGACTGTCGGCGCGCTCTTGGGGCCGGCCTCCCGGTAGAATATATCGAGCCCGTTGACCTTTACGCTTTTGTGCTGGGTCTGGGTGATTTTCGTCGGGGCGCTGAACGCCTGTTGCGCTGTTACAGTGTTCGTGGCAAGGGCCATGGTGAGGCTGAGGGCCAGCGCCGTGACGGTTTTTTTAAGACCTCTGAGGCCGGGTATCTGAAGTGACATTGATCCAATTCCTTATTTTGGTGCAGCAAGGGCATGAAGCGCGGAGGGAACGCTTCATGCCCTCTTCCGCCGGTTAAGCGGCGGCTACCGCTTCGGCTTCACCGGCCGATACGAGCGGGAAGTCGATTTCTGTTTGCGCGACGTGGTTGAAATAATTGCTGAAGGTGTTCAGCGCGACGCCAGCGACAATTTCCGAGATTTCGGCATCGCTGACGCCAGCCAGGCGTGCTTCAGCCAAATCCTGATCCGAGACGAACCCGCGCTTGGCGACGATGGTTTGTGCCAGGGTAAGGATCGCCTGCGTATGCGGGTCACTGGAGTTGCCTTGCAGGTTTGCAGCGAGTTCGTCTTCGCCAACACCTTCATTGCGCCCTTTAAGGGTGTGTGCCGATGCGCAATAGTTGCAATGGTTTTCACCTGCGATAGTGAGGGCGAGTTGCTCTTGTAAGGCTCCTGAAAATTCGCCGCCGGATAGCGCTTTTGATAGCACCAGATAGGCTTCAAGCACCGCCGGAGACTGCGCCATCGTGCGCAGCAGGTTCGGGGTTACGCCGATGGCGGCCTGTACGTCATCCAGCAGGTCCTTGGCTCTGCCCGTGGCGGTATTCGGGTCAATGGGGGTTAAGCGGGGCATTGATCTTGTTTCCTTTTCCAAAGTCGATTCATCTATTCAAGGTTTTGTCCGTATGTGCAGAATCTGGAACGAGATCCGCATTTGATTTGATTAAAGATAGAACGTTCAGTATATAAATCAATGCTACAAGAGTTGACTTTTGCGTGATAATTAAAGTATTAGAGACTGAACGGTCTATATTAATTTGGAGAAACCATAATGCCACGCCCGAGCAAGAAAGAGCATCTCGTTGAAACGGCTGTGAAATTATTCGGCAGGGATGGCTTTCATGCCACCGGGATCGACAAGATCCTGCAGGAAGCCGGCGTGGCACGGATGACGCTGTACAAGCATTTCCGCTCCAAGGACGAGCTTATTCTCGCGGCCCTGCGGAGGCGGGATGAGCAGTTCCGTATCTGGTTCAAGAGCGCCATCGAGAAATCTGGCGGCACGCCGGCAGAGCGATTGCTCGCAAGTTTCGACGCGCTTGATGAGTGGTTTGCTGGCAGGGCCTTTGCCGGGGTGCCGTTTACCGGCTGCGCCTTCATCAATGCCACGGCGGAGTTTTCCGAGGCGAACCATCCGGTGCATCAACTGGCGGCCGAGCATAAGCGGCTGATCCTGGAATATTTGCGCCTTTTGGCATCATCAGCTGGTGCGCGCGATTCCGATGGTCTCGCTTGGGCGATTTCTCTTCTTCATGAAGGAGCAATCGTTACCGCCCAGGTGTCCAGTGATATTCATGCCGGGCAAGGGGCAAAGAAAATTGCCAGGACCGTGATGGCTGAACATGGGATTGAAGTTACGACCAAGTCCCTTGCGAACGAAGATGCCTATTAGGGAATTGCTGGCCAGGACCGGCGAGAGGGCATGATTTCATGTTTTCGTCGAGCTTTGAAAATATAGCAAAAAATATCCCTTAAAATCTAGAAAGACAGATAAATATAACTGATATATTATGCATCATTAGAAAATATATCTATTTCCTTCCCTCACAAGGAAACCCAATTCACACGAGGACCCGCTAAATCACAACCATTCCGATCACCTGGTTGAACTGCCGGTATCGGCACCTATCTCAGGGTCAACTTGGCCGGCTCGCCTGATTGCAAGATTGCAAAGTGAGGGTGAGCTAGCGGTCCCAATGAAGCGGACCCGAGGCCGATTGAGACGGTGCGCGTGCAACAATGCAGAGCCGCATGCCGTTTCGCGGGGACCACAGCATTTTCCCGCCAGGGCACATTTTAGCCCTGGTGTGTGATGCACGGGGTGTCCCGGCTACGAGCTCCGACAAGGTCTTAGTTTTAAAGAGGCGGCCGGCACTCCGTTATCCCACCATTGACGCGGGGAACATTGGAGGCCGGCCTAGACGCGCGACAAGACGATCACTCGGGTGGAGTGTGCGAGTTCACTCCAATCCCGGACGCGAGACTATCGATCGGTCTTGCGTTGCGCGCATTGGCGCCAGACGGCTTGGGTCGAGACGGCATTCGATCCCAGGGCGATACACTGGCGCGGGAGAACCGGCTCCGATCCCCGCTCGGGGGCGGGAGCGAAGGGACGGCGCCCTAAAGACTGAAAGTTTATTTATGAAACCTGTTTCGCGCATGAGCTTGGCAGCGCGGTTTTTCTGCATAATGGCTCTGATGGATGAAATGGTGCCGCTGGTAGCCAGGTGGCACGTGGCCTTTGCAGACCATGTGAATGCGGGGGGAGCAAACCCGGCATCACCAGCGGCATTGCCGTATCCGGCCGGAGGCACGGGGGTACACACCGGCATTTCGACGACACAACTGATACGCGGCTGGATCATGATATCCGTCGCGTTTGTTGCGAGAAGATGCGGCTACGCAAAACAATATGCCGCGGCTGGTGCATTTGAGATGCGGTGGAATGCGGCTCAAGCTGACAGCTTGCACCGGCCGGTAAACCCGACTGGCGCGCGCGGCGCGGATACGACATTCTTCCCTCCCGATACGCGTTACTACCCCGTACCCCCAGCACCGGAACTCACGTTTCTTGACGAAAAGTTTTAATGGGATTTATTGCCCACAGTGAGGCAATCAGTCACTGATTCGGGCGGAAATTAGTCAATTTTATGAAGAATCACTCGCTTTTGGCAAACCAAGCGAACTGGCGTCCTGTTTACCACCATGACACGAAACGATTTCGTGAAAACGGGTTATGCCGCGAAACCGTATACTCCAATCAAAACATCTTGCACGGCTCGTAAGGTGCTGGCGATGGCTATGAATCGAGTTGAAACGCTGGCTCAGGGGTTAACGAAAACGCAGAAAAGGCGTATTTCGAGCGCAGGGAATCCGACATCGGCAGCGTATCAAGTCTAACAATATCCTGTTGATCATAAATAGCCTGCGCTTATGCTGCCGCTCGACGCTTTTGGAATGATCTGAAAAATGCCAAGTCATATGAAAAATATTCGCCATCTGGCCTTCGTCTTGGTTAGCCTGTTCTCTGCCGTCCATGTCATATGGCTAGCGGTGCCGGGACCGGCTGTTGCACAAGAGCTGGAAGCAATGCTCGTGCGCGTGGAGAAGGTGCGCACGGAGCCCTTTACCCAGACCGTGCCGATTGTCGGACGTCTGGTGTCCTTGCGCATGGGTGATATTGCCGCGAGGATTTCTGCTCCTGTGGAAAGTATTCATGTTGAGGTCGGTGACAGGGTGCGCAAGGGTCAGGTGCTGGTCGTGCTGGACGGTGAAATCCTGAAGGCGGAACTGAACCTGACGCAGAGTGAACTCGATGAGGCCGGTGCGGAGATGAAGACCTGGGCCGCAGAGCTGGACGTGGCGAAGACCGAGCTCAGGCGCCAGGAAGGGTTAAGCACGTCGGTTGCATTCTCACAAGCTAAGTTTGAAGACGCCCAAAAGAAAGTCGCTGTAGCTGAAGCGCGCGTCGAGCGGGCCAGGGCCAATGTCGCGATCAAGCGTTCCAATCTGCAGCGCAAACAGATCGATGTGGAATATGCCGCTGTGCGGGCCCCCTATGCGGGCGTGGTTATGCGCCGCTACACCGAGGCCGGGGCCTATGTGGAGCAGGGTGATCCGCTGGCCCGTTTGATTGGCGACCGCTCGCTGGAAGTCGAGGCGTTCATACCCTACACGCGCCTCAATGGCCTGTCCGCCGGACGCAAGGTTGATTTCAAACTCGATGACGGCTCGCGCCACAAGGCGACAGTCCGCTCAATCCTGCCATCGGAAAATCCGCGAACGCGAACCCGCATTGTAAGGCTGGTGCCTGAATTCGGCAAAACCAAACGGCCACTGGCCGAGTCTCAATCTGTGGTTGTCTATGTTCCCATCAGCGAGGATCGAAGAGTGGTTACGGTCCATAAGGACGCTGTTCTAAAACAGCCCAAGGGTGACATCGTCTATGTGGTGAACAAGGAAAGCGCTCAAATACGCCCTGTGGTTCTGGGGGATGCGTTGGGCAACAGGTTCGAGGTTGTGAGCGGACTGAAACAAGGTGAAGTGGTCGTTATCCGCGGCAATGAACGGCTTCAACCGGGTGCCAAAGTGCGCGTAGAGAAAGGTTCATCATGAACCTGATACGCGCGGCAATCGAGCGGCCAATCGCCGTGGTGTCTGTCGTGCTGATGGCGGTGATGTTCGGGATCGTAGCCCTGCAGACGATTCCCATTCAGCTCGCTCCCGACGTGAACCGGCCAGTCATCACTGTGAAGACAAGCTGGTTTGGCGCGGCACCAGCCGAGATTGAGCGCGAAATCGTCATCCGTCAGGAAGACGTGCTGCGCGGTATCGCCGGCTTGTCTACAATCGAAAGCTCATCCGAGCAGGGCAACTCCAAGATCAAGATGGAGTTTGCCGTGGGCACGGGCATGGATCGCGCCATGCTGGAAGTTGCCAACCGGCTTGATCGCGTTACCGGGTACCCGGATGAAGCGGATGAACCAACCATCAAGCTTGCGGGTGCGGAAGATTCCCCCATTGCCTGGTTCATCGTCTCCCGCGCACCGGGAAATGAACGTCCGATCAATGAATTTGGTGATTTCGTCAAGGATGTGATCAAGGACCGTGTCGAGCGTGTTGAGGGCGTTGGGCAGGTCAATGTCTATGGCGCCAGTGAACGTGAAATTGAGATAGTCATTGAGCCGGAACTTCTGGCCCGCTACAGGCTCACGGTCTCAAACATTGTCGATGTGCTCCGGCGCAACAATGCGGTCATGAGTGCAGGCGACGTAGACGAAGGCAAGCGCCGCTACGTTGTGCGGACCGAGGGTGAACTCAATACTCTGGACAATATTCGTAACGTGGTTCTGCGTTCTGTTCGCGACCCGCAAACCGGTGGGCTGGCCCGCGTCACCGTCAATGACATCGCCAAGGTGGGCTTTGCCTACAAGGAGGCAGACGCCAAAATTCGCATGGATGGTCAACCGGCGCTGGCCTTCAATGCTGAGCGGGAAACCGGCGCCAATGTCATTGCGACCATGGCCGGTATTCAGGAGGCTATAGCTGAATTGAACAAACGTGCCGTGCCGGGGCGGGGTCTTAAGTTGCGGCAGGTCTATGATGAAACGATTTATATCAAATCGTCCGTCAGCCTTGTCCGGCAGAATATCTGGATTGGAGGCACACTGGCTGCCATCATACTGATGCTGTTCCTGCGCTCCTGGCGGGCGACCGTTATCATATCCCTTGCCATTCCTGTTTCGGTGATAGGCTCTTTTGTCGCCATGGCGGCGCTCGGACGCTCCCTCAACGTGATTTCACTCGCCGGACTTGCCTTTGCCGTCGGGATGGTGGTGGACGCTGCCATCGTCGTTCTGGAAAATATTTTCCGCCTTCGGGAGAAGGGGCGAACCTCGCAAGACGCGGCATATAGAGGTGCCCAGCAGGTCTGGGGTGCTGTGCTGGTTTCGGCACTGACGACGGTGATGGTGTTTATTCCCGTATTGATGATGAAGCTTGAAGTGGGGCAGTTGTTTCGCGATATCGGCGTGGCCATCTCGGTTTCGGTAATCCTGTCGCTGCTGGTCTCGATCACGGTGATTCCCGCGCTTTCGGCTCGCCTGCTTGCAGCAAGTGCCGGCAAGGAAAATGAAGCCTTCAAGCGAGTTTCAATTCCCGGCATTGATCAACTTGCGCGCGTATTCGTGGATGGTGTTGCCGGGTTCACAAAACTGGTGACGCGCAACAAGATCGCAGCTGTGAGCGTTGTCGTCGCGACATCTCTGGCCTGTAGCATGGCTGCTTGGGTATTCCTGCCTAAGCTGGAATATCTTCCCGAAGGCAACCGCAACCTGATGTTCGGTATTATTATACCGCCTCCGGGTTACAATCTCGACACGACCACGGAAATTGCCAAGCGCATTGAAGAAGATATCAAGCCCTTGCTCAAATCTGTTTCCGGTCCCGAAGAGGTCGAGGGCCAGCCGGCAAAGATTGATCGTTTCTTTTTCGTGGCCCGCAGGGCAATGACATTTCTTGGAGCCGCAGCCGTGACGCCCTCAAGGGTCTCGGAGCTGAAACCGGTACTTCAAAATCCTATTTTCAAGGAACCGGGCACATTCGCCATTATCAACCAGCGGTCTATTTTCGCCCGAGGCATTGGCGGTGGGAGAAAGATTGAACTCGATGTTTCGGGACCGGAACTGGAAACAATCCTGGCCACCGCTCTTGCGGCAACAGGTCGGATTCTCAAGGTATTGCCAATGCACAAGGGCAATCAGTTCCGTCCCAATCCGGGGCTGGAACTCGGTGCGCCGGAAGTGCGTGTGCTACCCGACCGCATCAAGCTTGCCGATAATGGTGTCACGCCGGTGGAGCTGGGCGAAACAATCGATACCTTCAATGACGGGTTACGTATTGTTGAGGTTACGGTCGGTAACAGCCGCCTTGATCTGATGCTCAAGGGTCCGCTTGGCAAAATCAATGAGACGCAGGGTGTGGGCAATCTACCCGTGGTTACGGCTTCGGGCCAAATCCTTCCTGTATCCTCGGTGGCAAAGGTTGAGATGACCGCCGGACCAACCGCGATCCGCCATCGTGAAAGGCTTCGAACGGTCACGCTTGAAGTGGTCCCATCCTTCGAAACCCCACTCGAGGAGGCGATAGAGATTCTGGATACCCAGGTGATAAAGCCTCTGCGCGCGGAAGGCTTGCCCGAAGGCGTAAGGCTTCGCATCACCGGTACAGCGGATAAGCTCACCGAAACATGGAACCACATGGTTGGTGATCTTATCGTGGCAATGATCATCGTTTATCTGGTAATGGCCATCCTGTTTGAAAGTTTCATCTATCCACTGGTCATCATGCTTGCTGTGCCGATGGCGGCTGCGGGCGGTGTTGCGGGTCTTGCCCTGCTGAACCTGTTCTATCTCCAGTCGCTCGATATGCTGACCATGCTGGGTTTCGTGATCTTGATCGGCATCGTGGTCAATAACGCCATTCTCCTTGTGCACCAGACGCTCATCCATCTGCGCGAGGACAAGATGGCGCCCGAGACGGCGATCACAGAAGCGACGCGCAATCGCATCCGGCCTATTTTCATGTCAACACTGACGTCAGTGTTCGGGATGCTGCCGCTAGTGTTTTTTCCAGGCGCCGGTTCTGAGCTTTACCGTGGGCTTGGCTCGGTCGTGGTGGGCGGTTTGTCGCTGTCGGCGGTACTCACGCTTTTGATCGTGCCGCCGATGCTCACCCTGGTCGTGGGGCCGCTGGAGACAAGAGCCCTGGAACGCGCCGCTGCCAAGGCGCGCAAAACCAAGCGTCCGCGCACGAGGCGCAAGGCGGCGCCGGCCGAGTAAAAATATTCATCTTGCGACTGTTCGAGCCTCATTCTGATCATGGATAAAAAAGCCGTCACATTTGGACTTGGCGTTCTACTTGGAGTGGTTCTGCTGGGCTTCGCACTGTGGCATTCAGATGGTCCGATGACACGTTGCGAAGATGCGGGTGGGCAAATGTTAGTTGGTCCGGGTGGGGAAACCTCGTGTGTAAGTTCCAAGACATTTGTTCCGCTGGAAGGTTTCGATGGGAGTGAGAAGCCCAATTGATATTAGGAGCTTCGCCACCGAATTACCTTTTCCTCTACTAACTATCATCGGCTACGAGGCTTGCCAGAACACCCCTCAGTTGACACGATATAAAAAGGGCGTACCCCGTACGTCGTAATTACGGAGAGAGTATTTATGTAAGTCATTGAGGGGAGGTAGTAAAATGGCAGATGCCAAGGACACTGGAGGTCATAGTCCGCGCTGTATTGCGCTGGTAGGCCCTTACTTAAGCGGTAAGACGACGCTCTTGGAAGCGATCCTCGCACGCACAGGGGCCATAACACGGCAAGGCACCATTGCCGACAAAAACACGGTCGGCGACGCAAGCCAGGAGGCTCGCGATCACGGCATGAGCGTAGAGCTCAATGTCGCACAAACTGAATTTCTCGGAGACTCATATACATTCATCGATTGCCCTGGCTCGGTCGAGTTCCAGCATGAGGTCAGCGCGGCATTGACGGCGTGCGATGCGGCCGTTGTCGTGTGCGAGCCGGACGATAAAAAGGTGCCTGCACTGCAGCTTATCCTGAAGCAGCTTGAAGATCGTGGAATTCCCCATTTCCTGTTTTTGAACAAGATCGACAAGGCGGAAGGTCGCGTTCGCGATATCCTTCCTATTTTGCAGCCCGCAAGCACCAGGCCGATGGTGCTCAGGCAAATCCCCATATGGGAGAATGAAATTGCTACAGGTTTCGTGGATCTGGCGCTGGAGCGCGCCTTTGTATACCGCGAGCACCAGCCCAGCGAAGTCATCGACATGCCGGGAGACCTGACCGAGCGTGAAAAAGAAGCCCGCTTCACAATGCTGGAGCAGCTTGCTGATTATGATGACGAACTGATGGAGCAACTTCTGGAAGACGTCGAGCCGCCCAAGGATAAGGTGTTTGATGATCTTTCCAAGGAGTTGAAAGACGGCGAAATCTGCCCGGTACTTCTCGGCGCGGCGGAGAATGGCAACGGTATCCTGCGTTTGCTGAAGGCTCTGCGTCATGAAGCACCTTCAGTTTCGCAGACCGTTGAACGGCTCGGTGTCGCCGATGCCCCGTCATGCGCGCATGTCTTGAAGACGTTCCACACCGAGCATGGTGGCAAGCTGACATTGGCACGCATACTGACCGGTACATTCGCTGACAGCAGCTCTGTATATATGAACGGCAAGGATGAGCGGATTTCGGGCATCTTCACTTTGATGGGACAGGACCCTGTTAAGGGTGGTGACGCTGGTCCGGGCGCAACGGTCGCTTTCGGACGGATGGAGACCGTTAGGACTGGCGATACATTGAGTGGTGAAAAGGGGAAGGAGGTCAGCATCGAGACCCCGGAGCCGCCACCACCGGTGATGGGGATGGCACTCACGGCGAGCGAACGTAAGGACGAGGTCAAGATGACCGCAGCGATTGCCAAGATCATTGAGGAAGACCCTTCGATCTCCCTTGTTCATTCACAGGACCTTGGTGAAATGATCATCTGGGGGCAGGGCGAGATGCATCTGCGTGTCGCGCTTGAACGGCTCAAAAGTAAATATGGCATAGCCGCACAAACCCATCCGCGTCACGTGCCCTACAAGGAGACGATCAAGAAATCCATCGAGATACGCGGTCGTCACAAGAAACAGTCTGGCGGTCATGGCCAGTTTGGCGATGTGGTGATCGATATCAAACCTCTGCCACGCGGTTCGGGTTTTGAATTCTCCGATACAATCACCGGGGGCGTCGTTCCCAAGCAATATATCCCGTCGGTTGAAACCGGTGTCAGGGAGTTTCTGGTCAGAGGCCCATACGGCTTTCCTGTTGTGGATGTCGCCGTGTGCCTGAAGGACGGCTCCTATCACAGCGTAGACTCATCAGATCAAGCCTTCAAAATGGCTGGCTCATTGGCAATGCGCGAGGGTATGCCGCAATGTGCTCCCGTTCTGCTGGAACCGATCATGGCAGTTGAGATTGCCGTGCCATCGGATGCAACGGCCCGGATCAATCAGATCATTTCCGGACACCGTGGCCAGATCCTCGGTTTTGATGGCCGGCCCGGATGGGAAGGCTGGGACCTCGTGCAGGCGAATATGCCGGAATCGGAATTGCACAGCCTGATTGTTGAATTGCGTTCCGCGACTGCCGGCGTCGGCACCTATACTGCAACGTTCGATCACTTGGCCGAGTTGACCGGCAAGCTGGCGGATCAGGTGCTCGCCAGTCATAAGGCTGAAGCGGCCTAGCAGCGTTTCATATGCAAACTAAAAAGGGCCGGGAGAATTTCCCCCGGCCCTTTTTACTGCCCTGTGGGCGCGCATCTCCTTTTGGGTCCTATCTCTATTGCACCGATGCGGATTTCGCGGCGCGATCATACCAGTGCACGGCCTTGGCTTCATTGGGCTGAACTCCGCGCACTCCGAGTTTCGCAAGGTGTTTCGGATCAAAACTGTTCCCCAGCTTGACCATGGCCCGTTTGCTGCCGCTGTTCGCGGCATATTCGAGCAACAACCTGGCTCCGGATACATCACCCTCCTGCAGGAGCGCATCGCCGCGGCTCAGCAACATATGAATTTCTTGCGGAGCCAGCTGCGATATCGCTTTTTCCGGGGCCGGGCTTTCAGGCACGGAAGCTACCTGGATGGCGACGCCAGGTTTCGCAAAGACGGTCTTTTCGCTCACCGCTTGAGGCGAGGCTGTGACGGTTTTCACTTTGTCCGCCGACACCACATCCACTTGCACCTTGTGTGTTTCAGGCACCTTGCCGTCGCTTTGCACCACGATAACTTCAAGCTCATAGGTCCCAGCTTTGAAATCAGTTCCCGTGGTCAGCGCGACATTGTTAATCTGTGACTCGTTCAGAAGCCAGTTTCCGGCACCCAGATCTTTTCCGGAAGATAATTTTGCGTTGCCGGGCACACCCTGGACCATGACCGACATTTCCGCATTGCCCGCAGTGGTGGGGAGGGGAATGTTCAAGGCTATGGGCTGTCCGACCGGACCGCGCGCTGATGCACGGGATGCGGGTGCAGGTTGTGAAAGTGTTTCCATCGGCACTAGGTCATCATCCGGTGGTGTAATGGTAGATGGTGCCGGGATTGCTATGGCGGCAACAGGTTTTACCGTGACATTCCCGGATGTCAGTGAGGCCTGAAGCTTAGGTTCAGGTTTTGCGGCTGTAACACCTGGTTTGACCGACGCAACTTTCTGTCCCTCCAGCAGCCACGGATTGGTGTGCAGCACCCAGGCAACACCGGCAGCAAAGACCAGCCCGGTAAGAGCAGTGTTAGCCACAAGCCCGAAACCGATACTGTTATTTTGCGGCGCTGCGATGGCCCCAGGTTCTGGTGACGGGTCTGGTGCGAGTCGGGCAGCCAAGGGTGGTAAATCCTCTGTTTCCGTTTCTGGGACTGGTGGAGGCGCAGGAGTTGGTTCAGACACCGGAGCGGGTTCAGTCTTTTGGTCCGGTATCTCCGCAGTCTCCGGCTTCACAAAGTCTGCAGCACTCTCTTCAGTTTCAGAGGGAAGTGTTGCTGCTGCATCCAGAACGGTATTTGCGGTATCGATGGTAACGCTCAACTGTTCCAGTAACTCCAGCAATTCCGGATCGGTGACAAGAGGTTCGCCATTGATGTCGGTGGGCGTCTCGAATGTTCCCACGCCATGAGTGTTGTCAGAGTTTATTTCAGACGACTCTGACGGGTCTTGCGTTGGAAGAGACGGCGGCATCTGGATCACATGAGGGCATATTGCCTTTGACGCGGCAGTTTTTTGAAGCTTGGCAGTTTTTGTCTTGTCTTCGTCCGCGATGTCGATTGCACGCAAGGTCATTACCGGCGTGATTCTGGTGCTGGTTGACTGACCCTCTTTGGCCGGGGCCGGTGGCTTTGTCGTTTTTCGAGCAGGCGTGCGTTTTGCCTTTTTGGGGGCTGCGGTGCGGCGTGTGCGTGACTTTACCGGTTTTGACGCAACCGGTGTTTCGACGGCATCCTCCATGAGGATTTCAGATTGACTGGCCATTTTTTTGCTCCGTACTCGATACTCTTCGGACGTGGTTCGTTTTCGTGATGCGCAAGGTGCTGAACCGTTACGATCACCATTCACTGTTTGGTCTGCTGCCACCGCTCGAATTCCTTAAACAGTGTTTCCAGTTGTGGCTGTGAAAGCGCGGTGCGGGGTCCCTGGGCCGCAACAAATTGTTTGAAGTCCTTCTTCATAGTGGCGCTGGATTTGGGCTGGTTATTCGCAAGCCACTGCCCGGCATGGGCAAACCGCGTCCAGCCAGGAAGTTTCGCAGCCAGGTTTACCTCCTGCCATTTGGGATGGCGCGGGGCTGTCTGGAATTTTTCAAATTTGGAAAAGAAGGCGTCGATGAACTTAACAACACGTTGGTGACGTGCGGTTCCCGGCCGCCAGTTGAACACAGCCATCACCGCACCTACGGCAATTGTATCTACGGCGGCTCCTTTTTGCACCAGACCCGGATAATCTTTGTCCGTCAGGCGGGCCGGCAGATATGTCTGTTGAAGTTTCCCGCCGTATGGAACCGGCAACAGCTGTAAGCCGGACTTGGCTTTCAGACTTGAGACAGCACGGGCAGGTTTCCCGGCTACATAGACCGTGGCAGCGAGTTCTCCCCGCTTTATTTTCTCCAGCGCCAGAGCCTGATCAAAATGGACCGGGATAACCTTGATGTCGAGGGCGGTGAAGACGGTGCTTGCCGTCATATCGGTGCCGCTGCCCTTGACGCCGAAATTCACTTTCTTTCCAGCAAGCTCCTTGACGTTTTTAATGCGGCTGGATGAGACAAGGTGGAATTCTTCATTGTATAGTTTGGTGATGTAGTGGATGCGCGACTCAATGTTGTAATGCACTGCCTGGCGTTTCATGAAGCTCAGCACGTCCGACTGAACGATGCCGATATCCACGCCTTTAAGAAAAAGAATGTCGGTGATGTTTTGTACTGAACCCTTCCCCATGATGGGCAAAACACGCACCCGGTCGCCGTCATCAAGGACGGATGCCAGGTCCGTTGCAATCCGGATATAGGTGCCACCGATACCGCCAGATATAATGCCGACCCGCCCGCCATTCACGCGGGTGACCGTGGAATTGTGCGACTGAATTGTGCTGCGATTGGCTGTTGTTTGAGTCTGTGCACTGATCGGCTCTGACCAGACAAGCAGTATCAAGGCCAAGCCAAAGGCTTTAAGAAAAGGCGCCATGGTTCCCTCCCGGACGCAAAAATTATCCCCATGCCCCCCGGCAAATTATGTCGTGCCCTGGAAGGGAAGATAGCTGAACCGTTGGGCGAGTTTTTGCCGAGACTGAGGCAAATGCCGATGAATTTAGGCGGCAATGGGCCCATTTCTTGATTTCTTAGCAATGGTGTTGAGGCCATCGGGCCAACCTTCTGACGTGTTACGCGCGAATGTGAATTCGCGTGGCACACGCATCCATGAGCGGGTTAGCGGCGTATATGAGGTTAACAGGAGGTGGGGGTGAGATCGCCAAATGGTGACTTGCATGCCCTGCGATGCAATTCTATCACAGCCTTGAGGACAGGGGAGAGAAGCATGCTGATCAAGAATGCAAGGGGATGGGAAATCCCTGAAAGTCTGGCGACGCCGGAGGATGTTTTCCTGAATCGGCGCAACTTTATCGCCGGGGCGGGCTCAATCGCTGCTGCGGGGGCCTTGCCGGGTCTGGCCTTTGCTGCTGACGATGCCGACCCGAGCGCGGACCTTTATCCCGCCAAGCGCAATGCCAAATATAAAATCCCCCTCGAACTGACGCCCGAAAAGGTCAATTTGACCTACAATAATTTCTACGAGTTCGGCTCTCACAAGAAGATATCGGAGGCAGCGCAGGCACTGCCAATCCGCCCGTGGGAAGTGGTGTTCGACGGTGACGTGGAAAAACCGTTCAAGCTCGGTATCGATGAACTCATCCGCAAAATGACACTGCAGGAACGCCTCTATCGCCATCGCTGCGTCGAAGCCTGGTCCATGACCATTCCCTGGTCCGGTTTCCCGATGAAGGATCTTGTGGCGCTCGCAAAGCCCCTGTCGAAGGCCAAGTATGTGCGCATGGAAACCTTCAAGAACCCGTCTGTAGCGCGCGGCCAGAAAGCAGCATGGTATCCTTGGCCCTATGTGGAGGGTCTGACCATCGAGGAAGCCACCAATGAGCTGGCCTTCATGGTGACGGGGGCTTACGGCAAACCCATGGCCAAGCAGTTCGGGGCGCCACTGCGTCTCGCCGTGCCATGGAAATACGGTTTCAAGCACATCAAGTCGATCGTGCGCTTCACCTTTACGGACACGCAGCCGAAGAGTTTCTGGGAACAGATCCAGGCGCGGGAATATGGATTCTGGGCAAACGTGAACCCGAAGGTCTCACACCCGCGCTGGAGCCAGGCCACCGAACGCGTGCTTGGAACCTCCATCCGTGTGCCAACCCTCCTTTTCAACGGCTACAAGGAATATGTCGCCGACATGTATAAAGGCATGGAGGACAAGCAGAGCACTTGGATGTAATTCCCCGCATCACGGTGTGTATCGGTCAAACAGGTCTATCAGCTCGCTGAATTTTTCCCGTTGTTCCTCCACGCTGCCGCTTCTGACGGCATCGGCAATACAGTGGTCTGCGTGATCTTTCAAGACTTCTGACTCGACTTTGCCAAGCGCCGCCCTAACCGCCCGCAACTGCGTGAGGATATCAATGCAGTAGCGCTCTTTTTCTATCATTTTGGAGACGCCGCGTACCTGTCCCTCTATGCGTGACAGTCGCGTAAGGCAGTCCTTGTGTCGTGGTTTCACTTCTATCGGTGCTCCTGGTGCTGTTTTTGTCACTTGTAAATCAATCTAAACCATATACCCTATGGGGGTATCAGTGAACAGGTGATTTGCGCATGAAAAGTTTTGGGAAGCTTTCAACATATGCCGTGCTGGGGGTCGTTTTAACGGGGGTCGTTCTCGCCTACAGCGGGGTTTTTGATAAGGACAAACAGGCAGTGGTCATTGATGTGCGTGTTCCTGAACTCTCGGCACAAGCACTCAAGGGCAAACAGGCATTCAATACAACTTGTGCCCAATGCCATGGTCAAAACGCTTCTGGAACGGACAAGGGGCCACCACTAATCCACCAGATTTACAATCCGGGACATCATGCGGATAAGGCCTTTCTGCTCGCCGCAAGGCGGGGTGTGCGCCAGCATCACTGGCCGTATGGCGACATGCCAAGGCAACCGCAAGTCACCAACAGAGAGCTTGCGGCGATTATAAAATATGTGCGGGAACTGCAGGTGGCGAACGGCATTACATACAAACCGCACAGAATGTAGCTGTAAAGCGTACGCATGGGATGCTTCACATGAACAAGATGACCCAAGCCGGCGAAGCTGAAGCGGCCATCGATCCCGTCTGCGGTATGACCGTGAAGATCGAAGGCGCAAAACACATGGCGACCCATGAAGGCGCTCATTATTATTTTTGCCATGCGGGGTGCCTGACCAAATTCGAAACTGATCCCCGGAAATATCTTGAGCCGCAACCCGAACCGGAACCAGCCCCTCCCGGAACAATTTTTACCTGCCCAATGGATCCGGAAATCGTGCAGGAAGGACCAGGTACATGTCCAATATGCGGTATGGCACTGGAGCCGATGGGGATACCCACGGGAGATGAAGGGCCGAATCCCGAGTTGATCGATTTCACGCAGCGTTTCTGGGTTGGTGCTGCATTCACCGTACCCCTGCTTTTCGTTGCGATGGGACCGTTGCTCGGACTGCCGGTCAAGCAGTGGCTTGGGCACCGCACTGCTCCTTGGGTCGAGTTGTTTCTTGCGACTCCCGTAGTGCTTTGGTGCGGCTGGCCGTTTTTTCAGCGGTGCTGGGCATCTTTGGTAAATAGAAGCCCCAATATGTTTACGCTGATCGGGATGGGTGTTGGTGCCGCTTTTCTCTATTCGCTCATCGCAACAGCGACGCCCGGAATTTTCCCCGAAGCCTTTCGTGGGCAAGGTGGTGCTGTTGGCGTTTATTTCGAGGCGGCTGCCGTCATTGTGGTTCTGGTTCTGCTCGGTCAGTTGCTTGAGTTGCGGGCGCGCGAGCGCACCGGCGGAGCAATTCGGGCCCTGCTTGATCTCGCACCAAAGACGACCTTGCGCGTGAACGCAGACGGAAGTGATGAAGAGGTTCCGCTGGAACTGGTTCTTGCGGGCTATCAATTGCGTATTCGACCTGGCGATTCAATTCCCGTCGATGGGTTGGTTGTGGAAGGGCGTTCCTCGGTCGATGAATCCATGCTGACCGGAGAATCTGTGCCGGTGGAAAAGACACAAGGTGATGCGCTTACCGGCGGCACGCTCAACAAGTCCGGCAGCTTTATCATGGAAGCAAGGCGTGTCGGTGCGGAGACCATGCTCTCGCAAATCGTCAACATGGTTGCTGAGGCGCAGCGTAGCCGTGCGCCCATTCAGAAGCTGGCCGATGTTGTTGCGGGGTATTTCGTGCCAACGGTGGTGGGGGTGGCAGTCACCGCCTTTATTGCATGGTCAATATGGGGCCCTGATCCGGCGATGGCCTATGCCTTTATTGCTGCCGTGTCGGTGCTGATTATCGCGTGTCCCTGCGCGCTTGGATTGGCAACGCCGATGTCCATCATGGTCGCAACCGGGCGCGGAGCGCAGGCTGGTGTCCTCATCAAGAACGCGGAAAATCTGGAACGGTTTGCCGATGTGGACACGCTGATCGTCGACAAGACGGGAACGCTGACACTCGGCGCACCGAAAATGACTGATGTCATTGCCTTCAAGGGTTTAGATGAAGAGACCGTGCTGAAGATGGCAGCGAGCCTTGAGCGCGGTAGCGAACATCCTCTGGCCGAGGCCATCGTCGAAGGCGCGAAGGAGCGCAAAATAACCATTGGCAAGCCAACGGAGTTCGAAGCGGTAACCGGCATGGGCGTCAAAGGTGTCATCTCGGGCAAAGAGGTCGCACTGGGCAACATGGCAATGATGCGCGAGTTAGGCCTAGATCCCAAGACTCATTCGGACAAGGCCGATGCGCTTCGCACCGATGGGAAGACGGCCATGTTCGTGGTGATTGACGGCAAGCTGGCGGGGATCGTTGCCGTTGCCGACCCGATCAAGAAAACGACACCGGCAGCGCTACAGGCATTACACACAGAAGGTCTGCGCATCGTCATGGTCACCGGCGACAATGCCCGAACGGCGAAAGCCATCGCCGGGAGGCTCGGCATTGATGACGTGCGCGCCGACGTCCTTCCGGACCAGAAAGCCCAAATCGTCAAGGAGCTTCAGAACAAGGGCGCAAAGGTTGCCATGGCCGGCGATGGCGTCAACGACGCGCCGGCTCTGGCACAAGCCGATGTCGGCATCGCCATGGGTACTGGGGCTGACGTGGCTATTGAGAGTGCGGGCATTACGCTGTTGAAGGGTGACCTTAACGGCATCGTGCGTGCACGGCGCCTGTCGGAAGCGACAATGCGTAATATCAAGCAAAACCTGTTTTTCGCATTCGCTTACAATGCCGTTGGGGTACCGGTTGCTGCAGGTGTCCTGTATCCGGTTTTCGGTCTGTTGCTGTCTCCCATGATCGCGGCTGCGGCCATGAGTCTGTCCAGTGTGTCCGTGATCGGGAACGCTCTGCGCTTAAGGTCCGTCAGGCTCTAGGTTATCGCGATTTTGCTGCATGCTCAGGAATGCGATCGTGTCATTGGCATTTCTGCCTGTACCGCTCGCTGTCATGTTGATGAGCGATTGATTTTTGAATGTGAAGAGCTGGGGTTTTCATTCAAAGCATAAAAAAAGAGCCGGACCTGTTGGCGAGGTCCGGCTCTTCGGATTCTTGCCGCTCCAAGGGGGGGGAGGAGCGCCAATGTCAGCGGTTTGCGCCGCTGGCAACAGAAGGCAACCTTGGGAGGGTTATGTGCCTTCTGATCGCGATTGCGATTAAACAGAACTTAAGGAGTTTGTTGCGGTGCAACAATTGCCGCGAGCGCATGGCAGCCATGCATTTCTGCATAGCTTGACCAAATTTGAAATTTCGCACATGGCATTGAATGAATGGCCTAAAAAGACCATTCGCGCGATTTCGCAACAAGAAAATCGCGGAAAACATTTACCCGCTTCGACTCCTTGGCGCCTTCCGGATAGACGAAGTAGGTTTCAAATGACGGCAAATCGGCTTTGGTCAGCACCTGAACGAGATCGCTGTCACCGCGTGCCATATAGTCTGGTAGAATTGCCAGCCCCACTCCGCGTTGGCAGGCGCGCTTCAGTGCGTACAGATTGTTGACGCGCAGCACCGCCTCGCGCTTGTCGCCCCCCTCAAGTCCGGCTGTTTCGAGCCAATTGATTTCTCGAATTTGCATGGGCGGTACCCCCCCGAATGTGAGGATCCGATGGTTGTTCAAATCGAGCAGGTCATCCGGTGATCCAAATGTCTTCAAATACCCGTTGGACGCATACACATGCAGATGCACGGTGAAAAGTTTGCGCTGAATAAGATCGCCCTGGCTCGGGGCTTTCAGCCAAATGCCCACATCTGCCTCGCGCATGGTCAGGTCGAGCTGGTCATATTCCAGCAAGAGTTCCACCCGGATATCGGGATAGAGATCAATAAACTCGCCGATGCGCGGCGCCAACCAGGACGAACCCAGGGCCACAGTCGTACTCACGCGCAACTCCCCGAACGGCTTTGTTTTGGAATCCGCCAGCTTGGTTTGCGTGGTCTGCAGTTTCTGGAACACATCATGGGCTGTGCGGTAGAGCATTTCGCCCTGCTCGGTAAGCTTTAGCCCTCGCGCATGGCGGTTGAACAGGGTGACGTTCAACTCTGTCTCGAGCGCGCTCACCTGCCGGCTCACCGCCGACTGGCTCATACCCAGTTTCTCGCCAGCATGGGTAAAGGAGCCGGCTTCCGCCGCCTCGTGAAATATTCTGAGCTTGTCCCAATCCATATTCTTATCCGGATGACCGATGGCCGGCGCGCTATTCCGCAGCCTCGCTGTGCGAAGCTTGTTCCGCCAGGTATTTTTCTGCTTCCAATGCTGCCATGCAGCCCATACCGGCGGCTGTGACGGCCTGGCGGTAGATATCGTCCGTGACATCTCCAGCGGCATACATGCCCGGGATATCGGTCTCGGTCGAGTCCGGCTTGGTGATGAGGTAGCCGCCCTGTTTCATCTCAAGCTGATCGGTGAAGAGTTCAGTGGACGGTTTATGGCCGATGGCGACGAAAATGCCGTGAGCCGAGACTTCCGTGATCTCGCCACTCTTGACGTTCTTGATTTTTGCACCCGTCACGCTCAGCGGTTCTTCGGTGCCGACAACTTCTTCCAGCACGCTGTCCCACATCATCTCGATCTTCTCGTGGTTCAGCAGGCGCTGTTGCAGGATTTTTTCAGCCCGCAACTCGTCGCGCCGGTGCACGACGGTGACCTTGGAGGCGAACTTGGTGAGGAACAATGCTTCCTCGACCGCCGTATTGCCGCCGCCGATGACGAGGACTTTCTTGTCGCGGTAGAAGAAGCCATCGCAGGTGGCGCAGGCTGAGACGCCGAAGCCCTTGAATTTCTCTTCAGACGGCAAGCCCAGCCACCGCGCCTGAGCGCCCGTCGCGATGATGAGTGCGTCGCAGGTGAATTCAGCGCCCGAGTCCGCTTTCATCCAGAACGGGCGGCGCTTGGTATCGACCTCCACGATCGTGTCCGACACCATCTCCGTGCCGACATGTTCGGCTTGCGCCTGCATCTGTTCCATCAGCCAAGGCCCCTGGATCACATCGGCAAAACCCGGATAGTTCTCAACGTCCGTGGTGATGGTCATCTGCCCGCCGGGCTGGATACCGGCGATAATGACCGGGTTGAGCATGGCCCGCGCCCCATAGATGGCGGCGGTGTATCCGGCAGGGCCTGAACCGATGATGATGAGTTTTTCGTGCCGTGCGCTCATAGTCGTCGCGTCCTTAAAGATTGGTTTTGGAAGTCATAGCAGATTCGAGGTGAGTCAGCCTGTACCGGAGATAGGATGGGAGAGGGGTTATGGCAAGCCTTCACTCACGGGTTGCATCTAGCTGTAATTTAAACCCTTCAAGCGATTGGATTTGTTGCGTTTTTGCCACAATTTAGAGGATTCCGGGAAAAAACGATGGTGGATGCCTGCTTCCACGCCCTTTTGACTCGGATTCAACTCCCCACTGCTGTCAAATTCAAGGATTACACATCGCTCCGACCTAAGGCAGGGCGAAAAACAATAAAAGGGCGTGGTTTTGCCGTTGAAGCGTCGGGGGGCGTTGGTGTTCAGTCAGTCAGTTGTTTCCGATATTGGGAAGGTACTCACACGCAGTGTCATTGTTGGCGCCTGCGGCCTCGGCCTCATGGGTGCACCTCAACAGGCCAATGCGGATTTCACCGCAATTACCGGCACGCGGACCGTGAGCCTGGCGCAAGATGGAACCTGTACAGCCAATGTGCCTCGGACTGCATTCAATGTCGATGTCACGATAACAACCAATGGAGCCGCCAGAATATATTTTATCGCTGGTGACGGTTTCATAATGGAAACTGTAAATATAGGAACAATAGTGGCACCGGGCCAAGATTTAAGCGGCTTCTCTATCCCAACAGCAAATACGCCTATAAATGGAGTTCCTGCAGTTGGCCCTTATAGCGTCATTTTCTCGCAAGATACCGCTAGCCAAGGTAATAGGAACATTTATCAGAACACCAACGGCGAATTCGAGCGCGTCACCTTCAACCCGGGCCTGTTCGATCCTGATTGCCCAAATTCAGCTTCCTCAACCGGTCCCAGTGCTTCCGACAAATCGAACACGGTTGCAGCACTACAGGGCGCCTTCAATTCCGCAACGCCTGGTCTGCTTGAAACCCTGAACGGTATTGGTGGAAACGGGCAGGGCAACGGCGTAACCTTCGCGCCGACAGGTCTTGGCTTCTCGCAGTCGCGCATCGATTCGAATAACCCTCTTGATCGTGACTACGGCGCGGCCTTTGCGGATCGAGGCTATTTCGATGGCGGGCAAAAACGCAGGCGGGGCAATGGCTTTAATTTCTCTGTGGATATGAACCAGCTTGCCAATACGGCAGCGAACGACAATGAGACAGGC
>JAJFHQ010000056.1 GCA_021775525.1 Hyphomicrobiales bacterium
GAGAATCTTGACCTTCTGGCCAAGGTTGGCGGGGTCGCCATCATTATCGTCGGTTTGCATTTTCTGGGTATTATCAAAATTCCGATCCTCTATCGCGAGGTCCGCAGCCAATCCACCGTGGCGCCGGCCGGGATGGTCGGAGCTTATCTGGTTGGCATAGCCTTCGCTTTTGGCTGGACACCGTGTATCGGTCCGGTGCTGGCGGCAATCCTGGCCGTGGCGGCGGCGGAAGAGAGCGTCGCGGAAGGCATTCGCCTTCTCTTTATTTATTCTCTCGGACTGGGCATTCCGTTCGTCATGGCCGCGTTTGCATTTCGTCCATTCATGGGATTCCTGCAGCGCTTCCGCAGGCATCTCGGCAAGGTCGAAAAAGTCATGGGCGGAATGCTGGTCGTCACCGGGGTCATGTTCCTGACCGGCACCATGACGGTCATCGCCCTGTGGATGCTTGAAGCCTTCCCTTCGCTTGCGCTCATTGGCTGATCACTAGTGCTTGCAGCACAGGCGCGGCGCGGCGGATACTGGCTGCACCATGATTCCAATCGCACTCACAATCGCTGGTTCAGACAGTTCGGGTGGCGCCGGCATCCAGGCAGATCTGAACAGCTTCTCAGCTCTGGGTGTTTATGGCGCTAGCGTCATCACGGCACTGACGGCCCAGAATACACAGCGAGTCAGCTCCATCCACCCGGTGCCGGCAGACTTCATTGCCGCGCAACTGGAGGCGGTGTTCGATGACCTTGATATCAAGGCCGTCAAGATTGGCATGGTGGGAAGTGCCGAGGCAGTTTCCGCCGTTTCCGGAAAGTTACGCACACTTGAAGGCATTCCGATTGTGCTCGATCCGGTCATGGTGGCCACCAGCGGAGATCCGCTACTGGACTCTGACGCCGAACAGGCGCTGCGGGATGAGCTCATCCCGCTGGCTGACCTGATTACGCCCAATCTCGAGGAGGCCGCCCGGCTGCTGGGAGAGAAAGTCAGGGCTTCCGGTGAAAAGGAGATGCGGGCTCATGCTGAGCGGCTGATGGAACTTGGGCCAAGTGCTGTGCTCGTCAAGGGCGGGCATGGCGAGGGTGAGGAAGCTGTCGATATCTTGCGCGACGGGGAAAATGTGACGCGTTTGGCCGCAACGCGCATCAAGACCCGCAATACCCATGGCACCGGATGCACCCTGTCATCGGCCATTGCCGCTGAACTCGCGAAGGGTGTGGCGCTTGGGGAGGCTTGCGAACGCGCCAAACGCTATCTTACCGGGGCTCTGAAGGCTGCTGATGATCTCGAAGTGGGGCAAGGGAACGGTCCCGTACACCACTTCTTTGAACTCTGGAAGAAATAGAATCCCTCAAGCAAAAACGACCTTCTGCCGCTGCTCACCCAACCCGTCCACCCCAAGGGTGATGATGTCACCATGTTTGAGCCATTGCTGGGGGTCCATGCCCATGGCAACGCCGGGCGGTGTGCCGGTGGTGACGATATCGCCGGGATAGAGCGTCATGAACTTGCTGACATAACTGAGCAGTTCCGAAACAGGGAAGATCATCGTCTCGGACGAGCCCGTCTGCCTGCGCTCCCCGTTCACGTCCAGCCAGATGCCAAGCGCTTGCGGGTCGGGGACTTCATCGCGTGTGACGAGCCAGGGTCCAACCGGACCCCAGCTGTCATGGCTCTTGCCCTTCAGCCAGTCACCGGTGCTTTCAAACTGGTAAGCACGCTCAGAAGCATCATTGCAAACAGCATATCCGGCGATGTGTGACAGTGCTTCCGATTCGCTCACATGTCTCGCTTTGGTGCCAACGATGAAGGCCAGCTCCGCCTCCCAATCAGCTTTGAACGCACCTGGCGGAAACACAATGTCGTCATTGGGCCCGGACAGCGCCGAGACAGCCTTGGTGAACAGGATCGGTTCATCGGGGATCGGCAACCCCGCCTCCTTGGCGTGATCGGTGAAATTGAGGCCGATACCAATGAACTTCTGTACGCCTGAGACAGGGGGGCCAAGCCGGGGATTTCCTTCGACCACGGGCAGCGACGCCGTATCAAGCGCGGCAAGTTTTGCCAGCCTGGCGTCGCTCAGCACATTGCCGGCGATATCGTCGATGATACCGGACAGATCCCTGATCTCTCCACCGGCTCCGACAAGGCCCGGTTTCTCTGAGCCGGCGGCTCCATAACGCAACAGTTTCATGCAGGTTTCCTTTTGATGAGTTTTTTTGCATGATGCGCGCCCGACAAATAAGCCGCAACCGTGTCATTTCGATTCGGCCGGTATAACACTCTTCACAATGCAGGCATCCGTTGCCGCGCCAGCAAATGAAACGCTCATGAAATCATTAGGCTTCGGAATTGAGCGAATTGGTCTTCCGGCTGTTCGGTGGCCGGTTGGGGTGTTGCTGCTGCTGCTTGCTTTTTCGGCCGTTTGCGCACTTGGGCTACCGCGCCTGAAAACCGACCATTCTCTGTCCGAGTTATTCGCATCAAACACGGTCGACTTTGAGCACTACCGGACCATGAGCGCGCGCTTCCCCACCAGCGAGTTCGACGTGCTTGTTGTTATCGAGTCGGAAAACCTCATGCAGCCCGACACACTGGAGCATATCCGTTCCCTGCATCTGGATTTGCAACTCGCCGATGCCGTTGAAGGTATTATCTCGATTTTTTCCATGCGCCAGCCGCCTGATGAAAATGGGTATCCAGCACCGCTCCTGCCGACCAAGCTGCCAAGGGGTGAGGAGTTTGAAGCACTCGCCAAGCGAGTGGTGGATCATCCGCTAATCGGCGGCAAGTTGCTTTCCCGGCCAGACGGCAAGAGCCAACTCACGCTCATTATCTTGTCTTTGAAACAGGACGTGGTGTGGAAACAGGGGCTGTCCAGATCAATCGGTGAAATCGAGGAGATTTCCAGGAGCGTGCTTGAGCCAGTTGGCCTCAGGGTGCAGCTGGCGGGTGCTCCGGTGATGCAACTGGAAATCCGCGAGGCCATCAGCAAGGACCGACTCACATATAACGGGACCGGCTTCCTGGTGGGTATGCTGATCTGCTACGCTTTTTTTAGGCGGGTCAAGCTTGTGCTTATCACATCTCTCTGCCCCGCTTTTGCAGTGCTCTGGGCCATGGGTTTGCTCGGCTGGGCCGACCTGCGGCTCAACACTTTCATCAATGTGATCCCACCGCTGGTGATGGTGATCTCCTTCACTGACGCCATGCATATGGTCTTTTCCATACGCCGCCGGCTGACACTGGGTGATGACCGGTTTGCCGCTATCCGGCACGCAATCCTCACCGTGGGGCCGGCCTGCGTGCTGACCTCCATCACCACCTCGATCGCCTTCATGTCCTTGACGCTGACCGATTCCGGCATGATCCGCACCTTCGGGATTGCGGCTGCTCTCGCGACCCTGCTTGCCTTTGTCACGGTGATCGTGCTGCTGCCAATCCTTGTTGTGTTGCTGTTCCGCAACGAAAAGGACTTCATGGAAACGGAGCAGGCCCGGCATAAGGCAATTCGAGGCCTCGAGAATGTTTGTACGAATTTTGCCTACTGGATCAGAGCGCACTACCAGCTGATCGCCATTTGCGGATTATCGCTGCTGGCGATCTTCTCCGCGCTGCATTTTCAGCTTGAACCGCGCTACCGGTTAAGCGACCAGGTGCCGGACAACAAGCAGTCGATTGCCACATCAGAACGCCTTGACCTGAAGCTTACCGGTGCACATCCGGTTCACATCATGATGGAATGGCCCAAGGACAAGACCGTCACTGATCCGGATGTCATCGAGGCGCTGGCGGCCACGCACACCCTCATTGAAAAGCAGTCCGGAGTCGGCAATGTGTGGTCGGTCGAGACCTTGCGCCGCTGGCTGATTAACGCGGGTGAGAACAAACCCGGCGCTCTCGCCGATTATCTCAAGCGGTTACCCGAACATCTGGTGCAGCGGTTCGTCGCCAAGGACGCGCCATCAGCGCTGGTGACCGGGCGGCTCCCCAACCTGGACGCGGAAGACACGGTACCAGTATTGAGAAAACTTGATGCGAGCCTGGATCCATTGCGCGCCAAATACCCGGAAATGACTTTTATTGTCACTGGGCTGTCAGCGGTTTCAGCACTGCGCAGCTCGGACATGATCCGCCAGCTCAACCGGGGGCTTCTATATGCCATCGTGGTGGTGATCCTGATGATCGGTATTGCCTTCCGTTCTTTCAAGATGATGCTGCTGTCAATCCTGCCAAATCTCTTTCCCATCGTGGCGGCGGGTTCATTGCTGCTGTTGACCGGTGGCGGGCTTGAATATGCCAGTGTGATTGCGTTGACCGTGGCATTTGGTATCGCAGTCGATGATACCATCCATTTTCTCAGCAGGCTGCGCCATGAGACGGTCCAGACAACATCACTTCAGGAGGGCGTGACCGAGACGATATCCAGAATTGGTCCCGTTCTGGTTTTAACAACGCTGGTGCTGATTGCCGGGCTCTCCGCAACTGCTTTTTCCGATTTGCCATCCATGCGGCTGTTCGGGAGTTTATTCATGACAACACTGGGAGCGGCCCTTGTCGGGGACCTGTTGTTCCTGCCTGCGGTCATCCTTGCAGCCCGCAAATTAGGTCTTGTCAAAACGGCAGATTGACCCGTTCCATAAAACCATGATCAAACTCGCCCAAAATCTCTCTCGCCTTGGTGATGAAAACGCCTTCGCCGTGCTTGCACGTGCTGCTGATCTGGCGGCGCAGGGACGAGATATAATCAATCTGGGCATCGGCCAACCAGATTTCCCGACTCCACCTCATATCGTCGAGGCGGCAATCAAGGCGCTCAAAGATGGCTATCACGGCTATACTCCGGCGACCGGTATCCCGGCCCTGAGAGAAGCAGTGGCGGCCGATATTCATCGACGTTTGGGTGTCGAGGTTAATCCCGGGCACGTGGTGGTTATGCCCGGTGGCAAGCCAACCATGTTTTTCTCGATCCTGATGTTTGCAGAAAAAGGTGCCGAGATCATATGTCCTGATCCGGGCTTTCCCATTTACCGCTCCGTGATCGACTATTCAGAGGCCACCGCTGTGCCTTTGCCGATCCGGGAGGAAAACGGATTTGGTTTTTCAGCTGACGATCTGCTGGGGCTGATTACACCGGCGACACGGCTCATCATCCTCAACAGCCCCGCCAACCCGACGGGCGGCGTCACGCCTGGTGAGGAAATCGACAAGCTTGTGAAGGGGCTCGAGAAGTGGCCTGGCGTTGCCATCCTGTCTGATGAGATTTACGGGCAGATGACCTATGACGGCCTGGAGCACAAGAGCCTGCTCTCGTTCGAGCATTTACGTGACCGTGTTATCCTGCTTGATGGCTGGAGCAAGACGTATGCAATGACCGGCTGGCGGCTCGGTTACGGTGTCTGGCCGCAGGGGCTGGTCGATCATGTGCGCCGTCTCGCGGTCAATTGCCATTCCTGCGTCAATGCATCGGCGCAATTTGCCGGCATTGCAGCACTGGAAGGGCCGCAGGACTGTGTGGGTGAAATGGTCTCGGCGTTTGATGAACGCCGTGCCTTTGTCGCGGAGCGGCTCAACAAGGTGCAGGGTGTCCGCTGTGCAGTGCCCAAGGGTGCGTTCTACGCCTTCCCGAACATTACCGGCACCGGATGGGATGAACGTTCTCTGGCCTCGGCCCTTCTGGATGAGGCGGGAATTGCTGTCATAGCCGGAACGGACTTCGGCGGCTTCGGCGCGGGCTTCCTGCGTCTGTCCTGCGCGAACTCCCTGGACAATATTGCTGCCGCCATTGACCGTATGGAATCATTTCTGACTGAGAACGAACCCCGCCATACAGGCTAGCTGGCCGCACCGGAACTCCGGAATCTCGAAAAATCGTTGCAGAACTGCCACAGCTGTTGGGAAAACGACACTCTCTGGCCGTGCGCTTTTGATGCCATTTTCCCTCCATTTCAGGCCGTAAACACTTGTGATGGTAAAAACTATGACTTCATGAAAACTATTCTAAGTTATTAAAAATAAACAATAATGTAGGCATTTAACGGGGCTTGTCCGAGTGCGGGTCTTCAGCCTCTCCAGGCCAATTCGAGGGTGGTGGTCTACCCCGGTACAACCCGCGCAGGTGTGTCTCCAGTGTTGAATTGGTGCGTCACCTCTGGAATAAAGATGACACGGTTTAACTGGCGCATGAGACATCTCACCGCTCTATACGGTGAAGCGCCACCGAAAGACTTTATTGGGGGGGCGAGCCAAACCCCGGCTTGTAAGAGACAGGGTCCAGGCTCGTTTTATGCAGGGAATCGGTCCGGTATTACCGGGCCGATTTCTTTTTGTGCGGTCGGGATTTTCCCCGCCCTCAGGACGATTAAAACGCCCCGTCAAAATCACCGCCATCGATCAGAAGATTTTGTCCTGTGATGTAGCTCGCATGTGCACTGCACAGGAAGGCGCAGGCTTTGCCGAATTCATCCGGATGTCCGAAGCGTCCGCTGGGAATGGCTGCCATGCGCTGCTCGATGATTTTCTCGACCGGAACACCCTGCGTATTTGCTGCACCCTTAAGACCTGAACGGAGCCTGTCAGTGTCGAAAGCGCCGGGAAGGATATTATTGATGGTCACGTTGTTTGCTGCCACTTGCCGCGCCACACCAGCCAGGAAAGCGGTCAACCCGGCGCGCGCGCCGGATGAGAGATCAAGGCCCGTGAGAGGGTGTTTCACAGATGCCGACGTGATGTTGACGATGCGTCCGAACTTGCGCTCGACCATGGGGTTGATCACCGCCTGAACCAGTTCAATCGGCGTCACCATGTTCATGACCACGCCATTGACCATCGCCTCGCGGTCAAGTTCACTATAATCCTTGCGTGGCGGCCCGCCATTATTGTTGACCAGGATGTCCGGCTCGGGCGCTGCAGCCAGAAGGATTTTCTGGCCTTCAGCCGTCGATACATCAGCCGCAACGGGGGTGATGTCCACGTCGGTGTCTGATGCGATTTCTTTGGCTGCTGCACGCAGAGTTGTTTCATCGCGGCCGTTGAGGACCACATTGACGCCAGCCTGTGCCAGCGCATGTGCGCAGGCTTTGCCAAGGCCCCGGCTGGAGGCGCAGACGATGGCCGTGCGTCCGGCAATTCCTAAATCCATGGGAGTCTCTCCCTCGTTTCGAAGTGTTCTTTGTGAGATGTGTCTGGCCAGTCTACAGCCAAACAAAAAAAAAGACCCGGATGAAACCGGGTCTTCTAGCTTATCAAGCGCCTGCGTGGGGGGGAGCGCTTGGGGGGAACTCTTTGGTCCCCCTTGATCTGGGGTCGTCAAACATGATTTCAAGGGTGTTGGTGAATTTTTTTTAAAAAAAATGAACGGAAAGTCCATGGAACCGCAGAAACCTCCCACTTTTGATGATGTTGCCTCGGCTTCGAAGCGACTTTCCGGCATGGCGGTCCGGACCCCACTCATTGAATCCGGCGTGTTGAATGCGAAAGTTGGCGGTCGGGTCCTTATTAAGCCTGAAAATTTGCAACGCATGGGCGCATTCAAGTTTCGCGGTGCCTATAACGCAATCTCCAGGCTTTCGGCCGACCAGTGGCCTGGCGGTGTGGCGGCCTGTTCGTCGGGAAATCATGCGGGCGGTGTGGCGGAAGCCGCGCGTCTGTGCAAAATGCCCGCGACCATCGTCATGCCGGAGGATGCGCCGGACATCAAGCTGGAGCGCACCCGCGCGGCAGGAGCGGAAATCATCACCTACAACCGCCACAAGGACAATCGTGAACAGATTGCTGCCGATATATCTGTCGCGCGCGGCGCTTGTTACATCTCACCCTATGACCATCCTGATATCATTGCCGGACAGGGGACATCGGGACTGGAGCTGATGCAGCAGGCTGAAGATCTGGAGTTAAAACCAGATTGCCTGCTCGCACCATGCGGTGGAGGAGGGCTGATTGCCGGGCTGGCACTGGCAGTAAAACATCTGAGCCCGGACATTGAGGTTTACGCCGTTGAACCGGAAGACTTTGATGATCACGCCCGCTCGCTTTCCTCCGGGGAAAGAGAACGCAACTCGGTGCTTTCGGGTTCAATTTGCGACGCGCTGCTGGCGCCCATGCCGGGCGAGTTGACTTTCCAGATTAACAGCAAATTTTTGACGGGAGTACTGACGGTCAGTGATGATGAGGTCCGCGATGCCATCCGCTTTGCCTTTAACGAGTTGAAGCTCGTACTTGAACCGGGAGGTGCAGTCGCACTGGCGGCACTGTTGAGCGGCCATCTTGAGGTGAAGGGCCGGACGGTTGCACTGGTTCTTTCAGGCGGAAATATCGATGGCGATCAGTTCGCTGGTATTCTTGCATCTTGAGACGGCAAATCTAACTGAACAAGGCTTGGCTTTTGGTGTCATCCAGCTCATCTATCTCTAGGTTCGCTGGAACTGAAAAGTCAGTTCCCTCGACTTCTGCTGCCGGAGATCGGGCCGCGGCCGATGTGGCTTCAGCCGGGATGGGCGGAGCGGATTGAACTTGCGCCGTCGCAGAATCCGGTGTTGGTGCGTTGGCCTCGGGGGGGTCAGCCATGATGGGGTCAAACTCGTCCATACCCTCGCCCGCTAGCTCTCCCTCAATAAGCGTTCCATCCGTCGCGCCCGTATTGATCATCTGATCGACTTCACCCTGGTCTACGCCCTCGCCCCTGCGAGCCGGGCCGTTGAGCAGATGTGCGTCATCTCTCTCTTCTTCCGATACGCGGTCGCGCACATCAATGTCCTCAAGACCCCAGATGTCGATCATGGAGAGGACGCGTTTTTCGAGGAAGCTCAGGGTATTGACTACCTTGCTCGTGCGCTGGCCGGTCAGATCCTGAAAGGAGCAGGCAGTGTAAATGTCGGTTGCGCGTGCATCGAGACGGTCGCAGGCTTGATCTTCGGTGCCTTTCTCTCGCAACACCCAGGCAAGTTCCTGGATATCTTCCGCTGCTTCAAGAATGTCGGAGGTTGCTTTTTCCGTCGCCTCGACGATCGCATCGAGTTCCTCGGTCGCTGTGGTGAACTGGCAATCGTGTTGGTTATCGGATCGCATCGAGGCGATCTCGGCGCGGGTTTGCGAGATTGCTTCCGCCATCTCGATCAGATCCTTGTGCAAATGTGCGTTTTTTGCAGGTTCTTGCGGCAGCATAAGCGAAGTTTCGAGCTTGGTTATGGCATCCAGAAGCATGCGCGTGTCGGCATTGCGGTTGCGCTGCGTATATTCGTTCAGGAACCACCGGCCACGGGTGCTCTGTAGCAAAGCTTCTTCAATCGCATCATAGTCAACGGTGCGTATCGGGGAAGGTGCCTTGGAATTGCTCATTTAGTTGATCCGGTGCGGCTTGTGCTGTTCAACACTGTAAAAACAGTATGCGATTCGGGACCCAGTCGCCGATTATCGAGTGAAGGT
>JAJFHQ010000057.1 GCA_021775525.1 Hyphomicrobiales bacterium
TGCTTCGTCGTTCCACCACCACACATTGGGAAAACCCACCGATTGGGCCGGGAATTTTTCCGGGTGACCGAAGCGGTCCCAATGTGCCACGCGGGCGTAGGGCGCAAACCATTGCGGAACAACATAGTGGTTCCACAATAAGACGCGGTCTAGCGCATTGGTGGTCGCCACCAGCTCAGGCCTGTCCTTGGCGAATATGATCTTGTCGATCAGCTTATCGATGGCCGGGTTTTTGATGCCTATAAGATTGCGGCTGCCATTCTCGTCCGCCGAGGCTGTACCCCAGAAATTGCGTTGCTCGTTGCCGGGTGACTGGGACTGGCCGAAACTCCCGACAATGATACCGAAATCAAAGCTTTCGAGACGCCTGCTATATTGCGGACTGTCGACCACACGCAAGGATGTTTTGATGCCGAGGCGCTCCAGGTTGCGCATATAGGGCTGGACAATGCGCTCGAATTGCGGTGAGACCAGAAGGAAATCTGCCTCCATCTGCTTTCCCTTGGCATTCAGGAGTTTGCGGTCTTTCACGTTCCAGCCCGCCGCCTTGAAAAGCTTGAGGGCTTCGCGCATGTTCTTGCGGATCGAGCCTGAGCCATCGGACACCGGGTTGGTATAGGCCTTGGTGAAAACTTCTTCTGGCACCTGCCCCTTTACCTCGTTGAGTATTTCCAGCTCGGCACCCTTGGGCAATCCGGAGGAAGCGAGTTCGGTGTTCTGGAAGTAGCTCGTGATGCGCTTGTACTGGTCGTAGAACAGGTTCTTGTTGGCCCATTCAAAATCAAATGCGTAGCCAAAGGCGCGGCGCACGCGCGGATCCTTGAACTTTTCGCGTCGTGTGTTGAACACGAAGGCCTGCATGGGCTGGCCGCGCTTTAGTTCAATGAGTTCGCGCTTGATCCATTTGTTCTTGACGGCCTTGAAGTCATATCCTGTGGCCCAATTCTTGGAACTGGTTTCGCGGAAATAGTCGAGACGGTCGGCTTTAAAGGCCTCAAAAGACACGGTGGCGTCGCGGTAATACTCAAAGCGGATTTCATCGAAATTATCCTGACCCGCTTTCACGGGCAGGTCTTTTGCCCAGTAATCCTTCACCCGCTCCATGGTGAGGGCGCGGCCTGCCTTGACCTCTTTAATCCGGTAAGGCCCGGAGCCGAGTGGTGGTGTGAGCGTGGTCTTTGAGAAGTCGCGCTGGTTTCCGTCCTTGTCCTTGCCGGTCCAGTAATGCTTGGGGAGTATGGTCAACTCACCGACAATCATCGGCAGCTCCCGGTTTCCTTTAACATCGAAGGTGAATGTGACCTCGCGCTCGCCGGATTTCTGCGCCTTAACAACATTCTTGTAATATTTGCCGTAGAAGGGGTGCCCCTTGGTTTTGAGGGTATCGAGGCTGAATATCACGTCCTCAACGCTAATCGGCATTCCATCATGCCAGCGCGCGCCTTCGCGTAACTTGAATGTGGCGGAGCTGAAGTCATCCGGGTAGGTCACATATTCCGCGATCAGACCGTAAGCGGTCGAGGGTTCTTCCAGCGAGCCGTCCATCAGGGAGTCATATATGAGAGCGCTGCCCCGCGCGGCGACGCCTTTGAGGACAAACGGATTGAGGCTGTCAAAAGAACCGATAGCCGACAGCCTGACCTTGCCGCCCTTGGGCGCTTTGGGGTTCACATAATCGAAATGCGTAAACCCGGCCGGGTATTTCGGCGCACCGATCAGGGACAGCGCGTGATGGCGCACCTGGTCCGCCATTGCCGGTTGCAACACGGATATGAAGATTAAAAGTGAAAGGGCAAAGGGGAGGAAACGGGAGATGCGCATGACCATAGGGCGTGTCTCGGACAATTGACGATGAAAAGATTTTGCACGCTTTTGGCGCGCACCGATCCTAGCATGGCGTGCAGGGGTAAATCCGCCAAATTAAATCTTCGTTAGAACGGCAAGATTGTCAGCTTGCTTATTGCTGTTTGGGAGTTTCAGCCGCAGGCGCTGCCGGTTCGGGTGCTTTGGCTTCTGGTGCATCTGCTTTCGGTTCTGTGGCCTCGGGAGCTTTGACTTTCGGTGCTCCTGATTTCGGTGCTGCGGCCTCGGGGGCTTTAGCCTCCGGTGCTGCTGCTTTAGGTGCTTCTGCTTTCGGTGCTGCGACAGCCGGGGCCTTTACCTCTGGCAGGGGTGGTTTGGTGTCTCCCTGCTGGCGCAGATAGAGCACGAGGTCCGCACGCTGCCCATCCTTCTTGATGCCGGCAAAGGACATCTTGGTGCCATCAATGAACGCCTTCGGGTTGGCCAGGAACTGGTCCAACGCATCGTAGTCCCATGTGCCGCCCTTGGCCTTGAGGGCTTCGGAATAGGCAAAGCCATCGGTCGCGCCAAGCTTGCTGCCTACAACGCCATAGAGATTGGGGCCAATCTTGTTTTTCCCGCCCTTGTCAAATGTGTGGCAGGCGGAGCATTTCTTGGCCACGCCCATGCCTTTCTCGGCGCTTGCCTTGGCAAGAAGCGTGGCAAAGGGCACCTGCGGTTCATCGGAAGCCTTGTCGGCCCCTTGGTCCGGCGCATCGGGAACTTCGACCATGTAACCGGGCTTTTCAGGCTTGTGCGCCTTAAACACGATATTCGACATGGTCTTGGTGCCGAATATTACCAGCAATGCCAGCAGCACGGCACCGGCGATCTTGTTAATCTCAAATGAATCCATGAAAGGCAGTCCCCGGAATTTCCTTTAGAGTGCGTGTCTTTTCTCGGTTTCCGCGCTGAATATAGAGTCTTGAAGCGTTGTTGCAACTCGTACGCGAGAGAGATATTGCGTTACCACGATTCGCCACAGCTTCTAACGGATGTCAACAATGCCGCAAACACTGATAGTCATCCCTGCACGGATGCAGGCCAGCAGGCTCCCGGGCAAGCCTCTTGCTGATATTTGCGGCACGCCGATGATCGTTCACGTGATGCACAGGGCTTTGGAATCCAAGGCTGGGCGGGTGGTTGTGGCCACCGACGCGCTGGAAATTCGCGATGTGGTCGAGCAGGCGGGTGGCGAGGTGGTAATGACACGCGCCGACCATGAGAGCGGGACCGACCGCGTTCATGAAGCCGTCAAGGCGATCGACAGCTCGGGCGCGTGCGACATCTTGCTCAATCTCCAGGGCGATCTGCCCACTCTCGATCCCGCCCTCATAACCGCCTGCATTGCTCCATTGGCGACAGCTGGTGTGGATATCGCGACCCTGGCGGCGGAAATTACCGAGGATGGGGAGCGTGACGACCCGCATGTCGTCAAGGTCGTCGGGTCGATGAACGAGGTTGGTAAAGTCATGCGGGCACTCTACTTTACGCGCGCCACGGCACCCTATGGCGATGGCCCCCTGTATCATCATATCGGCCTCTATGCGTTCAGGCGTGCCGCCCTCGACCGGTTCGTGACCCTGCCCCGTTCCGGGTTGGAGATGCGTGAAAAGCTGGAACAATTGCGTGCGCTGGAAGCCGGGATGCGCATTGATGTGGGCCTCGTTGACACAGTGCCAGTCGGCGTCGATACTCCCGCCGACCTTGAGCGGGCACGCACGCTGCTCGGTGCCGCATGAGGAAACAAACTTTCCAATCAGGCGTTTTCGATCTTTCCAGTGCGTCAATGAACAGGCGATGAGCCATGGTCGATAAGAGTGAAAACAAAATAGCGTTCCAGGGAGAACTTGGAGCGCATAGCCATGCGGCTTGTCTTCATGCTCATTCTGATATGGAGCCTGTTCCCTGCCCGACCTTCGAGGATGCTCTCGGGGCGGTGAGTGCAGGCAATGCCAAATACGCCATGATCCCGATTGAGAATTCTCTTGCGGGGCGCGTGGCCGATATTCACCACTTGCTGCCCGGTTCTGGCCTCTACATTGTCGGTGAATGCTTTGAGAGGGTGCGTCATCAGCTGATGGGTCTTAAGGGTGCTAGCTTGCAGGATTTGAAATCGGTCCTCAGTCATACCCATGCGCTTGGCCAATGCCGCGATGTTATCCGCGAAATGGGCCTCAAGGCGGTGCGAGAAGCTGACACCGCAGGGTCCGCCCGCATCGTGAAGGAAGCTGGTGACCCGTCACAAGGGGCAATCGCTTCTGAACTGGCGTCCAAGATTTACGGGCTGGAAATCCTCAAGCGCGATATCGAGGATGCATCCCACAACACCACGCGCTTTGTTGTGCTTTCAGCCGAACCGGATGACGCGGAGCCGGACGAGGGGGCTGTCATCACCACCTTCATCTTTCGGGTGCGCAACGTGCCGGCCGCGCTTTACAAGGCAATGGGCGGTTTCGCGACCAACGGCGTCAACATGACAAAGCTGGAATCCTACCAGCTTGAAGGCTCGTTCAACGCCACCATGTTCCATGCCGATATCGAGGGTCACCCCTCGACACGCAATGTACGCTTGGCGCTGGAAGAACTTTCCTTCTTCTCCTCCGAAGTGAATATTTTGGGTACCTACCCTGCGAGCCCGTTTCGCAAGCAGCTTGCAGAAGCTAACGCAGTGCCAGGCAGTTAGGATTTCCTTTACCGGAAAATACTACTATAGCGTGTAATTTAATGGATATACGCGCATGCCGAGTGAACTTCGTATCATAAGATTTCACCTCAATGAAGCGACCGCTGCTGTAAGACTTCTCGCCCCGCGTCTCAAGTTGGAGGTTCCGGAAACGGAAGTTTTGGGCGCGCACGCTACACCTGACGGTACAGCGAATGTCCTGCTGCGCTACGGGGAGGAGGGAGCAGATATAGTGATCGGCAACAACCAGCTGGCCGCGAGCCTTATTGCCTATTGCAACAGCATCAAACTGCCTCTTCCCCAGGAAGGAAGAAAATCTATACAGGTGTCGAAAGAGCATGTTGATCTGCGCATAAACACGCTTGATATTTATGGGCAGGCCGTTGCCGCGTTAGCCTCGGCAGCAGACGGTGCCGCCCCTCAATCGGCAGCCGCTGCCATCAATCAGGCAGGCTGATCGGCAAAGCTCTTTATCAGCGCATAGGCGATGGAATGCGGCCCCGGCACGGTGAAGCCTTCAGGATGCTTTTCCTCCATCATCATTTTCACCTCTTCGCGGGTGAACCAGCGTGCGTCATGAAGTTCTTCTTCTTCGAGTGTCAGCTCCGTGGTCAGCGCCTGCGCCCAGCATCCAACCATCATCAGGTGCGGAAATGGCCAGGGCTGGCTCGCCATATAGGTCACCTGGCCGATGGTGACACCGGTCTCCTCGCGCATCTCGCGCCTGACACAGCCTTCAAAGTCTTCACCCGGCTCGACGAAGCCCGCCAGGGTGGAATAAAATTTGTGCGTGTATCGCTTGTGATGGCCAAGTAGGCAGCGTGTCCCGTCCGTAATCAGCACGATGATAGCAGGGTCGGAACGCGGATAGACCTCTTGTCCGCATGCCCGGCATTTGCGCTGCCAACCGGCGTCGTTCACCCTAGTATATCCGCCGCAGCGCCCGCAGCATTTGCTGCTCACATGCCAGGCGGCAAGGGCCCGCCCCATTCCGACGAGGGATAATTCCGCATCCGGGAGCGCGCCTTGCACCGCGAGTGAGCGCAGGTCGACCAGCGGTTTCAACGCCTCCTTGCCCCCCGGCGCGGCACTTGCCTGTGCCTCACTGAGGGACGCTGCAAATATGGCCTGACCGTCCGGGTTGCAACCCAGCAGATAGGTATCGTTCAAATCGGCGCCGAGTTGCTCAATCTGGCCGGCGGTGAGCCAGCGTAATTTCGTATTGTCCTGGTCAGCGTCAGAATCCACTGCGAGCGAGAGGTCGACAAAGAGCAGGAACCGGCTGGTTTTGTTGGCAAGACGTTGTTCTATCCACGCCCTGTCGGCGCGCTTTTCCGCCATGCGGTCCAGTGTCAGTTCAGCCCCGATTCGGGGTTTGTGGAAATCCTGCCTGTTCGGGGTGTCCATGAGCGCAAATATGTATTCAACATGAGTACAGATACAAGACAGGAGTGAGACGAATGACCCTTGCTCTTTGGGGGCCAGTCTCCGATATAATGGTCTTGGGAGGTTGGCTGCAGACGTGTCTCTCGCCAACCGGGTCAGATCCGGAAGGAAGCAGCCCTAACGAGTTTGGCGCGGGTTGCATGTCCAGCCTCCTACTTTCATTCAAGGCGCGGTGCGTAACATTCAGTCCCGCCGTCCCCGCAGACGTGATGTGATGGCCAAGCCGAAAAAAACTTCATCAGGCGAAACGTCCAAAGACAGCACCGGCAACAGTGCGGCCTACGCCGTTCTGGCACGCAAATACCGTCCCTCGACATTTGATGACCTGATTGGACAGGACGCGATGGTGCGCACTCTCACCAATGCGTTTTCGTCGGGTCGCATCGCCCAAGCCTACATGCTTACAGGCGTGCGGGGAGTCGGCAAGACGACCACGGCCCGCATCCTGGCGCGCGCCCTCAATTATGTGAGTGAGGGCGTGGATGGCCCGACCATCGACATGAAGGAACAAGGAGAGCATTGCGCGGCGATCATGGAATCTCGCCATGTGGACGTTCTGGAAATGGACGCCGCCTCCCATACCGGCATTGACGACATTCGCGAGATTATCGAGAGCGTCCGCTACAAGCCGATATCGGCGCGCATGAAAGTGTACATTATCGACGAAGTGCACATGCTCTCCAAGGCTGCCTTCAACGGGTTGTTGAAGACCCTGGAAGAGCCGCCCGATCACGTACGCTTTATTTTTGCGACCACTGAAATACGCAAAGTTCCGGTGACGGTGCTGTCGCGCTGTCAGCGGTTTGATTTGCGACGGGTGGATGTTTCTGAACTGCGTGATCATTTCGCCAAAATTGCCAAGCTTGAAAAGGCGTCTGTTGACGATGACGCGTTAACGCTCATCGCGCGCGCGTCTGAAGGCTCGGTTCGCGACGGGCTGTCCATCCTCGACCAGGCTATTGCCCATGGGACAGATACGGTTTCGGGGGCTGATGTACGCACCATGCTGGGTGTGGCTGACCGCGCCCGGGTGTTCGAGCTTCTTGAGACGATATTGAACGGCGATGCCAAGGGTGCGCTGGAAGGCCTACGCGCGCTCTATCTTGATGGCGCGGAGCCGGTTCAGATTTTAGGTGATCTGGCGGAAAGTGTTCACGTGGTGACGCGTATCGCGGCCGCGGGAAAGGACGCTGCCGATCCGACCTTGAGCGAAGCAGAACTCGGCCTGGCTCAAGCACTCGCGGAACGCCTCGACATGGGGACGTTGGCGCGGGCCTGGCAGGTATTGCTCAAGGGTCTTGAGGAAGCAAAGGCGGCCCCAAGGCCGATCGCGGCAGCTGAGATGGTTCTGGTGCGTCTTGCCTACATGGCAGAGTTGCCCTCACCAAAAGACCTCGCGCGGGTCTTGACCCAAAATGCAGGTGCAAGGCAAGGGCAACCCTCAAGTGGAAGCCCGGCCCAGGCACCTTCATCCGCGCCGCGCGCAACCGGTTCAGCCCAGGCTGCACCCAAGGAAGAGGTCACTCCCGCGCCCGAAGCGTCGCTGGAGACAAGGACGCAATTACGCAGCTTTGACGATGTGCTCGCACTGGTGGATGAAAAACGCGAGCGCAAGCTGGGACACGCGTTGGAGAATGCCGTTCGGCTCATCCGTTTTGCACCGCGCCATATCGAGATCAGCCTGCTTGAAGGCGCACCTCGAACACTCCCCAATGAGCTGGGAACCAAGTTGAAAGACTGGACAGGCGAGCAATGGATCGTGGCCGTCACCGACGGTGAAGGCGAGGAGACCATCGCCGAGAAACGCCGCGAACGTGAGCGCGAAGAAGCTGCGCGCAAGCGCGAGGAAATCGAGGAGTTGAAGCAGCATCCTTCTCTAAGGGCTGTTTTTGAACTTTTCCCCGACGCGGAGATCACCGATGTTCGCGACATTTCGCCAACTGAGACTGATGATGATTGAGGCGCACTGCGCAATCCAGGAGGAACAAACAACCCCATGAAAAACTTTTCCAACATGATGAAGCAGGCGCAGGAGATGCAGGGGCGCATCCAGGAAATGCAGGGTGAACTCGATACCCTGGAGGTTCAGGGCACGTCCGGTGCAGGGCTTGTCACAGTTACGCTCAATGGCAAGGGCGACATGACCGGTCTCAAAATTGATGCTTCGATGGTCAAGCCGGATGAAGCAGAAATTCTCGAAGACCTGATTGTTGCCGCTCATAGTGACGCCAAGATGAAAATGGAAACCATGCTTCAGGATAAGATGAAAGACCTGACTGGCGGCCTGCCCATCCCGCCCGGCATGAAATTGTTTTAAGGCCCAAGGGTGCGAGAGTTCCCATGAGCCGCAATGTCGCCGGACCTGAAATTGAAGAACTGATCCAGCTGCTGGCGCGGTTGCCGGGGTTGGGGCCGCGTTCGGCCCGCCGGGCAGCACTCCATCTCATTAAGAAAAAAGACCAGCTGATGACGCCGCTCGCCGCCGCTATGACGCGTGCGCGAGACACGATTATCGTGTGTGAAACCTGCGCCAGTGTCGATACCACAAGCCCGTGCACCATCTGCGCTGACCCGCGTCGTGACCCGTCCATGATCTGCGTGGTCGAGGAAGTGGGAGACCTGTGGGCGCTGGAGCGCGCCGCTGTCATCAAGGGCCGGTACCATGTGCTTGGCGGAACCTTGTCACCACTAGATGGCGTCGGGCCGGAGGAGCTGAATATCGATAAACTGGTTGAGCGCGCAAGGTCTGACGACGTGTCGGAGATTATTCTCGCACTCAATGCCACGGTTGAGGGACAATCGACCGCGCACTACCTCATGGACCGGCTTGAAACGAGCAACGTCACCATTACGCAGCTTGCCCACGGCGTCCCTGTAGGCGGCGAACTCGACTATCTCGATGAAGGGACGCTTGCCGCCGCCATCAAGGCAAGGAAGACACTTTAGGGCCCTGCTGCTTATGCCGCCTCGCGGCGGGTCGCACCGGTTTGGGGTTGGAGCTTTTCGTCTTCCACTTGTTCCTCGAACTCATCCTGCTCAATCATTGTGTCACGCAGGATCCCATTCATGAAATGCGCATAATCATGCTGCAATCTGGCTAGATAGTCGCTCTGAGCCGATGTCAGGTCTTCCATCGTCTTGCAGTTGCTGTAATCCTCCGGCCATTCAAGCCAGGCGCGGGACCGGTGCCCCCACAACTCCATGAACTCCGATTGCATTTTCATGCTGATCTCGACGAAGGGCCGGAAAGCCTCTGGTACGCCTTCAATTTCCGGTGCGGGAATTCTGATCGGCAAGCCAAGGCCGCCAATTGTGCCATTGCTCTGTTTGCTCTGTTTCATCGGGGTTTCTCCCTGCCGCTTATTTCGCTCCTAATATATAAGGTCTTTCGTCTCAAAGTTTGAAGCGGTGAAGAGTCGCATGCCTGAAAATCTGACCTGAAATCACGTGTCGAACTTAGGCGCGTGTGTGTTTTTCCGGGTAAGTCAGATACGGTGCCCTGAAACGACAGGAGGGCTTCAATGACAGGACCGGAGCAAAAGGACAGAACTGTGCGTTTCCGTGAACTTCACGAACGCGAGGGCGCTTTCGTTATCCCCAATCCATGGGATGTGGGCTCGGCGCGTATCATGGCCGGGCTTGGCTTCGAAGCGCTGGCGACCACGAGTTCTGGCTTTGCCTTTACACTGGGCCGGGCGGACGGGGCGGTGTCGTGCGAGGACGTGCTGGCCCATATCCGTGATCTGGTCGCAGCGACGACCCTGCCAGTCTCGGCGGATCTGGAGAACTGCTTTTCCGATGATCCAAAAGAGGCTGCAAAAACCATTCGGCTTGCCAGTGAAGCAGGGGCGTCCGGCGGATCAATTGAAGATTATTCAGGCCCTCCCGATGGACATATTTACGACTTTGATCATGCGGTTGAACGCGTCTCGGCGGCGGTTGAAATTTCACGCGCGCTTCCAGTTCCCTTTGTTCTCATGGCGCGGGCGGAAAATCTCATCCGTGGCGTTGATGATCTGGATGATGTGATTTTGCGCCTTCAGGCGTTTGAGAAGGCCGGCGCCGATGTGCTCTATGCCCCGGGCCTGAAAACCCGGGATGAAGTGGCCCAGGTTTGTGGAGCAGTTTCAAAGCCGGTCAATGTGCTGGCAACTCCGGCGCTTACGCAGTCTGACATCGAGGCAGCGGGTGGCAAACGCATCAGCGTTGGCGGCGCGCTGGCGCGCGCAAGCATCGGCGGGTTTATTGATGCGGCGCGAGAGATGATTGATACAGGCGGTTTTGCTCCTCTCGGCGATACGCCGGGATTTGGCGAGATTAACAAGTTGATGGAGGAGGGGTAGCTCTACTACTCCCCGGCCAGCAAATCTGGCTGCTTGCCATTGCCGTTTGATTTCACAGATGGCTTTTTCTTTTTGCGCGCGCTGGCCGGCATCTTTGCCTGGGCTTGCGCCTTGGCTTCCTCGTCAAAATCGAGTGTTTCGATCTTGCGTCCGCGCGAGGTGATCTTCTCCGATGACGTCAGCACCAGCTCGATATCTTTCCCGGCCTGCCCGAAATGGGCTTGCAGCTTGAGAACGCGGTCACGCAGCCGGTGCACGTCGTCCATGAGGTAAGTTACTTCTTTCTGGATCAGGCCCGCCTGCTCGCGCATCTTCACGTCCTTCATGATCGCCTGCATGGTTTGCACGGCGAGCATCAGCATATTCGGCGAGACGATGACGATACGCGCACGCGCCGCCTTCTGAAGCACATCTGCGAAGCTTTCATGCAGTTCGGCATAGATTGATTCCGAAGGCACAAACATGAGTGCGGTGTCCTGGGTCTCGCCCGGGATCTGGTAGCGTTCGGTAATCGCCGTGATATGGACGGAAATATCCTGTTTTATTCTTGCCGCCGCCTGCTTTTTATCCGCGACACTGCGGGCCTCACGCAGGGCCTCAAAGCCTTCCAAAGGAAACTTGGCATCAATCACGAGGTCAGGCGCATTGGGCAGGTGGATCACGCAGTCGGGGCGCATGGAGTTGGTGAGGGTCATTTGGAAGCTGTAGGCGCCCCTGGGTAACCCATCCTCGATGATGGCCTCCATGCGGCCCTGGCCAAACGCGCCGCGTTGCTGCTTGTTTGACAGGATTTGCTGCAAAGTCACGACGTTGGACGACAGCTCGGTGATGTTTTTCTGCGCCGTGTCGATGACCGCGAGGCGTTCGTTCAGCTTGGATAGACTGTCGGTGGTCTTGCGCGAACTTTCGTTCAGGTTCTTCCCCAGATTATGGGTCACGCTGTCGAGACGTTGGTTGATCGAGCGTGTGAGTTCCGACTGGCGCGAGACGGAAATCTCCGCGACCGTCTGCAGGCGGCCTTTCAACTCGGCCAGTTCCGTATCGAGTTGCGAGGACTGTGCATTGCGCTCGGCCCGCTCCTCGCCACGCTTCGACATGTTGACGATGACCACAATGAACAGCGCCAGCAGGATGAACGCGGCAAAGCCCGCCAGCCCGATCAGGACCAGCGTCGGGTCGAGCGTAATGTCGCCCAGACGGATGGCGTTTTCATTCATCCGCAAAGCTATAACGCGATTCGTATGAAAAAAGGATCAAAACAGGAACATTTGTGCGGTCTGTTCAGTTGACCCTGGACACGCCACATCCTATCTCAAACCCAATATGACAAAACGAGAGATCATCACATTACCGGATCCGCTGCTGCGCAAGGCCAGTGCACCTGTCGAGCGCGTGGACGATGAGTTGCGCGCTCTGATCGATGACATGCTGGAGACCATGTATGACGCGCCGGGCATCGGGCTGGCCGCCGTCCAGATTGCCGTGCCGCGCCGGCTTATCGTCATGGACATTAAATACCGCAAGCCGGATGAAGAGGGCGGCGAAGTAGCCCCTGAACCCATCGCCATGGTGAATCCGGAAATCGTCTCGCTCGGTGAAGAGATGCGCCTCCATGAAGAGGGCTGCCTGTCGATCCCGGAATTTTACGCCGAGGTCGAGCGGCCTTCACAAGTGACCGTACGCTATCTCGACCGGGAGGGAAAACAGCAGGAGCGCGTGTGCGAAGATATCCTCGCCACCGTGGTCCAGCACGAGGTCGACCATCTCAATGGCAAGCTTTTTATCGACTATATATCGCGGCTCAAGCGCGACCGCGTCATCAAGAAATTCGTCAAGCTGGCGAAGGGAGAGGTGGTTGCCTGAGACAGGCGCCTACTCCCTTCATGCGTGTAGACAGCTTTTTGTTCGCGAGAAAGACGTGTGGCGGGCAAGACACGCAATTCCTGCAATTTGAAACCATAAGGCTGTTTCAGGGGTGATTGTCGCGCCCCTGTTGGCTTAAGCTGATAGCAGCGGGGCAGTACTTGGACCGCACGGGAAAGTGATGCGTGCGTTTTCCTCAGGTCCAAACAGTGAGTATTGAGTTTTGCGTTGCTCCATTACCGCGGTCGTTTTGGCCGTGTTTATGTTTGTCCTGTGTTCGCCTGCGCGCGCCGAGCCGCCGCGGGACAGTACTGCTGTATCTCAAAAATGGACTCCCTGGAGCGAACTTGTCGGCGCCATCGGCAAGGATGGCGCGAACCGGGGCGAGGTGACTGTGTTTGCACCGCTGCAACAGGGCGCAACCTCGGTGTTCTTCGCCGAGATTCGCGGCAAGCTGTTTGACGAGGATGTGCAGGAAGCCAATCTCGCGCTCGGATTTCGCGAGATGCAATCAAACGGCTGGAACCTTGGCGCGTGGGCGGGGTTCGATATGCGCAACAGCGAAGAGGGCAACTCGTTTTACCAGATTGCGGGAGGGCTGGAGGCGCTGAATGAGCGCTGGGACGCACGTCTCAACGGCTATGTCCCCATTACGGACCCGCAGTCGACGCCCGGACTGGCCCAGCTGGTACTGGCGGGCAACCGGATATTCATGACCGGTGGCGAGGAGATGGCACTTTATGGCTTTGATGGCGAGATCGGTTACCGGCTTCTGGGCGGGCGCAAGTTCACCGGGCGGCGACACGAGCTGCGGGTCTATGGCGGCGGGTTTTATTTTGACAGGGATGATGCCGTTGAAAAAGTGGCCGGTCCACGGGCACGGCTCGAATGGCGCATCGATGATGTGATCGCCTCGTTGCCAGGGTCGCGCCTGACGCTGGAAGCGGAATATTCCAATGATCATTCCGGCATTGATTCACGTGCTGACCGGCTGGAAGTGGGAGCACGGCTTCGCCTCCCGCTTGGAGGAAATGGCCTGTCCGGGCATCAGCGTTCACACGCCCTGACCGCACAGGAGCAGCGCATGACGGAGGGGATCGAGCGCGACATCGATATCGTGACCCAGCTTTCGGAAGAAGAACCGGTCGAGGATGCACAGACAGATGTCCATTTTGACCAGGTGGCTTATGCCGATGGCGGCACCGGGCTCAACACGGCAATCGCGACCGGAGACAATACGCTCATCATTGCTGATGGCGGCAATGGGACCATTGCCGGCAATGTGACACTTGGCTCGAACCAGACCCTGCAGGGCGGCGCGTCAACCATACCGGTACGCGGGCGCAAGAGCGGTACGGTGGTGAACTTCACAGCGCCTGGCAGCAAGCCTACGGTCCAGACCGGCGGTAATAACGACGTCATTACGGTTGGTGGCAATAATGTCCATATCGCTGGATTGACTATTGATGGCGACGGTCAGACCTCGGACGACGGTGTCGATATCATCGACGACAAGACCAATATCGTTGTCGATCAGAATATGTTCCAGAATATCGGTGAGGACGGTTTCGATGCTGACTTTGGCAACTCAAATGTGCGGATCCTGAACAACATGTTCGCCAATATCGCTGAGGACGCCATCGACTTTGAAGATTCCAACACGGATGTCACTATTTCCGGGAATACGATCAACGTTCCGGGAAGCGGTGACAGTGACGGCATTGAGCTGGCTTTCTTCAACAGCGATTTCACCATCACGAACAATGTCATTGTGATTGGCGCGGGCAATGACGCCGACGGTATCGATCTCTTCCGCGGAAACAGTGATGTCACCATTTCCGGAAACACAATTACGTCGGCGGGCAATGACGCCGACGGTGTCGAGCTTTTCGAGGGCAATCGCGACATCACAATTACAGGAAACACGATCTCCACGACGGGAGATGACGCCGACGGTGTCGAGCTTTTCGATAGCAATCTCGACATCACTATATCCGGAAACACGATTTCCACGACGGGCGATGATGCCGATGCGATCTTTCTCGCCATAGGAAACGGTCTCCCGGGAGTCGTCACTACCATCATTTCCAACAATCTGCTGTCGGCTACGGGCATTGCCAGCGAAGCCTTGGATGTTGGCATTTTCAACGTCATCGAATTCTCGGATAACCGTTTCACCGGTGCGTTTGATGACGTGGTGGTGGACTTCGACGTCAACCCGAACATTGTGAATGGTACGGGCAATACGATCCTGCCGGGTGCCACGTTCACAAATGTCTGCGAAGGCATTGGCAACTTCACCGGTACGCTGGAGATCATCGACAACAGCACCGGTGTTCCCAATACAATAACCATCGTCAATGCCGGGGTTCCCTGTACCTGATCCACAGTAGAGACACCCCTTAACCAAACATAATTTTAGGGATGACTCCCCATGCCAGGTTGGGGTTAGTATAGTTCCGGTAAGAGCTTCGGCTCTCACATTTACAGGAATACCCGTTGGCTGTGGTGGCCTGAAACGCGTCTAACCATACGCGATGTTTTACCGCTGATGCCGATCTAGACGGTTGAGGTAAGTGGGTGATCCTGTTGGAGGGCCGTATCTGTAACCGGATACGGCTCTCCGCTTTTCTGGCATCTTCTTTCCATCCCGCGTAAATATGCCTGGTCCTGTCCGACTGTTTCACGGGAGTTGCCACGCCTATGCCGCTTCGTATCGTCTTCATGGGAACGCCCGATTTTTCGGTCCCCTGCCTGTCCGAGTTGATCGGTGCCGGGCACGATGTGGCTTGTGTTTATACCCAGCCGCCGCGAGCGGCCGGCCGCGGACAAAAAGCACGTCTCTCTCCGGTCCATGCTTTTGCGGATAATTTGGGCCTACCCGTGGTCACGACGCCCACCTTGATGGACCCGCATGAGCAACGCGGTTTTGCAGCGCTCGAGGCTGATGTCGCCGTCGTGGTGGCTTACGGGCTCATGCTGCCAAAGATCATTCTGGAATGCCCGAAACTGGGCTGCTTGAACCTGCACGCATCACTCCTGCCACGCTGGCGCGGCGCCGCACCTATCCAGCGCGCCATTATGGCGGGGGATACTGAGACCGGTGTCATGGTGATGCGCATGGGCGAGGGGCTGGACACGGGGCCGGTTTGCCTGTCTGAGCGGAAAGTAATTGGCGCGGATGAGACGGCGGGCGAGCTGCATGATGCCTTGGCACGCACCGGTGCGGATCTGATGGTCCGCGCACTGGCAGCGCTTGAACGCGGCAGCCTTGAATGCACGCAACAGCCTGAAGCAGGTGTCACATACGCTTCCAAGCTTGAGAAAAGTGAAACCCGCATTGACTGGTCCCGGTCGGCCCTCGAAGTGCACAACCATATCCGGGGGCTATCGCCATTCCCGGGCGCGTGGTTCGAGTTGGACGCGGAAGGAAAGACTGAGCGTGTGAAGGTGCTGCGCTCGACCGTTGGCGAAGGAGATGGCAATCCCGGCGAGGTGCTGGACGATCAACTCACCGTAGCCTGCGGATCAGGGGCCGTGCGCCTCACTCATCTCCAGCGCGCGGGAAAAAAGCCGATGGGCTCGGTAGAGTTTCTGCGCGGACAAAACATTGCTGCTCACTCCAAAATCTCATGATTAATCTTGGCGTTCACCATGGGGCGACAGGACCTAAGTGATCGGGTAAGTTAAATCGATACGAGGAGGCGCACACGTGGCAGGAGTGCGTCTTGAGATTGTTGAGTAGTGCGTTCGGTCTTAGCTTGTTGCTGGCCATGTCCTCATACAGCCCATCCCCGGCATGGGCGCAGAAAATCATTCACATCAAGAGTGGTGGTCTAACCGTCATCTTGAAATCTGTGCAGGTCCGTAAATACGGACGGGTGTCCCGCGGGCGCTTCAAGCGCAAAAGCAGTTTCAGGAAGGCCGGCTTCAAGCACAGGCGCTTTCTTGGGTTTTCCTACCCCGAGCAGACGCTTTACCCGCCTTACTACGCCTGGCCACAGCCTTACGGGCAAGGCCCCGACATGGCCAGCCGGATTGAGGGCGGCAGGACGGTAGAGCAAGGCTCGAAGTTGCGCAGCCGGATACAAGGCGGCAAGACGGTGGAGCAGGGTGCCGTCACCCGTTCCCATATAAGAGGCGGGCGCACGGTTGAGGGCGGTTCACGCTGGGCCAGCCATATCGCACCCGGGCGCACGGTCGAGAGAGGCTCGAAGTGGAGTAGCACCATGCCCAACTGGCGCTTTTCCGGTTACGCCGCGCCAATGCGTCCAAGGGGCATTCCCTATTACCACGTCAAGCGACGCACGCGCTCACCCTGGGCCAGCCGGTTGCGCTGACATGATTTAGTATATCTGTGTGCCATCCATCCTCTTGCCAAGCAGAAGTGAACAGGGCACCAATCGGCACCATGCCCCGCTACCGCATCACAATCGAATATGACGGCACACCCTTCGTGGGCTGGCAGGTCCAGGAGAACGGCCTGTCGGTACAGGGACGGCTGGCAGAGTCCATCGAGGCGTTTAGCGGGACAAGGGTTGTTCCGGGGGGTGCGGGGCGGACAGATGCCGGGGTCCATGCGATGGAACAGGTGGCGCATTTCGATCTGGCGGAAGAGTGGCCTGCCGACACGGTGCGTGACGCACTCAATGCCCATCTTCGTCCTGACCCCGTTGCGGTGATTGAATGTACGAAGGTCTCGAATGAGTTCGACGCGCGCTTCTCGGCCACCGCGCGCCAGTATCTCTACCGCATTTGCGACCGGCGCGCGCCGCTGACGCTCGATGCAAACAGGGCGTGGCTGGTGCATAAAAAACTCGACGCAGACGCCATGCATGCCGCCGCTCAACTGCTGGTTGGCGACCACGACTTCACGACTTTTCGCGCCTCGGCATGCCAGGGTAATTCTCCGGTAAAGACGTTGGACAGGCTCGATGTATCACGGGTTGGGGCAGAGGTTCAGATCACCGCGCAGGCACGCTCTTTTCTGCATAACCAGGTGCGTTCCATGGCTGGCGCGCTGAAATTGGTCGGGGAGGATAAATGGCGGGCAAAGGATATGGAGAAAGCCCTCAAGGCAAAAGACCGCACGGCCTGCGCGCCAGTGGCACCGCCTCACGGTCTCTATCTGGTGAAAGTGGTCTACTGAGCCGGACCGGATAGCATAAGCTTCAGGCCCCGGGCATCCCTAAAAAGCTACTGCCTTGTCAGATTTAGGCTGCCCTTGCCTTTCGAGCTGCTCACACTGACTGTCTGGCTGCTGCCACGGACAGAGATGGTGACAGTACCCGACACGGCATACTGATCGGAGTATAGGCTGCCTTTGTAACTCCCGCCTTTGCGCTTGCTGACGCGTCCAGATTGATTGAAAGTGCCGCCGGTGTGTGAACATTTTGCACTGAGCACAAATGTCTTTCCCTTGTCGTCACCCTTTGAATAACTGACGCGGCAGCTGACAGGTTCCACTTGTCCGCTTGTAAGCCTCACGGACCCACTGCCTTTCCAGGAGCCAATGATATTCGCAGCTGCAGTTGCACTCGTCGCAATTGGCAGACCAAGGGTCATGGCCAGCAGTGCTGCAGGAATGATCCGCATTGAGTGTCTCCTTATTCGTCAAAATCGCGTATGTCTGAAAGACTATCGCGAATCTCTATCTACCATTTGCGGCCATTTTCTGAAAGATGGCGCGCCTTTGCTCATAAGCCTAACGGGTGAACGTTACCGATATGCGTATGTCAGCAAACTTATTTGAATGCTGTGAAATACCGCTCGATAAAGGCTTGGTAAATCCGTGTAAGGGTTTCCAGGTCATTCACTTCAATCCGTTCGTCAACCTGGTGAATGGTCTTGTTCACCAGCCCGAATTCAAGAACCGGGCAATAATCCTTTACGAAACGCGCATCTGACGTCCCTCCCCCGGTGGAAAGGTCCGGCGTCTGCTGCGTTTCTTGTTTCACCGCATCGGTCATAACATCGACCAATGGCCCGGGCTCCGTCACGAAGCACGGGCTTGACGGTAAGAAACTTATCTGGTGCTCGAGTCCGGTGCCTTCAAGGGCCGTATTTGCTTTTTTGGTCAGAATATCCATCAGACTCTCAGCCGTATGATTGGCGTTAAAGCGGATGTTGAAGCCTGCGGAAAGCTTCGCCGGGATCACGTTCGTTGCCGTATTTCCCACATCGATGGTGGAGATCTGCAAATTAGACGGTGAGAAATGTGGTGTGCCGTCGTCCAGCGGCTCGGCCATGAAGGAGTTGAGAATTCCGAGCATCCCCGGCACCGGGTTATTGGCCAGATCAGGATAGGCGGTATGACCCTGTATTCCTGTAACAGTCAGATGTCCACTTAGAGAGCCACGCCGGCCGATGCGAATGGTATCTCCGACCACTTCTGAGCAGCTTGGTTCGCCAACGATGCAATGGTCGGGTGTATGGCCATTCTCCCCCATCCATTGCAGCACTTTCCGTGTACCATTGATGGCGGGGCCTTCCTCGTCACCGGTGATGAGGAAGCTGATGGAGCCTGGAAATGCGTCTCCCGTCCTGGCCAGGTGGTCCAGCGCAGCCACGACAAAACAGGCGATATTCCCCTTCATGTCAGCGGCACCGCGCCCGTGGAGCCAGCCATCTTCGATCTGGGCCTCAAAAGGCGGGTGAGCCCAGTCCGCTTCATTGCCAGGCGGCACAACATCGGTGTGGCCGGCAAAGCAGAGGTGCGGTGTACCTTCACCCAGCCGGGCGTACAGATTGTCGACGTCGGGCGTGCTCTCGTCCGAGAAAGGCAGGCGGTGGCAGGTAAACCCGGCCGCCTCAAGCATCACCTGCATATAGCTGAGCGCGCCGCCTTCATCTGGCGTGACGGAGCGGCAACGGATCAGGTCTTGCGCGATGTTGAGGGGTGTCGCGGTCATGGCGCGTCTTTTAGTCTCGCAAGAGGTCGTTCAGCGATGTCTTGGACCGGGTCTGCGCATCCACTGTCTTGACGATAACAGCGCAATAGAGCGAGGGCCCTGGAGAGCCATCGGGCAGGGGCTTGCCGGGCATTGAGCCGGACACGACGACCGAATAGGGCGGAACATATCCAATATGAATTTCACCCGTCTCCCGGTTGACGATTTTCGTCGACTGACTGATGAAGACACCCATGGAGAGCACCGCGCCTTCGCCAACCACGACACCCTCGACCACTTCGGAGCGTGCGCCGATGAAGCAATTGTCCTCGATGATGACCGGGCCCGCCTGTAACGGCTCCAGCACGCCACCGATGCCGACGCCACCCGACAGATGACAATTCTTGCCGATCTGCGCGCAGGAACCGACGGTAACCCAGGTGTCGACCATGGTGCCGCTGTCCACATAGGCGCCCAGATTGACGAAACTCGGCATCAGGATCACGTCAGGCGCGATATAGGCGGAATGGCGCACCACGCAATTGGGCACAGCGCGGAAGCCTGCCTGCTTGAATTCAGTTTCCGACCAGCCTTCAAACTTCGACGGCACCTTGTCCCACCAGGCGGACTTTCCGGGTCCACCCATGATGATCCCCATATCGCCGAGGCGGAAAGAAAGGATCACCGCCTTTTTAAGCCACTGGTTGACCTGCCAGTCATTGCCTTTTTTCACCGCGATGCGTGCCTCGCCGTTGTCGAGCAAATCCATCGTGACCTCGACCGCTTCACGCACCTCTCCCTTGGTGTCGGTGTTGATTTCTTCGACGCGGTCGAACGCGGCGTTGATTGTGTCTCTCAAATCATCGTGGGACATGGATCATCCTGCCTGAAGCATTTTCTACATACATTCTCGCCGGACTTTCTGAGGCGGCGGGGCAGGCTTGTCAATGCGGGTTGGGTTTTGATGTAGGGAGAGAATCCGAATAAAGATACGAATCAATGCGTCTGTCTGAAGTGCTGCGTTTTGCGTCCGTGTCAGTTTCAACCTGACGAGCGTACCGGCAATGACTTTCGAGGGGTGCAACAGTGAGTGGCAGCAAGCTATCAGCAGTCAAAGACAAGTTGGAGCTGGTATCGGTTGCCGGACCACGCAGCGTTGAGGAGGCTCTGCAGCAGGCATCGCTAAACAAGAGCGACGGACACCTTGATGCGGCTGAAGCACTGTTCCGTTACGTTCTCAAAGAGGACCCGCAGAATGCTGAGGCCCAAAAGGGTCTCCACACGCTTCGCAAAGCATTGAAAAAGCCGGCAAAGGGATCACGCCGCAAAAATAAGCCGGCCCGAAAGGCCCGGCTGGCCAAAGCCGGGTCCCAGCCGGTCCCGGAGGCCGTATCTCCCCAGCCCGCCGCACAACCCTCCCAGGCGGATATTGACGCGCTTATTTCTCTTTACAGGGCTGGACAGCTTGGAAAGGCAGAGTCCAAGGGTCGGAAGCTTATCAGGAAGTATCCAGATAGCCTTGACGTATTAAGAATTCTGGGCGCGGTGTTGCTTGATCAGGGAAAAGACAGTGAAGCTGTTATTACCCTCCGGCACGTGCTCGAGATTAAGCCGGATTATGCCGTTGCTCACAACAATCTCGGCAATGCCTTGAAAAATCTCGGCAGGCTCGAAGAGGCAGTCGCATGTTACCGGCAGGCCATCAAGTTCAGCCCTGAGCTGGCTGATGTTCACAACAATCTCGGAAATGCATTGAGCCATCTAGGCAAGGTAGATGAGGCGATTGGCAGTTTCATGCAAGCCCTGAAGCTCAAGGACGACTATATCGAGGCCTACAACAATCTCGGCATTGTGTTTAACAAACTTGGCAGGAGAAAAGAGGCAAGCGTCTGCTACCGCAAGGCGCTTGAGATCAAGCCTGATTACCGTGTGGCGCTTATCAATTTTGCCAGTGTGGTGAGAGACGACCACACGCCAGATATGTCTCCGGAGTTCAGGCAACTAATCGTCCGTTGTTTTCAGGATCCCGGCATAGATAGCGCTGATGTGAGTGGCGTCGGTAGCATCCTGCTGTTGTCGGATCTTCAAAACGAACCCGATACAGGGTCCGGGGAATTGGATGGACTTGGCGTGCTTGCCTCCACCTCTGGCGATCTGCTTACCGCTTATCTCAAAAGCGCCCTGGTGAAAAACCGGGATATTGAGGAAGATCTGACCACCACTCGACGGAAATTACTCGCACTGTGTGATGAGGCCAGCACGGAAGGTGTTTCGCCAGATGTGGATATGGAATTGCTGGAGGCGCTGGCACTGCAGGGCTTCCTTAATGAATATATCTGGCACGTTACTGATGATGAGGAACAGGCAGTCAATCGGCTGCAATCCAGGGTTATCGAAGCTATTGAATGTGGGAACAACCCTGAAGCTGGCGAACTGTTTCTGCTGGCTGGTTATCACCCCCTTTATGCAATTCACAGCATTAGACAATGGGTGCTCGAAAGCTATGAAAAGATCGAAGCGATATTAAAGCCGGTCCTGCTTCAGTTGATCCTACTCCCAGCCCTAGAAGCAGAGATTACAGATAGTATTGAGCAGCTGACGCCAATTGAAAATGATGTCTCCGTGGCCGTGCGCGACCAGTATGAAGAAAACCCCTATCCGCGATGGGACAGCTTGTCATTCGTTCCGCCGGCCATCTACACGACACAGGTACTTGATGATATTGTCCCCAACAGGCCGGAGATATATCCGGCAACGGAGAGCCCTAAGGTGTTGATCGCCGGCTGCGGGACGGGCAAGCAACCAATTTTTTGCGCCATGCGTATGCAGAGTTCAGATGTTCTGGCGGTTGATCTGAGCCTGACAAGCCTTGCCTTCGCCAAACGCAAGGCAGAAGAGTTCAAGGTGCAGAATATCCGGTTCGCGCAGGCTGATATTCTAAAACTGGGCGTGTTGAGTGACCGTTTCGATGTCATTGAGTGTGGCGGGGTGCTGCATCACATGGCCGATCCGGAGGCCGGACTGAGGGTGCTGGTGGGTCTCCTGAAGCCCGGTGGATATATGAAAATCGGATTGTACAGCGAGATTGCCAGGGAACATATCCGGTTTTGGCGCCAGAGCGTTTCCGAAAAGAAATATTCTTCCTCTCTACAAGGCATGCGTGAATTCAGGTCCTGGGTACGGGAGTGCGAGCCGGATGAGACCAGTCTGCTCCAGAAATCGATGGACTTTTATTCAGCCTCAACACTGCGAGATTTGGTGTTTCACGTCCAGGAGCACCAATTCACGCTGCCTCAGATCAATGAACTGCTCGGCAGACATAATCTCGATTTTCTCGGTTTCATTTTTTCGAACACGAGCTTCAAGCCCGAATATGCAAAGACATATCCCAAGGACCCGGATTGCATTGATCTGGAAAACTGGCATCAGTTCGAGCAGGATAATCCCAACCTGTTTCTGGGGATGTACCAGTTCTGGTGCCGGAAGGAAGGCGAAGATACCTAGTTCGCACCGGGATGGCCCATGGGCAGCCTGTCGCTGCGGAGGGTGTAAGTGTCAGTAATAAAATTCGAAATTTTAGGTTGAGGACCTTGTCGTCAGCCTGCCATCTATCCTATGATTCCCGTCGCTGGTGATTTGCGCCGGCAACAATCTTACAGCGTTGATTTTGACAGTTGTGTGCGTTCTTGGGGGCAGTGCATCCGGACCATGCTGCCTATTTGAAATTGTAATACAAGGCGGCACCCAACGATGAGCAGTAGCGAAGCTTTAAACGTCGAACAGCTATTGGACGAGGCATCAGAAAATCGGGATGCTGGGCGACTTGAGGAAGCGGTGCGAATTTACCGCTCGATCTTGCAGGAGAATCCACAAAATACTGAAGCCCAGAAAGCCCTGCACAGTTTGCAGAAGCTGATGAAGAAGACTTCCAATACAGGAAGCGGCAGGTCAGGACGCAAGGCAAAAACCAAGGGGAAAGCGAGGCTGGGCAAGGCAGGCTCTGCAGCGCGGCTGAAGTCTGCGCGCCGAAAAGCCAAGCCGCAGCCATCTACATATGATGTGGACCGTCTCCTGGCGCTCTATAACGCAGGCCAGCTCTTCGAAGCGGAAGCCGGAACAAGGCAGCTCATTGAGAAGTACCCCCGTGCGGCCACGCTGCACAACCTGCTGGGTGCAGTGTTGGGGGATCTGGGGAGAACAGAAGAGGCTGTTGCCAGCTATGTTCAGGCTATCAGTATCAAGCAGGATTATGCAGAGGCTCATGTCAATCTTGCTATGACTCTCAAAAATCTCGGATTGCTGGAGCAGGCTGTGGAGAGTTGCAGGCTCGCTGTTGCAGCCGAGCCAGATTATGTTCGGGCTCACAACTCTCTAGGTCATATTTTACGTGAACTTGGCTGGTTTGATGAAGCGGCCGACAGCCATGTTCAGGCTCGGAAAATTGATCCTGATTGTGTGGAGGCCCTGGCCGGAGCTGCTGAGGCACTCCTACATGTGCAAAGCGTAAAAATACATGTCGATTACATGGACCTGATAAGTCTCTGCTTCGAGAATGATGCGGTTACCAGCGAGAATGTTGTACCGGCCAGTCAGGCAATACTGAAAGCCGTGCTGCAGAAACATATCAGTGCCGAAGCATTCCCCCCTTCTGAACTCGCCACTATTGCCCCGCAGGCAATCGGGCTTCTGGCGGCTCAACTCAAGGGCTCTACGATTGCAGACGTTGAGTTGGAAAATTTCCTCACCCATCTCAGGAGTGAGTTTCTTGAGTCATGGAGTGGTGAAGATCAAGAACCATCAGAAGCAGACTCGGATGCGGGGTTATTGGAACCGCTCGCCTACCAGGCTTTTCTCAACGAGTATATCTGGCATGTCACTGATGACGAACATGCACGCGTTGAAAGATTGGAAGCAAATATTTCCAGAGCGATTGTGGATGGCGCGACCCCAAGTGAATCCGAGCTGTTCCTGCTCGCTTCATACCGCCCGTTATGGGTGATCGAACATATCAGAAACTGGGCAAAAAAAGATCATGGTGAAGCAAGTGCCAGCCTCCAGGACTTCTTACGTATTGCGGTTCTTAACTCGGAAAGAGAATGGGAACTCGGCGAGCAGATCGAGTGCCTGACGTCTATTGAGAATGATGTTTCGGTCGCGGTGCGTAGCCAGTATGAGGAAAATCCCTATCCTCGCTGGCACAGCATATCTGTTGGCGACTCTATGCCATACACAGAACTGATACTTAAGGATATTGCCCCTCACCAATGCGTCTTGAAACCCACCAGCCAAACACCGGACATCCTGATTGCAGGCTGTGGAACAGGCAAACAGCCTATTCTAACTGCGATTGCGACTCAGCACTCAAATGTCCTGGCCGTTGATTTGAGCAGGACCAGCCTGTCCTATGCGAAACGCAAAGCAGAAGAATTCAAGGTGCGAAATATCCGGTTTGCCCAGGCAGATATACTGAAACTTGGAGAGTTGGAGAAATGTTTTGATGTCATTGAGTGTTCGGGAGTGCTTCACCACATGGCTGACCCGGAAGCCGGGCTGAAAGTGCTGCTCCAACGGCTCAAACCTGGTGGATTTATGAATATCGCCTTGTATAGCGAGATTGCCAGAAGACAGCTCGGGAATTGGGGTGAACTGGTCTCGGAAAATAATTTTAAATCCTCCCTTCAGGGAATGAGGGATTTCCGGGCCTGGCTAATAAACAACGACATTCCGGAAGCGAGATCGCTTCAACAGACAAGCGATTTCTATTCGGCATCCATGCTCCGTGACCTGATGTTCCATGTGCAGGAGCATCGTTTCACGATCCCTCAAATCAGGGCACTTTTGGAGAGACACAAGCTAGAATTTCTTGGTTTTCGTTTTATCGACCCGAACTCCAAACCCGCATATACCAAGACATTCCCGAATGATCTGCATTGCATTGACCTGGAAAACTGGCATGTGTTCGAGCAGGACAACCCCGACCTGTTTTTGTCGATGTACCAGTTCTGGTGCCGGAAGGCTGCTGAAGCTGCCTAGTCGGCCTCGGGACTGAGCGTCTCGTTCACCTCACCCAGAAATCCCAGCAAATCTTCCGTCATGTGATGCACATGATCGGGGGGCTCTGCCCAATCCTTGATCTGCTTCTGGATAGGGTGATCGTAAAATTCAGAATGAACCAGTACCGTCACCATGCCGAGTTGGTGTGGAGCTTCCAGGTTGTGCGGCATATCCTCGAACATGGCGGCCTCATGGGACGTGACATTGTGCGCCTTGAGGAACATGTCATAGGCCTTGGGGTCGGGCTTGGGTACGAAGCCTGCCGCTCCGATGTCGAACACGTCGTTGAACTTGTCGAGCACGCCAAGTTGACCGGCGACATTTTCCGCATGTTTGCGCGAGCCGTTGGTGAAGATGTATTTCTCGCCCGGCAGCGCTTCAATTGCAGCGGCAAGTTCGGGTGAAGGAGGCAGATTTGACACATCGATGTCATGCACATATTCGAGGAATTTTTCCGGCTTGAGATCATGTTCGATCATCAGGCCCGACAGCGTGGTACCATAGCTCACATAATAAGATTTCTGCAGCACGCGGGCGTCCGCGAAGGGCAGGTTGAGATAGCTGGCAATAAACTCGCCCATGCGCTGGTCCACCTGCGCAAAAAGGTTGCACTCGGCCGGGTAGAGCGTGTTGTCCAGATCAAAAATCCAGGCGCGTGTGTCGTGAAAATTTTCCAACTGTGTTCGCCCGGGTTCTAGCTATCACGCGTGGAGCTGAGAAATGTACCTGCGCCATGCTCGGTGAAGAGTTCCAGCAGAACAGCATGTGGCTTCTTGCCGTTGATTATGACGACTGCTTCCACGCCATTTTGCACAACCTGGATGCAGCTTTCGATTTTCGGGATCATGCCATCGGAGATAGTGCCATCCTCGATCAGCGCACGTGCATCATCCACCGTGAGGTCATGGATCAACGCGCCCTTTTTATCAAGCACACCTTCCACGTCCGTCAGCAACAGGAGCCTCTTGGCGAGCATTTTGACGGCAAGTTCGCCGGCGAATGTATCTGCATTGATATTGTAGGTATGCCCCTCGGGCGATACGCCGAGCGGGGCGACAACAGGAATGAGATCAGATGCGATCATCACCTCGATGATATGCGGGTCAACTTTCGTGGGCTCGCCAACGAAGCCCAGGTCCACCACGCTCATCAGGTTGGAGTCCGGGTCGGCAACCTGCTTCTCCAGCTTGCGTACGGTCATGAGGCCCGCGTCCTTGCCGGAGATGCCGACTGCCTTGCCGCCCTGCTTGTTTATCTCAGCAACAATCTGCTTGTTGATGGAACCCGCCAGCACCATCTCCACCACGTCCATGGTGTCCTGGTCCGTGACCCTGAGACCGCCCTTGAATTCAGATTTGATTCCGAGCTTGTCCAGCAGCGCGCCGATTTGTGGACCGCCGCCATGCACGACGACAGGGTTCACACCGGATTGTTTCAACAGCACAATGTCCCGGGCGAAATTCTCTGAGAGTGCAGCATCGCCCATGGCGTGACCGCCATATTTCACGACCACAGTCGCCCCGTCATAGCGCTGCATGAAGGGCAGGGCCTTGGACAGGATCGCGGCTTCCGTGGGTGCGGAGCCGGGGGGGGTGGACGGATTTCCGTTGTCTTTGGGCATGGGGCTTAATTCCTCGCTGCCACTTATAACGGACTTGCGGGCAGGGACAATCTCTAGTCGCGCATCAAGGTTAGGATGGCCGCGCGCAGGTCCGGGAGCCCTGCGCCCTTGCGTGACGAGGTGGCGATGATCTCCGGGAAGGCGGCGGGGTGCTTTGACAGTTCTTTAGAGGTCCGTTCAATCACCTTTTCCAGCTCCGATGCTTTGACCTTGTCGACTTTGGTCAGCACCGCCTGGTAGGAGACAGCGGCCTCGTCCATCAGCTCCAGCGTCGGCTGGTCTGAAGCTTTCAATCCGTGGCGGGCATCGATCAGCAGGAATACCCGGCGGAGGCTCGCGCGGCCGTTCAGATAGTCCTGGATGAGTCTGTTCCATCCGGCGACTTCCGTTTTTGCGGCCTTTGCATAGCCATAACCCGGCAAGTCGACGAGATAGGCGCGTTCATCGAGCACGAAATAGTTCACCTCGCGGGTGCGGCCCGGCGTGTTGGAGGTGCGGGCCAGCGCCTTTTGCCCCACAAGCGCGTTGAGCAAGCTCGACTTGCCCACGTTGGAGCGGCCGGCGAAGGCCACTTCGGGAAGCGCGTCGCCCGGTAATCCGGCCACGTTCACGACACCTTTGAGGAACGTGCAGGGGTGGCGGAACAGCCGGTTGGCCTCCTCCAATGTCTCTTCGTCAAATTCCGCAAGGGCGGTCATGGGTTAAGGCCTTGTTCACTACACGGACAGTTGCGCGGCTCCCGCCACTGGAAATCGTCCGCATACACCCGATATCGGGTCGAGACGAACAGCTGGGAGGCGAGACAATCATGAAAAAATTATCCTTCACCCTAGCCCTTACGGCGCTCTGCCTTGGCGCGCAACCTGTCGTGGCGGAAACCGGCAGTTCCATTGCGCTCATACTTGATGCGTCGGGCTCCATGAATGGCAAACTCAAGGACGGCACGGTAAAGATCAATGCCGCCAAAAAAGCGGTCGGAGACGTGGTTTCAAGGCTTCCCAAGGATGCGCGACTGTCCTTCAGGGCCTATGGCCACCAGTCGCATCGATCAAAAAAAGACTGCAAGGACACGCAGCTTCTGGTGGACTTTGCACCCTCAGGTGAAGCGAGTACTCCCGTTACGGAAAAGATGAAACCGCTCAAAGCGCAAGGTTACACGCCGATATCTTATGTACTGGAGCTGGCAGCCAAGGACGTGGCGGGCGAGGGTGCGCAGCACCGCTCCTTAGTGCTTGTCTCTGATGGCAAGGAAACCTGTGATGGCGACCCCTGCGCGGTGGCCAAGGCCCTGGCGGAGGCAGATGCCAAACTAGTGGTGCACACCATCGGTTTTGGCGTTGATGCAGCCACGAAATACCAGCTCCAGTGTATCGCCAAGGCGGCGCGCGGAAAATATTTCGATGCCTCCAGTGCGGATGAACTTGCTGGTGCCTTAAACACGGCTGCAGCCGAACCTGCTCCCAAGACCGAAAAAATGGTCATTAAGAAGAAGAAGGTGGTTCTGGGCACGCTGCGCATCAACCACCTGGAGAAATTCCACATTCAGCACAAGGTGCTCGATGCAGAAACGGGCGAGAAGGTGGACTGGATCGGCGAGAAGAAGAACCCGATCCAGCTCAAGCCCGGCATCTACAACGTCACCTTCAGCAAGGATGTGTGGAAGAGCGTGGTTGTCGAGGGCGGCAAGGAGACCGTGCTTGAGCCCGGTGTGCTGAAGTTCACACGCGCGTCCGGATCGGGTCATCATATCCTTGACGCGGAAACGGCTGAGAAACGTGCCTATGCGCATTCGGGATCAACCCGTGTGGCTCTGATCCCCTCCACCTACACGATTACTTTTGGCAAGGCTGAATGGCCCAATATCGAGATCAAGCCGGGCCAGGTTACTGTTCTCAAACCGGGCAAGCTGGTGCTGAAAGACAGTGAGAAACTCAAGCATCGTAAAATCCACACGCAGGCAGGCAGCTATGCCGGATATGTGGACAGCCACAACAATGAGCGGCTATTGCCCCCCGGCAAATACGCCCTGGATATCGGAGACGGAGAGAGAGCCGAATTCGAGATCAAGGAAGGCGCCGACATGGAGGTCGTACTCCAGTAGGCGCAAGCCGCTCCATCTGGCAGGCCGTACCCTCACTTCCGGGTGCGGCCTGTTTGCGTTCAGTCCAGTGTGACGAGTCCGTTTGGAGACTGGATGTCCGCAAGCAGACCAGCCGCGTTATTTTCACTCGCCTGGTCTACCTGCGCAAGGTGTTCCGCCCCGATTGCCGCCAGCGCCGCAGTCAGTTTTTCAGGAGCATTGTGGCTTATTTTGAGAGTTTCAAACCGGCAGCCAAGATCAGCCATCCCCGCTGCGGGGCCAACAAAGTCTGGCCACTCAATCAGGGTGGGGAAAAGACCGTCCTCCGGCATGGTTCCGTTCTTAGAGATCGTGATGTTCCACACCCGGTCTCCGCGCCGTCCTTCTTCTACCTGTCCGGGGGATATGGGGGATGCAGTGACAGCCTTCGCAATACCATCGGTGCGCACAACCCATGTATGGAGGCGCGGACGTTCCGCGATGCGGGCCTGAACTCTCGTGTCATCGAGATTGAACCAGCGCGGGCGCTGCGGTTCGGGGGCGTCCGAGTCGATGGCGATGATTTCCAGAAAAGCGCCGCGGCCCAATTGCATCAGGCAATTGTGGGTGCCCATCAGCGGATGCTTGCCGCCTTCGGGCACGCGCACTCCCAGTCTCTCTTCAACATATGAGACACCGGCCTCCAGAGTGCCGGCGGCAATGACGAGATGGTCGAGTTCGCAGCGTGGCATGGCTGGACCGGGTCAGGTTTTGCGGCCCTTGCCCTTTTTCTTGATGCCCATATTCTCAAACAGAGTAATGGGAACGCCCTGGGTCTTCATGATGTAGGACTGCTGGAGAACGGAAAGTGTGTTGTTCCAGGCCCAGTAGATCACGAGACCGGCCGGGAAGGGAGCCAGCAGGAAGGTGAACATCACCGGCATCCATGTGAAAATCTGCTGCTGGATAGGGTCCGGGGGTGTCGGGTTGAGGCGCATTTGTATGAACATGGTCACGCCCATGATGAGCGGCCAGATGCCGACCATCAGGAAGCCTGGTGGATCCCACGGGATCAGGCCGAACAGGTTGAACATGGTCGTGGGGTCGGGCGCGGAAAGGTCCTTGATCCAGCCATAGAAGGGCGCGTGGCGCATCTCGATGGTGACGAACAGCACCTTGTAGAGCGCGAAGAAAATCGGAATTTGCACTAGGATCGGCAGGCAGCCTGATGCCGGGTTCACTTTTTCCTTTTTGTACAAATCCATTGTCGCCTGCTGCTGGCGCGTTTTATCGTCGGGATAGCGCTCCTTGATCTTGGCCATATCCGGGGCAAGCTTCTTCATCTTGCTCATCGACACGTAGGACTTGTTGGCGAGCGGGAACAGGGCCAGCTTGATCAGAACCGTGACAATCAGGATGGCGATACCGAAATTGCCGACCATCTTGTTGAAAAAGTCGAGGGCGAAAAAAAGCGGTTTGGTCAGGAAGTAAAACCAGCCCCAGTCAATCAGGAGATCGAACCGGTCAATTTTGTGCTCCTCGCCTTCGGCGTCTACAACGTCGACTTCCTTGGCGCCCGCAAAGAGATTCCCTTGAACACTCGCCTTGCCCCCGGACGGGATCTGCACGGCTGATCCCAGGTAGTCTGTCTGGAAGCGCTCCTTCGTGTTGACGACGTTTCCTGAGAAACGGCCCTGAAAAGGCGTGCGCTGGTCTGGTGCTATAACAGCGGCCCAGTACTTGTCGGTAATGCCGAGCCAGCCTCCCTTGACGTTCTTGAAGCTGGTGAGCTTGTCCTCGATCGCGTCTTCATAGTCGATTTCCTGCAGGTTTTCCTCCCCAAGAACACCAACCAGGCCTTCGTGGAGAATATAGAAACTCTGCACCTCGGGGCGGCCATGGCGCGACAGCAGCGCATAGGGAAACAGCGAGATACCGGCTCCCGTCTTATTCTCGACCTCTTGAACCACCGTGAACATGTAGCTCTCGTCCACCGATATGGTGCGGCGGAAGGTCAGACCTTCGCCATTGTTCCACTTCAGTGTCACCGGATTGCCGGGTATCAGCTTCGAGCCGGACTCGATGCTCCATTTGGATGCGGCCGATGGCAATTTGGGCGTGCTAGTGCCATCTCCAACCCAGCCATGTTCCGCGTAAAAAGCCTTGGCGCTTCCAGATGGCGAGAACAGCGTTACGGGAGGGCTCGAGGGATCGGCTGTGACCCGGTACTTGGTCATGACCAGATCGTCGATGCGCGCGCCGGTGAGCGAAAGCGAGCCTTTCAGCTTGGGTGTTTCAATGTCGAGGCGTTCGGATTTCGCCATGGCTGCCTTGCGGCTGCTACCAAGCGGTACGGGTGCAGCGGCGGGAACGCCAGCGGTGACGGCTTCGGGTGTGCTTGTCGGTTTGGGCGGTGCACCGTCAGCCGGAGTACTGGGAGCGGCGGAGGGCGCCTGCTGTCCGGGCGCGGCCGTCTTTTTCTGCTGTGCCTGTTGCTCTTGCAGCGCTTCGCGCTCGCGCGTCTTCGGCCCGTTGTAGAACGCCTGCCAGCCCAACAGCACGGCAATCGACAACACAATCGCCATAATGAAATTCTTGTTGTTTTCGTCCATGAGATCGGTTCCGCACTACAAAGGGCTGAAAGTCAGGCCCGTGCCGGTTTATCCTTGTGAATGCCCTCAAGCGCCTGTCGCAGTTCCTTTTGAACATGTTCAAAGGGCTGCGACACCGCGCCGTGGCGGGCGATTACCACATAATCATAGCCTGGCCGAGCATGGGCGAGAGCCTCAAGACGGACAGTTTCTTTCAGTCTGCGACGTGCGCGGTTGCGGGTAACGGCGTTGCCGAGCCGCTTTGTGGCGGTGAACCCAAAGCGGGTCGTGTTATCGCTTGGCAGTACGCCATCGGGTCGGTGCCGTGCCTGCAGCACGAGACTTCTTGAACGCCACACGTGCCCGTCACGAACGCGCAGGAATTCAGCGCGCTTCTTCAATCGGCCCAGTGGGATGAGTGGTTCGCTGGCCTGCACGGGGTTGCTCGCGCGCCTCGGCTTAAGCCGAGAGGCTTTTGCGGCCCTTCGAGCGGCGCCGTGCCAGAATTTTCATACCGTTCTTGGTTGCGCTGCGGGAGCGGTAACCGTGCCGCCTTTTGCGCACCAGAACGCTTGGTTGATATGTGCGTTTCACACTTGAACTCCATGTCGCTGCTGGCGAACCGCCGGACTGCCGTTATTGCCAGTGCCGTGGCGCTTCCACCGTGCGCCAAATGATGACAATCGAGGAATTGCGCCGCTTATACGTTTGGGGCGGTTTTAAGTCAATTGATCCGAGTGGCTATGTGTGGCGGGCGTTTCCCGCTTGGAGGCAGCGTCTCTCCTCCAGCCAGCTCCTCTCATTCATTCCCCGACAGGGGCACATTTGTTTTGCGATCCGCACCAATGTGTACAACATTCGACATCGGTTCCTGTCGTCGAGCAAGACTTGCCGTTCGATTTACAGCGTCTATGGGTCGCCAGGTGAAGAAGGTCTTTTCCATCGCTTAAAGGTATCTCGCTCCGATGCGGGGTTGTTGTACCGGAGACTTGCTGTGAATCGGTTTTCTGAGAGGGCAGCGAGACACCCGACCCCGTGCCAATTGATATAATGAGGAACCCTATGGCCAAGAATGCGAATAGTGCTGTAAGCGCTTTCATGGTCTTTATCATTGTTTCTATCCCACTTGGCGGAGATCGCCTGTTTGAGGTTTTGAGTAAGGGGTCATGAGACCCCCGCAATCCGCGACAGGGGAAGAGCCTAGCAGGGGTGAGCGGTATCGGTTAGCGAATAGTATGCCCTGAGTGGCTAGTGCTGAATCTAATCTGGCTCCACATCACAATCCGTTGAAATGCGGATCTGAATGACATGTCATATCGTACTCATTGTCACGATCGTTCAATATTGCGGCTGCGGACTGGTTCTGTCCTATTGGCCAAAACGAAAAAACAGATACCTGAACAGAATTTTCAGCCTTATGCCTTTCCTGGACTACGATAATGCTTAGGCGCTGAACGACAGAAAATAATGCTATAGAGTTCGGCGGGGACGCTTTTCAGGAGATGGCAAAGTGAGTGAGGTGGAAAAGGCCCGGCCAGATGGTGATGGTGGTGGCTGGGTCAAGCGGGTTCTGCCGCTGGTCATACTGGCAGGCATTGCCGCTCTTGTTGTCTCACAGGGTTGGCATAAATATCTCAGCTTGGAACATATCGCGGAAAACCGTGATCTGCTGAAAGCCTATATTACAGAGAACGCGCTTCTTTCCCTGCTTGTCTATATGGGCATCTATATTGTTGTCATTGCTCTGTCCCTGCCGGGCGGGGTGTTCCTGACACTCACTGGCGGCTTTCTATTTGGCTGGCTGATCGGCGGACTGGCAACGGTGGTCGCGGCCACCATCGGCGCGACGATCATATTCCGCATTGCCAAGACATCATTCGGGGAACCGCTGGCCGCGCGCGCCGGGCCACGACTCGACAAGTTGCGGGCCGGGTTTCAGGACAGCGCGCTCAACTACCTGCTGTTTTTACGGCTGGTGCCGCTTTTCCCCTTCTGGCTGGTTAACCTGGCGCCGGCGCTGCTCGGCGTCGGGCTCGGCACTTATGTGCTCGGTACCTTCTTCGGTATTATCCCCGGCACCTTTGCCTTTGCCTATGCCGGCGTTGGGCTGGACAGCGTGATTGAAGCGCAGCAGCAGGCCTATCAGAAATGTTTGCAAGGCCAACAGGCAGGTGGCGGTCAGACTTGCGAATTCACCCTCGATCCCGGCGCTCTGGTGACGCCTGAATTGTTGATTGCCTTTGCAGCGCTTGGCGTAGTTGCGCTGATCCCCGTAATATTGAAAAAATTTCGCAACACAACACCTAGCGCTTGACCGGTCAGACACGGCCTAGCGGCGGAAGAGGAACCTATCATGGCAGAGTTGCTTGAACCTGACATTTGCGTCATTGGCGCCGGATCCGGTGGATTGTCTGTGGCAGCGGCGGCGGCCCAGTTCGGAGTGGATGTCGTGCTCATTGAAAAGGGCAAGATGGGCGGCGATTGCCTGAACACGGGCTGCGTGCCCTCCAAGGCCATGATCGCGTCGGGAAAAGTTGCACAGACGATGCGCGATGCCGGCAAGTTCGGGATCGCGTCCGTGCGCCCGCGTATCGACCCGTCCAGCGTCCACGCTCATGTGCATGGCGTTATCGCCGCTATCGCGCCGCTGGATTCGGTTGAGCGGTTCACCGGTCTCGGCGTTCATGTAATCGATTCCGAGGGCTAGTTCACCGATCCTAAAACGGTCGTTGCTGGAGATTATGAAATCCGTGCTCGCCGGTTTGTCGTCGCCACAGGTTCCTCACCGGGGGTTCCGCCAATCCCGGGTCTGGACAAGGTGCCGTTCTTCACCAACGAGACCATCTTCGACAATACGAAAGCGCTCGACCACCTGATGGTCATCGGCGGCGGACCCATCGGCATGGAACTGGCGCAGGCGCACCGGCGCCTGGGCGTCAAGGTAACCGTGCTCGAGGCCTTTACACCGCTCGGCAAGGACGACCCGGAACTCACCGACATCGTTCTCAAGCAACTGGAATCAGAAGGCATCAAAATCCTCGCAGGCATCCGCATTGAGCGGATGGAGAAGACCCGCAATGGCGTGCGCGCGGTCATTTCGCAGAATGGCAAGGAACGCGAGATCGAGGCTAGCCACTTGCTGGTTGCGGCTGGCCGCCAGCCCAATGTCGAGGGCATCGGTCTGGAAGAGGCGGGCATTGAGTTTGATCGCAAGGGCATCAAGGTGACGCGGGGGCTGAAAACAACGAACAAGCGCGTTTACGCCATTGGCGATATCGCGGGAGGGTTGCAATTCACCCACATGGCCAATTATCACGCCGGCATCGTCATCCGGAATGCCCTGTTCCGGCTGCCCGTGAAGGTGGACAGCTCGAACATTCCATGGGTGACCTACACCGAGCCTGAACTGGCCCATGTGGGCATGACTGAGGAACAGGCACGCGAGAAGCATAAGGACATCCGCGTGCTGCGCTGGCCTTACATGGAAAATGACCGGGCACAGGCGGAGCATGCTACGCAAGGAATGATCAAGGTGATCACGGCAAAGCGCGGCCGTATCCTTGGCGCAACGATTGTGGGTGAACATGCGGGCGAGCTCATCCAGCTCTGGGTCATGGCCATGTCGAAGAAAATGAAAATTGGTGCAATCACTTCGATCGTGTTTGCCTATCCAACCCTGGCGGAGATCAGCAAACGTGCCGCTTACCAATATTACGCACCGAGTTTGACGAACCCCAATATCCGCCGCATCATCGGCTGGCTGCGTATATTTGGGTAGCGAGTCAAAACGTAAATGAACATGCGCGAAGACGACGACACATTCAGCGATATTGATGAGCCTGCGATCGCCAGCGACACGCAGAAGGAGAGTCCTGCGCGCCCTGGCTGGTTTGGCCTGTCCGCAAAGCTCCTGATCCTCACCATCGTTTTCGTGATGGTCGCCGAGGTTCTGGTGTTCGTGCCGTCCGTTGCAAACTTCCGCAAGAGCTGGCTGATGCAGCGCCTTGGTGCTGCCCAGATTGCCGCCCTCGCAGCAGCGCCAGGTGAGGAGTTTCCACTGGCGGCGCGGGTCGAGTTGTTGCGCAATGCCCAGGTTCATGCGGTTGCCCTGAAACGTGGCGATTCCCGCAACCTCGTCTTTCAAAGTGAAATGCCGACCGGCATCGCTGGGCACTATGATCTTCGCGAGGCGGGCTGGCCAGAGCTGATCTGGGATGCACTCAACGTATTCATCTCGCCTGCTGGTCAATATTTCCGCGTGGTCGGCCGGCCGGGCTTTGGTACGGAGCAATTTGTCGAGATCGTCGTCGAACAGGACCCGCTGAAAACGGCGATGATAAATTTCGGCCTTGGCATCCTCGGCCTCTCGATTATCATTTCGATGATTACGGCCGCCCTGGTCTATCTGGCGCTCAACACGATGCTGGTCCGGCCCATGACACGCATCACGCATTCCATGGTGCGTTTTGGTGAGGACCCTGAAGATCCTGCCCGCGTGATCACGCCATCGGGGCGGCGCGACGAGGTTGGCACCGCGGAGCGCGAGCTTGCCCATATGCAGCACGAGCTCAGCGGGGCATTGCAACAGAAGAACAGGCTGGCGGCGCTGGGTCTGGCGGTTTCCAAGATCAATCATGATCTGCGCAACATGCTGGCCAGCGCGCAGCTCATTTCCGACCGGCTTGGGGACGTGCAGGATCCGCTGGTGCAGCGCATGGCGCCAAAACTGATCAATTCGCTGGACCGGGCCATCCGGCTATGTACCGACACGCTGAAATTCGGCCGCGCCCAGGAGGCGGCGCCTGTGCGCGTCATGTGTGCTCTGAAGCCGTTGGTCGAGGAAGTTGGCGATGCCCTGGGACTGAGTGATTCACACGCCTTCACCTGGCGTATTGATATTGCGGACTCCCTGCAGGCCGATGTTGACCGCGACCAGCTCTACCGGGTCATGGCCAATCTGGCTCGCAACGCCCTTCAGGCTGTCGAGATGATATATGGTGGCACAAACCCGACAATCAGTATTTCGGCGGTGCGCACGGGTGCCGTGGTCACGATCGATGTCAGTGATACGGGCGGCGGCGTCCCGGAGAAGGCGCGCGCCCATCTGTTTGAGCCTTTCCAGGGCTCTGCCCGCAAGGGCGGGACGGGGCTCGGGCTGGCAATTGCTGCAGAGCTGATCCAGGCTCATGGCGGCGAGATTACGCTTCAGGATGAGGGTCCGGGGACGACATTCCGCGTCACTTTACCGGACCGGGTGGTGGAACTTCACAAGACGCAGACATCGGCCTCGGCCTGATCTTCCTTAAAGCGTAGGGGCCGCTTGCCTTTGCAGCCATCAAGCCCTAAATAGGGCCGATGTGCGCGCCGGTAGCTCAGCTGGATAGAGCACCAGACTACGAATCTGGGGGTCGGGGGTTCGAATCCTCCCCGGCGCGCCACTCCTGAACAGTACTGGGCACCATTGAGGGCGGCAGAGGTTCTTCTGCGGTGAGTTGCTGCGCTAGAGCAGCCTTCGACCCGCTGATACGGATGGTTTCCTCAGAGACACTCACATCCGACAGGAAGTGCCGGATGTAGGCCCGGCGCAGCTGCGGATTGCTATCGCCCTTGAGAGCTGTCCTCAGAGCCCTGGAAACAACCTCGACCCGCTTTGACGTGACCTCGGCAATCGGCTGGTTGAGCTCGCGTTCCTTGTAGGCGGTCAGCCAGATGAGTTCATCGTCCTGGGTTTGCCGCTTGGTGAGGCGTGCACTTAGAGCTCGCAGCTGGGCCGCGTCACCCGCCTCGATTGCATCCACCAGGTTCTTGATTTGCTTGGCAATGTCATGACGCTGGTTGCGAAGCTCTCGCAATTCTTTCTGTAGCGCATCCCGGCGGCCAGAATTGCGGGCGATCAGCGCCCCTATAATTTTCTTCAGGCGCGCGGGCTGCATAATCCTGTCGCACAGGGCGTCGATGATGATCTCATCAAGCTTTGGCATGGATACCCTCACGCCAGGGCACGCAGCGTGGCCGCTGTCTGCTTTTTTGGAGCAGGCGTAATAGCGATACTGCCCGCTCTTACCCGTCTGTATGCGCATCGGTGCCCCGCAATGGTCGCAGCGAGCAATGCCGGTGAGAAGGATTTGGCTATTCGTGATGCGTGGATGTGTGATTGAAGAATGGCGTGCCTTCAGCTGCGCCTGAACTGCATGGAAGATGTCATCCTCTATGATCCTGGGAACCTCAATCGGTATCCACTCTTCCCGTGGTCTGGGTCTTTGTTTGCGGCTGTCACGCCGGTTGAAGTAATGCGTTCCTACATAGGCTGAGCGGGTCAGGATGCCGTGGACGGTCTGAATGCTGAAGAGCCTGCCCTTGCGGTGCGTGAAGCCTCTCTCGTTAAGGTAAGAGGTGACGTTCTTGACACCCATTGGGCCAGACTTGCCGTCGCCGTGGAGATAGAGCCGGAAGATCAGTTTGACGAGTTCGGCTTCCTTTACTTCAGTTGCGAGCTTTTTCTTGTCCTTGTTACCAACGCGCTCCGCAACAATAGTCTTGTAACCGAAGGGCGGTAACGATCCATTCCAATAACCTCGTCGTGCGTTCTCCAGCATAGAGCGCTTCACATGCTTGGCAGTTTCCGCGCTCTGATATTCATCAAAGGATGACAGGATTTGCCGCGTGAGTTCGCCCTTTGCACCGTCTCCAGTTTCCTGTGTCATGGAGACAACCTGTGCTCCATGCTTTGCAAACTCACGGCAGTAAAAGGCAGAA
>JAJFHQ010000058.1 GCA_021775525.1 Hyphomicrobiales bacterium
GGGGGCTTGGCAGGAAACTTGTAGAGGGTGCGCTCGCTCATTATGCCGGGCGCGCGCAGGTGATGTGGGTCGGGACACAGGAGAATAATCTGGCCTCAATCGCGCTCTACCGCCAGGCCGGGTTCGAGCTTCATGATGTGTCTGAGACATGGCACTGGACGGCGTAATGTCAGAGGCGAAAACGCTGAAGATTGGTGTCATCGGCCTCGGTGTGGGTGAGCAGCACGTCATGGGCTACAATGCCATTGAGGGATGCGAGGTTGTCGCTGTTTGCGATATCGACCCGGAAAAACTGAATGCCGTGGCCGATCGGAACGATGTTGATGGGCGCCACTCGGACCATTCCCGCATTACCGAAGACCCGGATATCGACATCGTTTCAATCTGCAGTTACGACAACACCCATGCCGAACAGGCGATCTCCGCCTTCCGTCACGGCAAGCATGTGATGATCGAAAAGCCAATGGCGTTGCATCGGAAAGAGTCGGAAGCCGTCCTGAAAGCTCAGCAGGAGAGCGGACGGTTGCTGACGTCAAACCTGATCCTGCGTCACAGCCCTCGGTTTCGTGAATTGCACCGGATGATCCGGGCTGGTGAGTTCGGCGACATCTATTACCTGGAAGGTGATTATATCCACCAGATCCTGTGGAAGCTCACAGAAGGTTGGCGCGGGGCGATGGACTTCTACTGCGTGACCTATGGTGGCGGCATCCACCTGATCGACCTGATGCGCTGGCTGATGGATGAGGAAATCACTGAAGTTTGCGGCATGGGAAACCAGTTGCTCAGTGCCGGCAGCCAGTACTGCTACCCCGATACCATCGTCACACTGTTGCGTTTCGAAGGTGGGGCTCTGGCCAAGAATCTGACAACACTGGGCCCGCAGCGGACACAGCTTCATGCGCTCGAACTTTATGGCACCAAGCTCACTTTTGTGAATGATATGCCCCATGGCAAACTGTTCCACGGTGATCAGCCCGAGGACGAGAAGGAAATGACGGTCCCCTATCCGGCCATAGAAAAAAGTGACCTGCTGCCCGACTTCGTCTCTGCCATTCGTGAAGGACGCGAACCCAACGTGTCTGCGCGCGATGTATTCCGTGTCATGGATGTATGCCTCGCTGCCTGGGATTCGGTGGAGCAAGGCCGGACAGTCCCGGTAAGCTATCTGATCTGAAGGACCGATGAGCGAACAAGCCCCAATCCCTTTTGGCCGCCCAATGCTTGACGCGGCAGAGATCGATGCCGTCTCACAAGTATTGAGCGGCACGCAACTGGTGCACGGGCCAGTTTCAAAGGCATTTGAAGAGGCTTTTGCCAAGAGGATTGGTGCAGCTCGCGCGGTCAGCCTGTCGTCCTGCACGGCAGGCCTGCACCTGGCGCTGTTCGCCACTGAAATCGGCGAGGGGGACGAAGTGATCGTTCCGGCCATGACCCATGTGGCCACCGCCCACGCTGTGGAATTCTGCCGCGCCAAACCCGTCTTTGTCGATGTTGAGCCCGATACAGGAAATATGGATGCAGACGCCGTTGAGGACGCAGCCGGCAGAAACACGAAGGCAATCATGCCGGTTCACTATCTCGGCCTGCCCTGCGACATGGACCGCCTGTGCGGCATTGCCAAGAGGCTGGATGCGCTGGTGGTAGAGGATTGCGCGCTCGCGGTCGACGCCACCTATGATGGGCGCAAGGCTGGGACCCTTGGCGATGTGGGGTGCTTCTCCTTCTACCCGGTCAAGCACATGACGACGCTGGAGGGCGGCATGGCCACCAGCAACAACGAAGCGCTGGCGGACGCCATCGCCAAGCGCAAGGCATTCGGCTATGACCGGATGCTCGGTGAACGCAAGGTTCCCGGGGTCTACGACGTTGACGCGCTCGGTTACAATTACCGTATGAACGAGGCTCAGGCAGCTGTCGGCTTGTCGCAATTGAAGAAACTCGATGCTTTCCAGGAGGCGCGTGCTGCCAATTTCGCCGCGTTAAAGGCTGCACTTTCCGAATTGGAAGAGGTCAGCATTTTTGAGCCACGCAAGGGTAAGGCCGTCTCCTCGCATTACTGCTTGAATGCCGTGTTGCCAGTCGATGGCAGCCTTGATCGGGCAGCGGTTATTGAAAATCTGAATGCGGATGGGATCGGTACGAGCGTGCATTATCCGCGACCGGTTCCGGCGATGAAATATTATGCCGAGCGATACGGATACACGCCCGGTCAATACCCGGTGAGCGAATGGCTGGCCGAACAAACGATTTCACTGCCCGTCGGACCACACCTGGCAGCAGGCGATCCGGAGAGGATTGCCGCCGCCTTCAAGGAAGCGGTACGGCGCGCCAAGGCTTGAACAGAAAGAAACGCGCGGTCTCAAAATAATGGCAAACATTCCCTATTCATCACTTGGAAAAAAAATGCTCGGCGAGCGCGTCATGCTGGTCGGGGGTGCAGGCTTCATCGGCCATAACCTGGCGCTGGAGTTGCGCCGGATGGGTGTCGAGACGATGGTCACAGACAACCTGATGGTCAACAGCCTGATTGAAAATGTTTAT
>JAJFHQ010000059.1 GCA_021775525.1 Hyphomicrobiales bacterium
CGACATGTTCATCTGCAACGGTATCCTGTTCAACCATGAGAGCCCGCGCCGGGGCGAAACCTTCGTGACACGGAAAATCACGCGCGCACTTGGCCGTATCAAGCATGGTCTCCAGGACACCCTGTATCTTGGAAACCTGGATGCCAAGCGCGACTGGGGACACGCCAAGGACTATGTCGAGTCCATGTGGATGATGTTGCAGCACGATGAGCCGGACGATTATGCGGTCGCCACGGGCGAGGCTCATTCTGTGAAAGACTTCCTCGAAGCTGCCTTCTCGTATGCCGAGCTTGAGTGGGAGAAATACGTCTCCATCGACAAGCAATATCTGCGCCCCAACGAGGTCGACTTCCTGCAAGGCGACCCAAGCAAGGCGCGTGACAAGCTCGGCTGGGAACCGCGCACCAGCTTCACCGAACTGGTGCACTCCATGGTCGATGCCGATATGGAACTTGCGGCGCGCGAGAAGACACTGCTTGACGCGGGGCATGACGTGCGCATTTCAGGAGGCACACGCCGTGTCTGAGGAGGCACGTGTAACCCCGGCAGCCCCTGCCCCCAATAGCAAAATATTTGTGGCCGGGCATCGCGGCCTTGTCGGCTCTGCAATCGTCAGAAAACTTGAAAGTTCGGGCTACGGTAATCTCGTCGCGCGGTCCAGCAAGGAACTCGACTTACGAGACGCCAGCGCTGTCGAAACTTTTTTTGAAGCCGAAAAACCCGAATTCATTTTCCTGGCCGCGGCCAAGGTTGGTGGCATTCTCGCCAATGACACCTACCGCGGTGAATTTATCCGCGACAATCTTCTCATACAGCTAAACGTCATCGACGCGGCCCGACGCCACGGTGCCGACAAGCTCCTGTTTCTCGGCTCGACATGCATTTATCCAAGGGACGCTCCGCAGCCGATCTGCGAGGACTACCTGATGACCGGCCCGCTGGAGCCGACCAACTCGGCCTACGCCGTGGCCAAGATCGCCGGGCTCGAGATGATAGATGCCTACCGCATCCAGTATGCCTTTAATGGCATATCCATCATGCCCACCAATCTTTATGGCCCGCAGGATAATTTCGATCCCGAGACCAGCCACGTCCTGCCTGCACTTTTACGGCGTTTCCACGAAGCGAAGGTCGATGGCGAGGAAGCTGTCACCATCTGGGGCACTGGCACACCGCTTCGTGAATTCATGCATTGCGACGACCTGGCGGATGCCGCTCTCTGGCTGATGGAGAATTACGACGACGGCCAGATGCTGAACGTCGGTACGGGCGAGGAAATATCGATCCTCGACCTGGCGACCCTCATCTCGAAGGTGGTCGGGTTTGAGGGTGAGATCCGCACAGATACGTCGAAACCTGACGGAACACCGCGCAAGCTTTGCGATGTGACGCGGTTGATGAATCTTGGCTGGCGTCCCAAAATCAGTTTGGAAGACGGGATCAGATCGACTTATGAGTGGTTCCTGGAAAATGCCAAGGTGCGCGGCTAGCGGCCTGGGGAGTGCATTGAGATTTCAGTACAGCCAATAATCCTCTCGGGCGGGTCAGGCACGCGGTTATGGCCCTTGTCGCGGCACAGCCGTCCAAAACAGTTTCTCTCCATTGGCGGCGGTGAAAGCCTTCTGGTGCAGACCGCCCGACGGATAGATTCGGCAACTGGGTTCGCTAAACCGATTTTTGTGTGCAACAAGGATCACCGCTTTCTTGTAGCCGAAGAGCTGCGCGATGCCGGGCTGAAACCGGGACTGATTGTACTTGAACCTTGCCCGCGCAACACAGCTCCCGCGATCGTCACCGCGGCATTGATCGCTGTTGAGCGTGAGAAGGACCCGCTGCTACTTGTCCTGCCGTCGGATCACTCAATCTCACCGGAATCGGCGTTTCTTGAGTCCATTGACCAGGCGGTGCCTGCTGCGCGTGCCGGCTATTTTGTCTGCTTCGGAGTAAAACCTGCGACTCCCGAAACCGGATTTGGTTATGTCTCGGGTGATCAACCAATCGAAGACGCACCGGGATGCAGATTGGTCGAACGGTTTGTCGAGAAGCCGGATTTTGAGACCGCGAATCGCTATGTCGCCGATGGATCCTATTTCTGGAATGCAGGTCTGTTCCTGCTTCCCGGACGACAATTGCTTGAGGTGATGGAGGCGCTTGAACCGGAGCTGGTTGCGCACTGCCGCGATGCAGTCGCACGCGCCCGCAAGGACCTTGATTTCCTGCGCCTGGATGAAGAGGCCTTCAGCGCTGCGAAAGAGATATCAATCGACCATGCGCTTATGGAGCGCACTGAGCGCGCTGCCATTGCCCCGGTTAGTTTCAACTGGTCTGACCTGGGCTCATATTCAGCGCTTCGGGATGCCAGCCCCAAAGACGATGCTGGAACCACCACAATCGGTGATGTGATAACCCGCGATACAAAAGACAGTTTTCTCTACTCCGAAGAGCAGCTCCTTGCAGCTGTCAATGTCGATAATCTCTCCATTATCGCAACCCAGGATGTCGTGCTGGTTGCACCCAACAGCAATGATGTTGATCTGAGAGCGCTGGTTAAAGAGCTGAAAGAGGCGGGACGCTCAGAGGCGGATATGCATGCCACTGTGTACCGTCCATGGGGCAATTACCGCACGACCATGAAAGGCCCTGGCTTTCTTGTAAAAGAGATCATCGTCAAGCCGGGGCAACGCCTCTCAAGCCAGTACCATAATCATCGGGCGGAACATTGGGTGGTCGTTGAGGGTACGGCCAAGATCGAAAGAGACGGGGAATCCATTACGCTCGAGAAGGATCAGTCCCTCTACATTCCCTTGAACGCAGTCCACCGACTGGAAAATCCGGGACCGACACCTCTGCACATCATTGAGGTGCAAACCGGGGACCTTCTTTCAGAAGACGATATTGTCCGGCTGGAAGATGATTACCGCAGATCATCTGACGACTAGATGATCTACCGGTCCGCTCTGGTCAACTCTGCATCCGGGGAAATTGCATTAAACCTATATATGAAATAGCCATGCGCCGAGACAAATTTCCCGGTTCAGGTGTCGGGGAATCAAGGAGAATGGATTGTGCCTATATCCGGTCTGATTATTTCGAGCAGCCTGGTGGTGTTCGCTTTTATCTGGGCATTCACAGCTCGTCTTCCTGCCGGCTCGCTTTTTCGCCGCACTATAGAAGCGGTCGTCAAGCTGCCCATTCCAATCTGGCTGATGCTCGGTCTCGCGGCCTTTACCCTACCCGTGCTCGAATACTGGATAACCGCCCATAGTCACGGAAACGCGTTAGTGGGTTTTCTGCCCTGGGCTGATGCTACCGAGTATTTTCACTGTAGCGAAACGTTTCTGCTGGGCGCACAAAGCGCAGAGCATTGTGGCAAACGCCCCTTCTATGTTGCCTTTTTTACCGATCTGCTGTGGTTGACCGGGAACCGGCTCCAACCGGCACTTTTACTCCAGGCGACACTCGTAGGCACGGGCGCTGTCCTCTTCATCCGTGAAGTGACCCGTAACCTGGACGGTCCGGCAGCCTTATCGGCTTACGCAGTGCTGTACACATTCGCTGCGGCCTTGTGCGCCGGGCTGGTCATGACAGAGAATGCCAGCCTTTTTCTTGGCCTGTTTGCAATAGCCTTGTTGTGGCGTTCTGCCGATACACCACAAACGACGAGCTTCCTCTTTGGTATCGCACTTATGGCAGGCGCACTGAGTGCTCGCCCCGGTCCGATGTTTGTCCTGCCGGCACTGCTGGCCTGGTATTATTTTTATAGCGAAGAAACATCCAAGAAGCGCCTTTTGACGGTCGCGCTTGGCGTTGCTGTGGTGATACTCGCCATGGGGTACACCGCCTTACCTATCTCGATTGCCGGCGGCACAATTGGTTCTACGCATTCCAACTTTTCCTATACGCTTTACGGGCTCGTGACAGGAGGAAATCGCTGGCAGCAAGTCACGATTGATCACCCTGAATTTTTTAATCAGAGCATCCCTGGGCGTGCTGCAACAGATCTGGTTTATGAAGCAGCCATTGAAAGCCTTATCACCAGGCCGCATTTGTTCATCTTAGGATATATCAAGGGCATCGCCCACTATCTTGACGACCTTTTCCGTTTTGCGACTGCTTTCAAACCATTGCGCTTGATCGGGTTCCTGCTTCCCTGGATCATCGGGGTGTGGGCCGCTCTGAAACAATGGCGTCAGCCGCGATATGCGCTGCTTCTCTCGCTACAGGCCGGCATAATCATATCAAGCCCATTTATCGCGATTGACGGACAAAACAGGGTCTTTGCCGCCACCGTCGCGGTGGATGCCCTGTTCGTTGCGCTTGGCATAGTGTGGATATCAAACCGTCTTACCTCAAAGACACAGCTAAAGACCAAGACGTCCACAATCCAAGCGCCTGTCATCTCTTTGGTGGCATATGCGGGCGTACTCGCATTACTACTCCCAGTCGCCATGCTGGCCGCAATTTATCCCAATGCCCTGTTCGCTGGACATACACCACCATCCTGTGAGCGAGGACAGGAGGCTATAGTTGTACGCCCCGGACGAAGTACGCTTGTCTTGCCATTGGTCAAAGCCGGAGAAGAAACCCTTTATCCAATTCAGGTTCGAGCGGACCGTTTCGAGGCGCGCTTTCACAAGACGGTACACAGCAAGGAGGAACTTCGCTTGCCCCCTGGACAAACACTTGTTTGGGGCACCCGTCTCGATAAAGGATTAGCTGGCAAGCCGATCTATTTTATCTGGTCTGGTGAATTGCCTCATGTAGGGCAACTTGTCGGCTTTTGCATTGCTCGACCCGGCCCAGGAAAACGCATTGGCACCGCAACTTCAATTCATCGCTGAAACGGATCAGCTATCTGAGATAAGCTGATTTAATCCCGGCCACATCAGCTCGGTGTAATAAGTATGTCCGTGCGGCGCGCGTATCAGTGTGAGTTGGTCTTCCGCATTCAGTTTTTTCCAGGCACGGCGCGCTGAAGTGACAACCGGTTCTGCCCCTGAATAGGGCCAGATATGGTCCGTCTCACCCGCGATAACCAGACAAGGACGTGGCGCGATGAGCGCTAAAAGCGCACCGAATTCGAACCATTGAAATATATTTGGAATATCATTGTAACCGCTCGCTCCCCTTGTCAGAAGCGTATCGCGAAACATGCCCACGCAGCCGCCAACTGCAATGCCGGAAAACAGGGGATTTGCCGCAGCAGCTGCTATCGCCGCAGTTCCAGCAGCCGAATAACCCGCAAGATAGATAGGTGCACCAGGCGAAACATCAGACTCAATCCACTGACGTAATGCCTCCAGTTCGGTAACCGTTTGCCCCAACAATGTCTCCCCAAGCAATAGGGCATGAAAAGCGGCATCAATCGTTGGGCTGGAAGATCTTTTCGCCAGATGCAATTCACGGCGCTCACCAAAACAGGCGCGCTCGAATGAGACGGCGATATAGCCATTGTCTGCGGCCTGAAGCGCAAGCGCACAGCCGCTGGCGACCTTGCGCACATCGTCAGGCATCCGCACCTCGCCAAGATTGAGATGCGCCCCTGAATTGGTCCCCTGCATACAGATGATGACAGGCACCTGCCCGGCTTTGATTGAGCTCACATCATCACGGCGAACGATATCGACCGGGGCATCGCAATTCTCGCCAAAGCGCACATAGACCCGCTCGCGCGTATACCCGGCGGCAATCGGTATTTCTGATCTTGAAAGGATCGTTGGTGGCAAAACTGTTTTACTGATGCCCAGAAGATCTCTCAAGCGCTTCCGCGCCGTCATCTGCCAGGATGCGACATCACCCTTATTGGCCTGGCTCCAGTCAAGCTGTGGTTGCATGATGCGGGCAACAGCTTCGATCCGCTGACTGGGACTAAAAAATAGACCTTCCGGGCGTTTCGGATAGGGATCGAATTCGCCAGGCCTGTAAATGGACCACCGGCGCTTTATCGCCAACAGCCGTGAGCGAATGAATTGCTTCAAACGGTCGGGAGAACTCAAACGCCGATGTCCTCATATATGTCCGCAAATCTCTGAACAGCTCTTTCAAGAGAGAAATTCTCGACTATGCGCTGACGGGCCTTAAGCCCCCGGTCCCTGATGGTGGCGTGGGGAAGACTGGCGATTGCTTTAATGGCTTGCCCCAGCGACACCGGATCGCCGGGTCTGACAACCGTGCCCGTATCACCGATGATGTTGGCGGCATCGCCCACATCTGTCGCAACTGGCACGAGGCCGCTGCTCATACCTTCAGCAAGTGCATTGGAAAATCCTTCACCATATGCAGAGCTGGAAACGATAATATCGGCGGCCGAATGGAGTTCTGACACATCATGACGAAGCCCGAGCGCCGTGACATTATCAGGCAATTTCAGCTGGTCCGTCCCCAGACCCACCAGCAGCCCCTTCACACCCGGCAAGGAGCCTATGGCCGCAAGTAACGTATCGAAATCTTTCATCGGGTTCACACGGGCGACGCTGACAGCCACCACATCGCTGTCGGCAAACCCTAACCCACGGCGCATGGAAGATCGCTGACCGGTATTGGGACTAAATTTGTCGGTCTCAATCCCATTCGGGATTACCATTTGCCGGCGCGGATGAAACCCCGTCTCGAGATGATAATCCATCCCCGCCTGCGAATTCGCTATTACCAGATCGGGGATGGATGACAGACGCGCATTCCAACGGATGATACGAGCGTATCGCGAATCATGGACGTTCGAAGCGCGGATATTCCAATAAAGCCTGCGCCTTCCCCAACCCGGTGTGACGCGGTGTGTGACTGACGCGGCAATGTTGCCGTGATACATCCAGCCTTGAAGAATTGATGGTTTGAAGCGATAGACCAGGCGTATGAGCTCGATTTGCGTTCGTGGAAGGCTGAAATTCAATTCCGTTACGGATATTCCAGCCGCCACCAGGGCATCGGCGTTTGGGCCTCCACCCTTGAGGCTGACAACCTGCTGTTCCATGCCCCGTGCGTTAAGTCCGGCTGCGAGTCGGACAAGCATTGCCTCGGCTCCGCCGGTCTCAAGTCCGGTAATGATGTGCAGGACTTTGGTCAAATAGCAGGGCCGGCAACAAGAGCCAATTGTGTGTACAGGGCCACCTCATCATACCGCCCGCTCCACCATGGATGGATGCGCCCTTTATAACTTTCCTTGATTACCCTGCTTGGGACCACATGCGCGCTAATGTTGCTTGCTTCAAATAGCTCCTGAACATCGCTGACACGCAGCAAGTTCATCGCCTTGCCGCGCTCGGCGATATAGTCCTCCGGCGGCCGTTCGTAGAGCCCATCGAACGGGCTTTGAGATAGTCGGTGATTGCCGAAATCAACCAGGTGCAGAAACCGCGTGTCCAACTTTTGGATGTTCGCCAGATGGCGAACCGTTCCCTCAAGTGGGAAGACATGTTCGAGGCAGGACTGCGACAGGACGATGTCCGGCTTGGTCTTGAATTCAGCCGATTCGAACCCAACGGGATAAACCTCAATTCGGTCCATCAGCCCACTGTAAAATTCCTCGAAGATCATTCGTGGTCCATAAAGTGCCGTCAGATCAGCGTGCATGACGCGAAAGTAACGATCGGCAACGGTAGTATCTCGAAAAAGATCTGGGTCCCATTCTGGCTCGGCGCTGACAAAACTTTTGGCACCACGAAATATTGCCAGAGGCCCATAGCCGGCGAGCGGACCGCAGCCAATCTCAACGACATGCGCATCCTCGAAATCAAGTGGTTC
>JAJFHQ010000060.1 GCA_021775525.1 Hyphomicrobiales bacterium
GAATCGTCCGCCTTTCCCGGGCCGAAACACGGAGAGCAAGGCACGAAATACATCGCCGATATTGCGAACAGTCGCGTACAGGATTTGTGAAAAAAATGGAGCGGGCGATGAGATTCGAACTCACGACTTCAACCTTGGCAAGGTTGCGCTCTACCCCTGAGCTACGCCCGCATACCATTTAAGCTGGACCGCCTTGATGGCAGTGGCCGATTTATCGCTCAAACTCCAAGCCAATGCAACCACGCTTGCAGCATACCCGAGAGGAAGACTTCAGGCCGTGGCCTGCTCTTCCTGGTCGGCCCTGATTGCAACCCATGTGAGCGACGCAGTAAGTGCGTCCAGAGAAGCAAACAAAAGCAGGGCCATGCCCGCTTCTCCGAACGCCACCATCGACGCCAAGAAGGTGGCAGACACGTACCGGGTTGGGACTGTCCAGGCCAGGAACCGGTCGGTCCGGGTCAGAACCGCGGAAATGTAAAATGAACCGATGATGCCCACGAGCACACCGACGAATCGAATCCACATATCATCGCCGGCTGTAAGTCCGAATAGACCCAGAGTGAAATGGGGAGCAATCAGGAATGGCAGCGCCACGCCACTGACGAGGTACAAGCCATACATGTATACGCTCAAAGCCGCCTTGGTCATCGCTCTGCCAACACCCCGCTCCGCGCCCTCGCCCGGCTCCTCCGCGAGCCGGCTGGTCATGGGACTATACAAAACCATTCTTCGCCTTAGACTCATAAACAATGGAAAACACACCTGCAACGCGCGACATATTGCTCCAGCGGCTCAATGCCCTTGGCATCTGCACGAAAACGATAGATCACCCGCCGTTGTTCACCGTGGAACAATCCCGTGCGCTTCGCGGCGAGATTCCTGGCGCCCACACCAAGAACCTGTTTTTGAAATGCAAGAAGGGTGCGCTCTGGCTCATCGTAACGCTGGAGGAAGCCGTCATTGATCTGAAACGGGCGCACACCATCCTCGGCAGCGGTCGCCTGAGCTTCGGCAGGCCCGAAATGCTGATGGACACACTTGGCATTCCACCCGGGTCGGTGACGCCCTTTTCACTGATCAACGATAAACAAGGGCGCGTCACTGTTGTGCTGGATGAAGCCATGATGGCGCATGACGTATTGAACTTTCATCCGCTTGAAAACACCGCAACGACGACCATCACCCGTGAAGACCTGCTTACATTCATCGATGATTGCGGTCATAAGCCGATGATCCTCCCGGTGGGTAAAGTGTCGTCTGGCCCGGTGTGACCGCATAGGTGGTTGCAAAAGACCGGCGCGCGGTTCATTTTTCGCTGAACATGGAACCGTGAGAACGCGGCAGGGCGGCAAGGCAAGGACATTATGGAACCAATCATTGAATCCGGGCCGGGGAGCGCCGTGGCCGATCTCATCAAGGATACCACGACGCAAGACTTCGTAGCGGATGTCATCGAGGCTTCCAATGACGCGCTTGTGCTGGTTGATTTCTGGGCGCCCTGGTGCGAGCCCTGCAAGCAGCTCACTCCTATACTTGAAAAAATCGTCAAGGAGTCTGGCGGAGCAGTGCGTCTGGTAAAACTCGATATCGACAAACACCCGGCCATTCCTGGACAGATGGGTGTGAAATCGATACCTGCCGTATTTGCTTTCAAGGCAGGACGGCCCGTTGACGGTTTCATGGGCGCCCTGCCCGAATCGCAAATCAAGGAATTCATCGCCCGCCACGCGGAGCCAACGGGGCAGCAACAGCTCGAGGCCGAGATTGAGGCTGCCGAAACGGCACTTGAGTCCGGTGATCTGGAACTTGCCACGCAGGTCTTTGCGCAAATCGTCCAGGGTGACAAGAAAAATGCCCGGGCCATTTCCGGACTGGCCAAATGCTTTTTTGAAAGCGGTGACCTGGAGCAGGCCGAACAGACCCTCGAGCTATGGGAGGGCAAAGGCAAAAGCAGTACGGAAATTGATGCCGTGCGCGCCATGATTGAGCTCGCGCGCAAGTCCGGAGAAGCTGGCGATGTTGCCGCTCTGCGCACCAAGGTGGAGAATAACGGGAGTGATTTCCAGGCGCGCTGCGACCTGGCCATCGCTCTCAACGCGATCGATGATCGCGAAGGAGCGGTGGAACAGCTGTTGGAAGTGGTTGCCGCCAAACGCGACTGGAACGAAGGTGCTGCCCGGGCCCAACTGCTTCAGTTTTTTGAGGCCTGGGGCAATGACGACCCGGCAACCGTTGCGGGGCGTCAAAAACTCTCACTGCTGTTGTTTTCATGAGAAACTGGCAGCATTGACCAAAATGTAAGTAGGAGGCCGAGCAAGCCCGTGCCGGAGCACTATCTGAAACCTGGCGACCTGCCTGAAACGCTCAAGATGTTCCCCTTGCGCGGCGTCATCATGCTGCCCCGTACATCGCTTCCTTTAAACGTTTTCGAGCCCCGTTACCTGACGCTGGTGAATGACGTGCTGGCAAGTGACCGGTTGATCGGTTTTGTGCAACCGGTCATGCAGGAAGGAGAGGCTGAATCACCCGAGGGCAAAGATGCCGTTTTACGCCAGACCGGGGGTGCGGGGCGCCTGACTGCATTCCAGGAAACCGACGACGGGCGCTATCTCATCACGCTTACCGGCATCGCCCGGTTTAATATCACCGGAGAGCATCAATCCGATGCGCCCTACCGCTTGTGCAACGTTGACTGGTCCTCTTACGCAAACGACCTTGAACAGGGTTATGGCGAAGACGAAGTGGATCGCACCCGTCTGCTCAAAGTGCTGAAGGAATATCTGACGGTGAATGATCTCTCTGCCGATTGGGATGGCATCAACAATTCGTCGAACGAACTTCTGGTCAACACCCTGTCGATGATTTCTCCTTACGGGCCTGAGGAGAAGCAGGCACTGCTTGAGGCGAGAGACCTGAAAACACGCGCCGAGGTTCTGGTTGCCCTGGCCGAGATGGAAATTGCCGGGACCGACAGCGGGCCAGGCTCGACGCTGCAATAACGATGACAATTATCCATTGATTTGAGGAACAGTCATGAATAGCGAGGAAAGCAACCGGGGCGAACCGCATGCCGTTGATCCCAAGCTGCTTGAAATTCTTGTATGCCCGCTCACCAAGAATGAGCTGGAATATGACGCCAAGGCCCAGGAGCTGATTTCACGCTCGGCTGGACTCGCCTATCCCATCCGTGACGGCATCCCGATCATGCTGCCCGAGGAAGCGCGCAAGCTTGACGACTAGTCGGGCTAATGCCTGCTAACTGGCAGATTTCCCTGTGCCGCCAACCATCCGGGGCAACGGCCGCTCATCAATCGGAAGGTGAATCAGAGCAGCGAGAAGACCCAGTGCCACCCCCGCCCACCAGATCGCGTCATAGGACCCGGTTCTGTCATGCAGGAAACCGCCGAGCCATACGCCGCTGAAACTGCCGAGCTGGTGACTCAGAAAGACAATGCCGAACAGTGTTGCCATGTAGCGGGTGCCGAACACCTGGCCGACGATACCTGTGGTGAGAGGTACCGTTGAGAGCCAGAGAATCCCCATGGCGGTTGCAAACAGATAGATGGTGATCTCGGTCTTTGGCGCGAGCAGCAAGGCCGTGATGGTAATGGCGCGCACAAAATAGATGCCAGCCAGACCTGATTTCTTGCTCCAGCGCTGGCCCACCATTCCGGAGAGATAAGCCCCAAAAATGTTGAAGAGGCCAACGAGTGAAATGGCTATGGCGCCCGTCTCACGGCTCAGGCCCAAATCAGTGACATATGCTGGAAAGTGGACCGTGATGAAAGCGACATGAAATCCGCAGACGAAGAAGCCCGTGGTCAACAGAATATATCCCTTGTGGCTGAGCGCCTCGTGCATGGCTTGTTTAAAGGTCTGCTCGTTGCCGATGGCCCCGGTAGCCGATGCCGGGCGTTTTGGCAGCAGCATCGCGGCCGGTATGATGATGAGTGTTGTCATCGCGAGCAGGGTCAGGGCCGTATGCCAGCCGAAGGCTGAAATATATGCCAGTGCAATTGGAGAAAAGAGAACCTGACCAAGCGAGCCTGATGCGGTGCCGATGCCAAGCGCCATTGAGCGGCGCTCAGGACCCACCGCCCTGGCAATGACGGCAAGCGCCAGGGAAAAGGCCGTGAAAGACACGCCAAGACCTGTCACAAATCCTGCGAGAAGATGGAATTGTGTACCCGTCTCAGCATACGCCATGCCCCACACACCAAGCGCATATACGATGGCCCCGCCCACCAGGATCGGTTTTGCTCCAAACCTGTCGGCGAGTGCACCGGCAAATGGCACACCGATACCCCACATCAGATTCTGAATGGCCAGCGCGAGACCGAATGTCTGGCGACTCCAGCCATGCGCCGTCGTCAAGGGCTCAAGGAACAATCCGAACGAGGAACGCACGCCAAATCCGACCAGCGAAATAATGCACCCCGCTGCGATGATGACCATGACCTGGCTGGTAAGCGGAAGCCTGGGCGATTGACTGGTGGAAGACATCGAAGGGACTCTTCTGTGCTCTTCTGCGACAAAGTTGCGACTCAGATTGTCTCACCTTTTAGCAGACGGGGCACGGTACCGGTAAGTCCCGCCGCCTCTCGCACGAAGAAACGCTTCAGCGCCGGAGCACGGTCCACCAGTCCGAGGCCAAGAGAACGAATGGCCCGCATCGGCGCATTGTCATTGGTGAACAGCCGGTTGAGCGCATCCATGGAGAGGCCCGAAAAGGCACTGTCGAAACGCCGCCAGCGTTCGTATCGCTGCAACACGGTTGCCGACCCGGGTTCGAGCCCGAGCCGTGCGGCCTCGATGACGACCTCCGCCAATGCCGCAACGTCCCGTAGTCCGATATTCAGCCCCTGTCCCGCGAGCGGATGCACCCCGTGCGCCGCGTCTCCAACCAGCGCAAAGCGGTCCGCGACGAAGGCCCTCGCCAAATGCATATTGAGCGGGAAGTCTGCGCGGGGGCCTTGCAAGGTCAGAGCGCCAAAGCGTGCGCCGATGCGCTTCTTGGCTTCAGCCAGAAATTCCGCATCTTCCATTGCAACAATCTCACTGGCCCGGGCGCGCTCTTCGGTCCACACCAGCGAAACGCGGTTTTCCGGCAGTGGCAGTATTGCGAATGGGCCCTGGGGGAGAAAATGCTGGATGGCGCGACCGCCATGCGGTTTTTCCAGCCCGAGCGTCGCAACGATGCCGGCTTGCGGATAACTCCAGCCAATGGTCTTGATGCCGGCCCGCTTGCGCAGAGCAGACTTGCGGCCATCAGCTGCTACCAGCAACGCCGCCTCGATGTTTCCACCATGCTCCAACCGCGCCGTGACAACATGGGCATGATTGTCGAAATCGATAACGCTCTCGGGCGCAAGGAATGTCAGACCTTCTGTCTCCGAGGCCTTTGAAATGAGAGCATCTCTCAGTACATGGTTTTCCAGCATATTTGCTGCGGGCTCGCCTCCAGCCAAATCACCATCGAAATGCAGCAAGGTGGGCCGCACCAGCGCGTTCATCTGGCTCTCGGTGATATCGATACCGGTGATGGGCTGTGCGCGCTTCGCGACGCTCTGCCAGATGCCGAGTGACTGGTACAGATGGGTGCTCGCGGCCGAAAGCGCAGAGGCCCTCCCGTCATTGGCCCTGTCACGCGCGCGCGCTAAGGGGGTGCGGTCCACCACGGCAATTTTTAATGCACCGCGCCCCGCGCTGGCCAAAGCGAGGGCAAGCGTCAGGCCGACAAAGCTGCCGCCAGCAATCAGCACATCATATTTTTGCGGCTCGTTACTCATCAGAACGTCATTTTCGCTTCAATCCGCCCGCTTCATCTTGACAGTGCGCATGTGCATCCCCCTCATGTGCCCGAACTTACAATGAGGCACCCAAATGGTCAGCGCGGTCAAACGTCTCCTTTCAATACTCGATCTGGAGCAGCTGGAACAGAACCTGTTCCGTGGAAACAGCCCCCAGGACGGCTGGCAGCGCGTATTCGGCGGGCAGGTGATCGGCCAGGCGCTGGTGGCGGCCGAGCGAACGGTTGACGACCGGGTGGCCCATTCGCTGCATGCCTATTTCATGCGACCGGGAGACCCTTCCGTCCCGATCATTTATGAGGTCGACCGGATTCGTGATGGCAAAAGCTTCAATACCCGCCGCGTGGTTGCCACCCAGCACGGAGCGGCTATTTTTACCATGGGCGTGTCGTTTCATCTTGAAGAGCCGGGCTTTGAACATCAGATGGAAATGCCGGACGTTCCCGGTCCGGAGGATTTGCCAAGCCTGAATGACATCAAGGAGCAGTTCATGGACAAGCTCCCTGCGAACATAAAAGCCTATTTTCAACGAGAGAGGCCTATCGAAATCAGGCCGGTGGATACCTCCCGCTTCTTCAAACATGAAAAACGTGAGCCAAAACAATCCATATGGTTCAGGGCGAGCGATAATTTACCGGACGATCTCGCCATGCATCAGTGTGCCATAGCCTATGCGTCTGATTTTTCACTACTCGATACCGCGCTGATTGCTCATGGCCGGCTGTTGTTTGATCCGAAGCTCATGCTCGCCAGTCTCGACCACGCCATGTGGTTCCACAGGTCCTGCCGGGCGGACGGCTGGCTGCTTTACACCATGGACAGCCCGGCAGCACACGGCGCACGAGGCTTTTGCCGGGGAAGTATTTTTACACCCAATGGCGAGCTGGTCGCGTCCGTCGCGCAAGAAGGGCTGATCCGGGAAAGACGTGCTGACTAACCTATATTTTTAATTTGATGGTATTTTAGTCATCTGTTTGGTGCTGCCTTATTTTTAGGCATATCTGGGGCACCCCCCCCCGGTCATTCCCTGCTAATTGTCCTTTTTAACATAGCGTTTTCATGTGGTTACCATTTTTTCCCGATTCTGGCACGGCACTTGAGTGTCTTTCGCCAATCGTGGGCTTTTGCGCCTGTGGTTTCGTAAACAGGCGCGGTCCGCGGGGTTTTGAATCAAAAACCTTACAGCCGCAATGACGACGGAGAACCGATCATGAAACTGGTCACAGCCGTCATCAAGCCATTCAAGCTTGAAGAGGTGCGCGAAGCGCTTACCGAACTCGGCCTGGAAGGCATGACGGTAACGGAAGTCAAGGGATACGGGCGTCAAAAGGGCCACACGGAAATTTATCGCGGTGCGGAATACGCCGTGAATTTTCTCCCGAAGGTCAAAATTGAGGTGGTCGTTCCATCAAAACTTGCCGGAAAAGCAGCCGACGCTATCACGACAGCTGCCAAAACCGGTCAAATCGGCGATGGCAAGATTTTTGTCGGGCCAGTCGAGAAAACCATTCGCATTCGCACAGGCGAGACCGATGCCGATGCGCTGTAACAACAATCTTACTCGTGCCTATTGGGGGTTAGTGATGAAACCTACTCGCAGCCTGCTGTCAGCGCTTGCGGCCGTGACCGGCTCTCTGGTCATGCTTGCCGAACCTGCGCTCGCGGCGGACGAACCAAAACTAAGTGCTGGTGATACCGCGTGGATGATGACTTCCACCGCACTTGTGCTGATGATGACCATTCCTGGTCTGGCGCTTTTTTATGGCGGCATGGTCCGCAAGAAAAATGTGCTCGCAACAGTGATGCAGAGCTTCGCCGTAACCTGCCTCATGAGCGTGCTCTGGATGGTGGCCGGCTACTCGATAGCCTTCACCGAGGGCGGCTCGCTCAATGCTTACATGGGCGGATTGTCCAAGGCCTTCCTGTCCGGTATGGGCAAGGACTCACTTACCGGAACAATCCCCGAATCGGTCTTCATGACCTTCCAGATGACATTTGCGATCATCACCCCGGCGCTGATTTGCGGGGCCGTGGCGGACCGGATGAAATTTTCCTCGCTGCTGCTCTTCCTGGGCACCTGGGTCCTTGTCGTTTACGCGCCTATCACTCACTGGGTGTGGGGCGGTGGTTTCCTGTCCGACGCGGGTGTTCTCGATTTTGCTGGCGGCACTGTGGTCCACATCAACTCCGGTATCGCCGGGCTTGTCGCCGCGCTCGTGCTCGGCAAGCGCCACAATTACGGCTCCGAAAACATGGCGCCGCACAATCTAGTGCTGAGCGTCATCGGCGCATCCCTTCTGTGGGTTGGCTGGTTCGGCTTTAATGCCGGTTCCGCTGTGGCCGCCGACGGGGCCGCTGGCATGGCCATGGCGGTCACTCAAATCTGTACCGCCACCGCGGCGCTGACGTGGATGTTCGTCGAATGGATGGTGCTCAAGAAACCAAGTGTTCTTGGCATTATCTCAGGCGCGGTCGCCGGTCTTGTGGCCATTACGCCGGCCTCTGGTTTCGTTGACCCGATGGGCGCGCTGTTTATCGGTATCGCCGCTGGACTGGTGTGCTTCTTTGCTTCGGTGAAGCTCAAGCACATGCTCGGCTATGATGACTCTCTCGACGTGTTCGGCATTCACGGCGTGGGCGGCATTGTCGGCGCCATCCTGACGGGCTTCTTCGCGGTCGAAGCCATCGGCGGCACTGCAGGCAGCATGAGCCAGGTCATCATCCAGATCGAAGGCATCCTTGCCACGATCGCCTGGTCAACCTTTGCGACCTTCGTCATCCTGAAAGTCATTGACCTGATCATCGGTCTGAAGGTTGAGAAGGATGCCGAGGTCGAAGGCCTCGATATCAATCTCCATGGCGAGGTCGTGCAATAGCTCCTAGAGGGGCCGGGCATACCCGGTCTCCTCCCCGAGCGACAAGTCCATTTTCCATGGAGTTGCGTCCAGCAAAAATGGCCCGGATGCTTCACAGCATCCGGGTTGAATTGCATCTGATCGGTATTATCCTGCGGAAGCCATGGGCTGCTTGATCATCTCAGGGAAGAAGTCAGCCACCTCGGAAGCCGGGCGTGGGGGTGAGAACAGGAAGCCCTGTATTTCGCCATACCCCTCAGCCGCAACCTTGTTCATCTGCTCCTCGGTTTCAACGCACTCTGCCGTTGTCGTCATACCGAGTGATGCGCCAAGCCCAGCCACTGCGCGCACGATGGCAGCGGCATCCTCGCTGTCATCAAGGTCCTTGATAAAGGAGCCGTCGATCTTGATTTTATCGAACGGGAACGAGCGCAGGTAGCTCAGCGATGAATACCCTGTGCCGAAATCGTCCATGGCAATCCGCACGCCAAGTGAGCGCAGCTGGTGCAGTGTGTTGAGGGTTGAATCGCTGTCCAGAAGCAGTACCGACTCGGTGATTTCGACCTCAAGTCGATTGGGCTCAATCCCGGAGCCTGCAAGGGCGCTCATGACAATCGACACCAGGTTGCCACTCTTGAACTGAACCGGCGAAACATTCACCGCGACCTTGACATTACTGGGCCATTGGGAGGCGTCTGCGCAGGCTTGCCTGATAACCCATTCGCCAAGTGGAATGATAAGTCCGATTTCCTCAGATAATGGAATAAAGTCCGCCGGAGAAACCAGCCCGCGTTCGGGATGACGCCAGCGCAGCAACGCCTCGAACCCGGAAATTTCGCGAGTCTTAACGCTTTGTAGCGGCTGGTAATGCAACTCGAACTGGCCAAGCTCAAGGCCCTTTCGCAAATCAAGCTCCAGTTCACGCCGTTTTTTGACGCGGGCATCCATTTCCGGTTCGAAGAAACGGAATGCCCCGCGGCCGTCGCTCTTGGCTCCGTAGAGCGCCATGTCGGCATTCTTTATGAGAAGATCAGCGTCTTCACCGTCACTCGGCGCCATGGCAATGCCAATGCTGGTGCCGACCACCACCTGATGTCCATCGATATCGAATGACCGCTTCAGAACATCGCAGACACGCTGCGCCAGCGCGATGGCATCCTCGGGCTGTTCTCCGCCAACCTGGATGATCGCGAACTCGTCGCCGCCGAGCCGGGCAATGGTGTCTGCCTCACGCACGCAGGAGCGCAGGCGTTTTGCAACTGTTTTCAGAAGTTCATCGCCAACAGGATGGCCAAGCGTATCGTTTACTGATTTGAAGCGATCAAGATCAAGGCACATCACCGCAATTTCCTCGCCACGGGTGACGCGCGCCAACGCGTCTTCAATCCGCGTCCGCAATGTCGTGCGGTTCGGCAGGCCTGTAAGGGCATCATGGTGAGCAAGATGCGTCACCTGGGCCTCAATGCGCTGAAGTTCCGTAATATCCTGATGGGTTGCAACCCAGCCGCCCTCGACCATCGGCTTATGGGTGATAGCAATTACGCGGCCATCGGGCATGTCCTGGATTTTGGTGGAGATCTCGTCCTCATCGACCGCACTAAGACGTTCCTGGATATACGATTCAGGATTGTCCCCGGAGAACACACCGCTTTCAATCCGGTGCTCGAGGATTTTTCGGAAAGATGTTCCCGGTGCAGCGAGCGCGGCATCAAGGTCGTACATTTCGATATAAAGTTCGTTGCACACCAGCAGGTTTTTATCTGCATCGAACATGCATAAACCTTGTGACATGTTGTCGAGCGCAACATTAAACCGCATGTTCTGTTCTTTCAGAACCTGCTCCTGTTTATCAAGGGCTTTGAGGGCCATCTCCGCGCCGTCTTTTGCTTTCTCCGCCACCACGAGATTTTGCTTGGCGGAGTCGAGTGCCTCCACATAATCGGATGCATCCGCGGCTTTCGACAGCAAGCCGCGCGCCTTATACATGGCGAGAGCCAGGAACATGGTGAGGGCCGCAAGAGCGACCATCTTTTCAATTTCCGCACCGATGAGAAGGTCGATTGATGTCAGATACTCAGAATATTCATGAGTGATCGATTCCGGCCCGCTTTTGCGCGCCGCGAGGGCCGCGATCATTCCCCAGCCAATGAATGCGATTGAGCCGCTCGTTAGAATTGGCACGGGATGGAACCGTAGCGCTCGCAACGCGACGAGCACGAACAACAATGTCATGGATGGCGCTTTCAATATGCCTGTCGCGCCATGGTCATAAGCAAACTGGTAGCTCCAGATCAGCGAAAGAAAAATTGCGATATCCGTAACATTGAGAATTTCGAGTTGCCGTTCAGGCAGCGGTTTGGTCCTGGCCGCCATGTAACGGAAAACGGAAGAAAGGATCAGTCCTGTCAGGATACAGGGCACCCAGAGATTGAGCGTCTGCCAGCCGCTTGAAAATTGTACCATCAGGTGAAGCGCCAGGACGAAACAGCAGATGCCTGCCTGAGCCATGGCAATTGACTTCTCGCCGCGGGCATCATGCTCGACAAGAGACTGCTGAAGCCGCCCTGACTTGCGGGAAGTTTCAGGCGTAATCTGATGACCCTTCGCAGATGCGTTTGCCTGCGGGATTGAAGCCGGCACAGTATCGCCTTCAGCTTCCTGCACGTCGGCACTTGATGGCTTGTTTGGCTTTACCGGCAACTGCATTTTATACGGGCCCTATTCTCGTGCGCACAAATAACCCGCTTGGTTGAACGGCGTGGTTTCTGTGTGATCAAGAGAAAGGGTAGTCGGGAATGGTTAATGACTATCCAGTACAAGTAACAAATTCTGGAAATACACTTATTCACTCCATCTACTCAACTTGCGGTGTATTAAAAATCTCAGCCTTGAAATGCTCTTCTGAACATTAAAGTTTGTGGATTGCCTCCCGGCTGGCGGGAAAGTCTTAATGCAGGCTTAACCAGTTAGAACCTATCTTTTGCCGAGTTCGCCGGTCACTGCCTGCCGGACCCGAGGCGCGTAAAGATACGGAAAATGTACAGTTCCATGTCTCCAGTAAAATCGGCAACCGAGCAAAACCTGATGCCCGTTTCGCCTTTCGCGCGGCTGGACGAGTTACTTGAGGGTGTAGAACCCGGCGGCCCGCCAATTGACCTCACAATTGGCGAGCCGCACCACCCCATGCCAGATTTCCTGATAGGGGGTCTTGCCGAGGCAGAGGAGCTGTTCGGCAAATATCCGCCAATTCGCGGTTCGGAGGAATTTCGGGTTGCAGTGAGAGACTGGCTCTCACGCCGCTATTCGACACTTGAAGAACTGGACGAAACGCACCTGGGCATTATTCCGCTTTCAGGTACCCGCGAAGGCCTGTTTCATGTGGCGTTTTCCGCACGCGGTCGAAGACAGGATATCGAACATCCGGTTATCTTAATGCCCAACCCTTTCTACCACACCTATGCAGCCGCGGCCGAAGCAAGCGGCGCGGAACCCGTCTTCCTGAGCGCGGGTCCAGTATCCGGATTTCTTCCCGATCTTGAGGCAATCGGTGAAGAAACGCTCACTCGATGCGTGGCCTTCTACCTGAGCTCGCCCGCCAATCCGCAGGGTGCTGTGGCTGATGAAGATTATCTGGGAAAAGCAGTTCAATTGGCCCGGACCTACGATTTTATTTTGATCGCGGACGAATGTTACTCGGAAATTTACACGAATAAACCGCCCCCTGGCGCACTTGAATCCGCCTGGAAAACCAGCAAAAGCCTTAAAAATGTACTCGTCATGCAGTCATTTTCAAAGCGCTCCAACCTGCCGGGATTGCGCGCCGGTTATTGCTGTGGCGACCCCGACTTTGTGGAGGAATTTGCATCGTTCCGCAACGTGGTGGCTCCGCAGACACCGCTGGCGGTCCAGCATGTCTGCGCAAAAGTTCTGTCCGATGAAGCCCATGTCGAGGTCTCGCGGGACCTTTACCGGGAAAAGTTCGAAGCGGCAGACGACATACTGGCGGGACGATTTGGCTATAGCCGGCCCGAAGGCGGTTTCTTTCTGTGGCTGGATGTCAGCGATTTCGGTGGCAGTGAATTTGCCGTGAAAACACTTTGGAAAGAGTGTGGCGTCAAACTGTTGCCTGGACGCTACATCGCGCGTGACGAAATGAACGGAACGAATCCGGGAGAAAACTACGTCCGCGTGGCGATGGTTCAGGACCTGGCGACCACGAAAGATGCGCTTACCCGCATCACCAGAACGCTGAAATGAGGAACTAGGGAATATGGCTTTCACCAGCGGTAGCGCAGAGCGAAAGAAGCTCCTGCCAGGCACTTTCGAGGCCGGCCTGAAGCGCATGGCCTGGCGCGCGGGTGGAGCTGTGCTCCTGGTCATGGCGCTGGCAGGCTGGCTGAGTCTCGCCACCTGGTCGATCCACGACCCCAGTCTTAACCACGCAACGAGAGGGGCGACGGGTAATCTGCTGTCTCATTGGGGTGCGATCATTGCTGACCTCTCCATACAATCCCTGGGGCTAGCAGCAATCGCCCTGTTCCTCCCCCTTGCAGCCTGGGGCCGCCACATCGCATTTGGCCAAATCCCTTCGAGCGTGAAACTTCGTCTTGCGGCATGGCCCGTCGGTGTACTGCTGGTTGCCGGTGGCTTATCAGCACTGCCGGAGCCGGAAAGCTGGCCGCTGCCAAATGGTTTCGGGGGCATCATGGGAGATCTGACCCTCGCGGCCGCCCGCTTAGTATTGGCGCCTCTCCCGGGATTCGCGCTGCGCGTTATCATCGCGCTTTTGTTCCTTGGCGGCGGTGTCGGCGCGGTGCTGTACGCATCTGGAATTTCCAGAGCAGCGCTTGAGGCGCTGCGAGGCGAGACGAAACAACGCGCGCCGGAGCAATCCTCCTGGCTAATGCGGTCTGTTGACAATGCCGGTGGATTTCTGAGTTCGGTCCAGTCCCGGTTCACCCGCCAGCAATCGCAGGAAGAGAATTGCCTGGATCAGCACGAAGAGTATGAGGAATTAGAACCTTCGCAAAGTGAGTATGAACTCGATGGCGACCCGGAAATTGAGGCGATGCCCAAGTTTCTGCGCCGGGGCAACACCAGCAATGAGGACGATGGTTCGGGGCGTATAGAACCTTTTTTTGCAGGTGCCCGGACGCCCAGAATGACAGAGGACACTCTTAATGATGAAGACGAAGGGCCGTACACTATTACCCGCAAGCAAAACGGGACATCGGCAAAAATAAAGGCGCCCACGGTTACCGCGTCCAGCACCGCCATGTCGGCAACCTTTTCACTCCCACCAATGAGGCTGCTTAAGAAACCACCGGCCTCCCGGCGCGACGCCAGCGTCTCGGACAAAGTGTTGCAACAAAATGCCCGTCGGCTCGAAGAGGTGCTTCAGGATTTTGGTGTCAATGGCGAGATCACCAATGTCAGCCCCGGGCCGGTGGTTACCCTTTACGAGCTTGAACCCGCGCCCGGCACGAAGTCCTCACGGGTGATTGGACTGGCGGATGATATTGCCCGGTCCATGAGCGCGGTTTCAGCCCGTGTCGCCGTCATCCCCGGGCGCAACGCCATTGGTATCGAGCTGCCGAACATGCGTCGCCAGATGGTGTTCCTGCGTGAATTGCTCGAGGCAGAAGGCGAGGGCCAAACAGATGACAAACTCTCGCTTGCTTTGGGTAAGAACATTGGTGGTGAACCGATTTCTGTAGATCTCGCCCTGATGCCGCATCTGTTGATCGCCGGCACGACCGGTTCGGGTAAATCTGTTGGCATCAACACCATGATCCTGTCCTTGCTGTACCGGCTCGACCCCAGCCAGTGCAAGTTCATCATGATTGATCCCAAGATGCTGGAATTGTCTGTCTATGACGGTATTCCGCACCTGTTGGCACCTGTTGTTACCGACCCGAAAAAGGCGGTCGTTGCGCTCAAATGGACCGTCAAGGAGATGGAGGAACGCTACAAGCGCATGTCCAAGCTCGGAGTGCGAAACATCAATGGCTACAATGACCGGGTGCGCGAGGCGCAGGAGACAGGAGATCTCCTCACCCGCACGGTTCAGACCGGATTCGACAAGGAAACCGGTGAAGCGGTCTTCGAGCAGGAAGAAATGGATTACGAGGCGATGCCTTACATCGTCGTCATCGTCGACGAGATGGCAGATTTGATGATGGTGGCCGGCAAGGACATCGAGGGCGCCGTCCAGCGACTGGCGCAAATGGCGCGCGCCGCGGGCATTCATCTCATCACCGCGACGCAGCGGCCCAGTGTCGATGTCATCACCGGTACGATCAAGGCCAACTTCCCGACACGTATCTCGTTCCAGGTCACTTCGAAGATCGACAGCCGCACGATCCTTGGTGAACAAGGCGCGGAACAATTGCTCGGCCAGGGCGACTTGCTCTACATGGCCGGTGGCGGACGCATCATGCGCGTTCATGCACCGTTCGTCTCCGACGATGAGGTTGAGAAGATCGTGCACTTCCTCAAAAAACAGGGTGTTCCTGAGTATCTTGAAGCCATTACAGCAGACGAAGAAGAAGTCGGTGGCGCCTACGGATCCATGGGCGGCAACAGCGAGAGTGGTGATGCGCTCTATGACGAGGCGGTCGCTGTCGTGCTGCGGGACGGCAAGGCTTCGACCAGTTATATCCAACGGCGCCTGTCGATCGGGTATAACCGGGCGGCAACGCTGATCGAGCGGATGGAGGAAGAAGGCGTCATTTCATCTGCGAACCATGCTGGTAAACGCGAAATTCTGGTTGGCAGCGAGGCCTGAACCGCCATACTCTGTACGACGGTCGGGAAATCGCGCGCCTAGAAGTTGACGATTTTCTCGTGAATCATCTATGCCCTAGCATCGAAGGGTCAATCATATCTCGCACATGACACATCAGGACAGTCTCGGTCTCAAACATTGGGTTGGGCGTGCATGTGCAATCCTCGCCCTCAGCATATCTGTGAGCGCGCACGCCCAGTCACCCGAAGGCGACGTCAAACCGGCCGAATCCGCAGCGGGCTGGACCACAGACAGCAAAATGGGAGCGAGTGGAACGCAACCGAAAATTTCGCTCGATAACCAGCCTCCCATCGTGCTGACACCAGAGCAGCTCAAATTGCTGGGAAATATCAATGGCTACCTGAACGAGCTCATCAACCTTCGAGGCAGGTTTGTGCAGACGGACCACCGAAACGAAGAAAAGCGCGGCCGCTTCTATATTCACCGGCCCGGCAAGTTGCGCTTCGACTATGCCTCGCCAAGCAAGCTTCGCATTGTCTCCGATGGCGAGTATCTGTCGGTCGAGGATCACGACCTGAAGACGGTCGACAAGTTCCCACTGAATGCAACACCGATAACCATGCTACTTGGTGAAGAAGTCAACCTGACACGCGATGCACTGATCCTCGATATGCGCCAGGACGAAACAGCCGTGGTTGTCGTCATCAAGGACAAGAGCGGGAACTCCCCGGGCCACCTGCAACTGTTTTTCAAGCGTCCTGAGCTGGAATTGTATGAATGGGTCATCACCGATGCTCAGGGGCTGGACACGCGCATCCAGCTCGCCGATATGGTCATTGGAGATGAGCAGGCAGAGAGTTTTTTCCAATCTTCCTCGATCGAACTGGACAATCTGGACAATAATTAATGCGCCTTGATACCGGTTAACTCCCGCTCAATGATTAACGTCGTATTTTCCATAATATCCCTTAAATATCAAAGTTTTAGAATTATGTCTGTCGGGGTTGGACTGGCAAATTATTTGGTCGGGTAAACGAAGTGTTAATTTTCTTGGGAGCCAAATATTGAATTTTGAGCGATCCGGCATAAGTGTAATCACACAAGCGGACGGCGCCGTACTTTATCGGCAGTGCCCCCCCGTCTAGCCGAAGGCTCGTTCGCTTGCGCCGGATTCCCTCCCGGCGCACCGCAAATTCGCGGATTTGACGCCCAGCCCCTCAAAAGGTTGGGCGTCTTTTTTGGTGCAGGCAATTTTCTATTGCGATGGCACGCCAGTCGAGCATTGAGGTCTGATGAAATTTTCACTCGCCACCTGGAACATCAATTCAGTCCGCATTCGCCTGGATCAGATCAAGCGCTTCGTCGAAGCTCACCAGCCCGACATTCTCTGCCTGCAGGAAATCAAATGCGCCAATGGAAGCTTCCCGATGGAGCCTTTCCAGAAACTCGGATTCAACCATATCGAGCTGAACGGCCAGAAGGCATATCACGGGGTTGCCACGCTTTCGCGGCTGCCGATCGAGCGCGTTGAAACTCTCGATTTCAACGGCACCGGCGAAGCCCGACATCTTGCGGTCCGGATGAGTGCGCCGGAGGCCAATGGTACCGTGGTCCACAATTTCTATGTACCGGCAGGTGGCGATGTGCCGGATGAGAAGATCAATCCGAAATTCGGCCACAAGCTCAAATATCTGAGCGCCATGAAACAATGGTGTGCCGAACAGGACAACAAGAGCTCAAACCGCGCGATCCTGGTGGGTGATCTGAACGTCGCACCACTGGAGAGCGATGTGTGGTCACACAAGCAATTGTTGAGGGTCGTCAGCCATACGCCAATCGAGGTCGAACATATGGAGGCGCTGCGCAGCGCGCATGACTGGGTCGACGTGATGCGTGAGCACATTCCACCGGAAGAGAAACTGTTTACCTGGTGGAGTTACCGAGCGAGGAACTGGCGGGATTCGAATCGTGGCCGGCGGCTTGACCATATCTGGGTGACGCCGGCTCTGAAGTCGGCCGCCGTTTCGCTGAGCGTGATCGACGAGGCGCGAGACTGGGAAAAGCCGTCTGATCATGTCCCTGTTCTGGCAGGGTTTGACATGGGTGGCCATTAGCCCCGGCCTGGTTAAGCCCGGCCAGCAGATCCTGAACCGGCAACCTGTTCATCAGATCATCCGTCAATCCGTTTGTAACAGCTTCATCACTCCTGTTCTCCACGCCGTTGATGGCGCCGTTAGCCGCACTATGGGCCAGCGGGACTTCATCAGGCAGAGAGAAATCAGGGATTTCATGGGCAAGGTTACTATCAATCTCGCGCAGGGAAATTGCCGTCGATGCCAGGGTCTGATTGATTGCGCGGGCAAAGTGTGCCGCAAGGTAGGGTTGCTCAATCAAAATAGCTGCCATGGCATTGCTTGGAATATTCAAGGTGAGCACATCGTCCTCCGCCACCGCACCAAAATAGTGGCTGGTGTCGACGAACATCGCCATCTCATTGAGGAAGTTGCCTGACTCAAGCCTTTGCCCGAGCTCACGGCCGATCTCATCAACCAGGATTACTTTGCCTTCCAAGATGAAAATGCTGGCATCGGCATTGATACCGGCCATGGCCAGAGGCTGGCCTGCGCTAAACCGGCGCGTGGCCCCTCTTTGTGCTATTACCGTGAGCAACTCGCCGCCTAAACCACGAAACATGGGCGCGCGGGCGAGCAGCTCGACCGCCGCGTCGTGCTGCATCAGCTCAAACTCCGAACAAGCTTGGGTACGCAGAACTGGGTTAAGAATCTAGGATTACGCGGTACGCGTCCCGAACGGGACGCACTACCTTAACGCGAAGCAGGGGGGGTGATGCAACTCAAAAATTACGGCATCAGCTTGTAGCCGCCCATTTCGGTCAGCAGAAGCTCCGCGTTCGAGGGGTCTTTTTCGATCTTTTGACGCAGCCGGTAGATATGGGTTTCCAGCGTATGGGTGGTCACGCCGGCATTGTACCCCCACACCTCGTGCAGCAGCACATCGCGGGTCACGACATTTTCACCTGCACGGTACAGATATTTCAGGATCGACGTTTCCTTTTCCGTCAGCCGCACCTTTGAGCCACCATCATTGACCAGCAATTTTGTTGCCGGGCGGAAGGTATAAGGGCCGATAGAGAACACAGCATCCTCGCTCTGCTCGTGCTGGCGCAGCTGGGCGCGAACGCGTGCCAGGAGAACGGAGAAACGGAACGGCTTGGTGACATAATCGTTGGCGCCGGATTCCAGACCGAGGATCATATCCGCGTCGGAGTCCTGGCCGGTCAGCATTATGATCGGGCTCTTGAACCCGTTCTTGCGCAGGATCTTGCAGCTTTCGCGACCGTCCATATCGGGCAATCCGACATCAAGCAAAATCAAGTCGATATGTTCTGTTTTTGAAAGCTCAAGACCTTGCGCCGCAGTCTCCGCGGCAAGGGAATCGAACTCATCATGCAGCGCGAACTGATCACTCAGAGATTCGCGCAGGTCGTCATCGTCGTCGATAATCAGGATTTTTCGCGCGGTGCTCATGCTTCGCTCCATCGCGGATTTGCTTTCCGTTGGACACTCAATGATGTAAGTCGACATTTCAATCTGTCAACTTGCCCAATATCGGCCCCGCGTAAACATGCAGCGGCATAACAGACGGTCAAATGTCCGTGAACGGATTACTCTCACCGTTCGCTCCCTGCCCGGCAATCGCAGCCGGGGCCTGGTGAATGGCGGCTTCTCGTCTCTCGCTTGTGCGCTGGGCACTTCAGGGATCGTGACGCTAAAAAGCGAGGGAGATGGCGGCACCCCGGCTGGCTGCTGGCGCCTCCTGCAAGTCCTCTACCGGGCTGACAGGGTGATGAAGCCAGCAACTTCCTTGCCCGTTCGCCGCATAGCCCGAGATGACGGGTGGTGTGATGCCCCGAACGACCGCAATTACAATTCTGCTGTCCGGCTTCCCTACCCGGCGAGTGCTGAAGAGATGTGGCGCGGGGATTCGATCTACAACATCGTCGTGGTACTGGATCACAATACACGCCCCAGAATGCGAGGCCGCGGCAGCGCCGTGTTTATTCACCTGGCCCGGGAAGGTTTCACGCCGACCCAAGGATGTATCGCTTTCAATGAACGTGCACTGAGAATTCTGCTCAAACAATGCGGACCGGGCAGCACCATTTCAATATTGCCCTAACCGCGCTTTCCGAAAATTGCCGTGCCGACCCGCACATAGGTCGCGCCGAGCGCGACCGCACTTTCATAGTCTGCACTCATGCCCATGGAAAGTTCCTTCAGACCATTACGCGCGGCGATCTTGTTCAGCAGCGCGAAGTGCAGCGAAGGCTCCTCGTCAAGCGGCGGGATGCACATCAGGCCCTCAATGATGAGGCCGAACTCATCGCGGCACTGGCTCACAAAGCCGTCCGTGTCGGCGGGTAGCACGCCAGCCTTTTGCTCTTCCTCGCCGGTATTGACCTGAACCAGCAGCCGGGGATTTCGGCCGGTGCGTTCAATTTCGCTGGCAATAGCCCTGGCAATCTTCGACCGGTCGATTGTGTGAATCACATCGAACAGCTCGACCGCATCTCGCGCCTTGTTGGATTGCAACGGGCCAATCAAGTGCAATTCCACGTCCGGGAAACGCGCCTTGAGATCGGGCCATTTGCCCTGCGCTTCCTGCACCCGATTCTCGCCGAACACTCTCTGCCCCGCCGCGATGACCGGTTCAATCCGGTCACTCGTCATGGTCTTCGATACGGCGATGAGCTTAATTTCACTCACGGCACGCCCGGTGGAGGCTTTTATCTTTTCCTGAATGGCGGCGATACGGGAGGCGGGCGTCGCCTCCATATCGGGCATTGCGGGATTGCTCATCTGTTCTCACCAGCGCTTAGACATGGGCCAGGACCGCCCTGCCGGACCATACGCGGCCTGGCCCGCTATGCAAGGTTTTCGCTGGTGTCTTGACCCTCCCGTATTTTTTGCCCACAACGGCGCTCAACGAGCCTCTCTCACAAGGAACCCGCACCATGGTGCAATCGCGTTACAACCCGAAAGAGCGCGAATCCCACTGGCAGAAAATCTGGGATGAGAAGGATCTTTTCCGCGCCAGTGAAGACGCACAAGGAGAGAAATACTACGTCCTGGAGATGTTCCCCTATCCATCGGGACGCATCCATATGGGCCATGTGCGCAATTACACCATGGGTGACGTGGTGGCACGCTACAAACGCGCCAAGGGTTTCAACGTGCTTCACCCTATGGGATGGGACGCGTTCGGAATGCCGGCTGAAAATGCCGCCATGGAGCGCGGTGTACACCCTGCCGAGTGGACCTACGCCAATATTGACGCGATGCGCACGCAGCTCAAGGCGCTCGGTCTTTCGCTTGACTGGAGCCGGGAGCTGGCGACCTGCGACCCCGAATATTACGCCCAGGAACAGAAGTTGTTCCTAGATTTCCTCGACAAGGGGCTGGTCTCACGCCACTCAGCAAAGGTCAACTGGGACCCGGTCGACCACACCGTTCTTGCCAATGAGCAGGTGATTGATTGCAAGGGCTGGCGCTCGGGCGCCGAGGTTGAGCAGCGTGAACTCACCCAGTGGTTCTTCAAGATCTCCGACATGGCAGAGGAGCTGCTGCAGGCACTCGATGGACTTGAGCGCTGGCCTGAAAAAGTCCGCACCATGCAACGCAACTGGATTGGAAAATCCGAAGGACTTCAGTTCAAACTCGATCTGGTGGACGGAAAGGGTCAACCGGCAGGCGATCTGGAAGTTTTCTCCACCCGCCACGACACCATCTTCGGCATGACCTTCTGCGCGGTATCTGTCGACCATCCGCTGGCAACCCAGGCAGCAAAATTGAACGATGCGCTATCAGCCTATATCGAGGATTGCCGTCGCGCCGCCACCACGGAGGAGGCCCTTGAGAAAGCTGAAAAGACCGGCTTTGATATTGGTCTTCGCGTCGCTCATCCCTTCATAGATGGCAAATCCGTTCCCGTCTTTGCCGCCAATTTTGTGCTGATGGGTTATGGCACCGGCGCCATTTTCGGGTGCCCCGGTCACGACCAGCGGGACTTTGATTTCTGCAAAGCGCTTGGCATTGACATCATCCCCGTGGTTGCACCGGCAGATCTGAAGGGCAACGCGCTCACCGCCTATGTCGACGAGTATTCAGACCGTGATGAGATTTTTGCCGGCGATGGCTTGCTGGTAAATTCCGATTTTCTCGACGGCCTGACCATCGACAAGGCCAAGCAGGAAATCGCGAAGCGCTACGAGGCGCTGGGCAAAGGTTCGCGGAAAGTGAATTTCCGCCTGCGAGATTGGGGCATTTCGCGGCAGCGCTATTGGGGCTGTCCTATCCCGGTCATCCATTGCGAAGCCTGTGGCGTCGTTCCGGTACCGGTTGCCGATTTGCCGGTGAAGCTGCCCGATGATGTCACATTTGACACCCCGGGCAATCCCCTGGACAGGCACCCGACTTGGAAAAATGCCGAATGTCCAGGCTGCGGGGAAAAAGCACGCCGTGAAACGGATACTTTTGACACCTTCGTCGACTCATCATGGTACTTCGCACGCTTTTGTTCCCCCCAGGCGGATGAGCCAGCCATTCGCAGCGCGGTCGATTACTGGCTTCCGGTGGATCAGTACATCGGAGGTATCGAGCACGCCATATTGCACCTGCTCTATTCCAGGTTCTTCACACGCGCCATGAAAGAAACCGGATATGCCGGAATGAGTGAACCTTTCGACGGGCTGTTCACACAAGGCATGGTCAACCATGAGACCTACAAGCTTGAGGACGGGTCCTGGGTGGCGCCCGTTGACGTTCGAATCGAAGGCGACGGAGAAGAGCGCCGCGCGTTCCATGCCGGGAATGGCGCACCTCTCAAGATCGGATCGATCGAGAAGATGTCCAAGTCAAAGCACAACACCGTCGATCCTGAGGATATTATTGGCCATTACGGTGCAGACACCATTCGCTGGTTCATGCTGTCCGATTCGCCCCCCGAGCGCGATGTGCAATGGACCGAAGCCGGTGTGGAAGGCGCCTGGCGGTTTGTCCAGAGGCTCTGGCGTCTGGTCGGGGAACTGGCCCCCAGGGCCTGCGCGCCGGGCACAGCAATGCCCGAAACTTTTGGTGATGATGCCCTGGCGCTGCGCCGTGCCGCTCACAAGGCGCTGAACGAGGTTTCCCGCGACATCGAGGCGCTGCGCTTCAACCGCGCCGTTGCGCATGTTTACGAGTTCACGAACGCGCTTTCCGCCATATCTACCGAGGGTGGTGAGGATTTGTTATGGGCGTTACGAGAAGCCCTGGAGATTCTAATTGCGCTGGTCGGCCCAATGATGCCGCATTTAGGGGAAGAATGCTGGAAAGCGCTGAACACACGCCAGGAACTATTGGCGCAATCGCCCTGGCCCAGCGCCGACCCGGCGCTACTTGTTGAAGACACGGTGACGATCGCCGTTCAAGTTAACGGCAAGCGAAGGGATGAATTGACAGTTGCGCGAGACGCGACGAAAGAGGATATTGAAGCTGCCGCACTAAATCTGGATAATGTGCAGCGTGCTATCGAGGGTCGGGATGTTAAAAAAATCATCGTGGTGCCTCAGAGGATCGTCAATGTCGTTGCATAACGGACCAAAGCAGAAAGAGACACACAGCCGCCGGCGCATGTTGGCGCTGCTGGGTTCGGCATTGCTCGCCGGGCCGCTGGTGTCTGCCTGTCAGCCGCTATACGGAACCACCCAGAGCGGGGCCCGGCTCAAGGACGTGATGGCCGGCCTGCAAATTCCCGAAATCCCGGGCCGGGTGGGCCAGCGCGTTCGCAACGAGCTGATCTTCGGAACAACCGGAGGCGGGCGACCCGCCGATGCGCTGTACCGTATCGACATCTCCGTGCGCGAATCGATCACCAATACGCTGGTGGAGTTGACCGGTGACGTCCAGGGCCAGCTGGTCAATGTCGAAGCCCAGTTCTCGCTGGTTCGACTTGCCGACAGCCAGGTCGTCCTCACCGGCAAGAGTGCGGGCCGTGCGGCCCTTGACCGTTTCAACCCGATATTCACCAACACCCGCGCCCAACTTGATGCCGAGAACCGCGCCGCGCGCGTTGTGGCAGATGGCATCCGCACCCGCATCGCCGCGTTCCTTTCCAGCACGGCCTGATCCGTATCATTGGTTTCGGCCGCCACAAACACCGGGCAGCATAAATGGTTGCTTTCAAGGCTGGCCAGACCACAGCTTTCATCAGATCACCCCAAGCGAAATACAGCGCCGCTCTTGTCTACGGACCGGACGCCGCACTGGTTTCCGAACGCGCCCGCGAATTGGCGCGAAACATGGTCAGTGCCCAGGAGCCCCATGCGGAACTCATCCGGATTGATGATCGTGATCTAGCAGAGAACCCGGACAAGCTCGCTGTCGAGTTGCAGATGTTGTCGATGTTCTCCGAACGGCGCGTGGTTCACGTCAAGGCGGAACGGCGCCTGAAGCCAGACACCCTGAAAGAACTGCTCGCGGGTAAACTTGCCGCCGCGCTTATTGTCGAGGCTGGCAATCTGCGTCCCTCGTCTCCCTTGAGAAAATTGTTTGAAGCGAGTGACGGCACCGTGGCGCTGCCCTGTTACGCCGACCCGGCACGCGACATGGGACCCTTGATCGATGACGAACTTTCGGCCTGCGGTGTGCGCATTTCCCGCGAGGCGCGGACCCACCTGATAAGCCAGCTCGGAGTGGATATCGGACAGGCGCGTGGTGAATGCGCCAAGCTCGCAACCTATGCCGGCACGAACTCAGAAATCAGCATCGGGGACATCGACGCAATCATCGGTGATATGGGGGCAGGGCTGGTAGATGCGCTGGCCTCGGCAACACTTGAAGGAAGAACTGCCGAGGCGCTCTCACAGCTCGATGCGCTTCTTGCCAGCGGGCAAAGCACACACAGCGCGCTTGCCGCACTAAGCCGCACCTTCCAGGGCTTGTACCGGCTGTGTGCCGCTGTTGAGGCCGGGTATCAAGCCAAGTCGGCAATTGCGAAATTCCGGCCACCTCTGCATTTTAAACAGCGTGACGCCCTTCTGGCTCAATCACGAAACTGGAGCAGGCGGGCGGCGGCAAATGCCCTTCAGAGGGTCCAGGAGACCATGAAGGCAACACGCCTGACACCGGGTCTGGATGCCGAGTTGACTGAGCGACTGCTCATAGCAATCAGCCGTAGAAAATCTGTAACATATTGAATATTATTATTTTTTACCCGGTGCTTTGAGCAGTCTCCGACGTAAATCCTCAAACTGCTCCAAGGTTGAGTAGGCAATCCGCAACTCGCCCTTCTCGCCCTTACCAGAGACCATGCTCACTCCAAGACCAAGCGCATCAGAGAGTTCGCGCTCTGCCGCACGGGTATCAGCGTCCTTGGGGCTGGACTTTCCGACCGGCGCTTTCTTCGACTTGCCGCGCCGCTGGATGAGCGCTTCCACGTCACGCACGCTCAGCTCCCGCTTGACGATATCGCGGGCCAACACCTCGGCATCATCGATGCCGATGAGAGCACGGGCATGCCCCGCACTAAGCACTCCATCACGCACCAGCTCCTGGACGCCAGAGGGCAGCTTCAACAGCCGCAGGATATTGGTGAGATGGCTCCGGCTCTTGCCAACAATCTCGGCCAGCTCATCCTGCTTGTACTTGTAGGTATCGATCAGTTGCCGGTACCCTGCCGCCTCTTCGATGGCGTTCAGATCCGAGCGCTGGACGTTTTCGATAATGGCGACTTCCAGCGCCTGCTGGTCGGTCATGTCGCGGACGATGACGGGGATCTCATGGAGGGCTGCCGCCTGGGCAGCGCGCCAACGGCGTTCACCGGCGACGATCTCGAAGCCGCCCGCTTCTCCATTCACCGGCCGCACCACGATCGGCTGGACCACGCCGCGCGCCCTGATTGAGTCTGACAGCTCTTTCAGCTCACTCTCGGAGAATCTGGTACGCGGGTTCAGTGAACTCGGGCGTACAGCCTCGATGGCCACGGTGCGGAGACCCTCGAGGCCTGTCGCCGCCGCCACATCCGCCGCCTCGTTGATAAGGCTTGTGAGCCCACGTCCAAGCCGCCTTTTCGGTGCCGCCATAAGATACGCCCCCTAGGCCGCAGCCAATCCGCGCTCACGGCGGATCAGTTCTTTTGCGACCTCGATATAGGCCTTGGAGCCCTTGCACTGCATGTCATAGACGAGGGCTGGCTGGCCAAACGACGGCGCCTCTGACAGCCGTACATTGCGCGGGATGGTGTTGGCGTAAACCTTCTTGCCAAGAAACGCTCGCACATCTTCCTCGACCTGCTGGGTCAGCGCTTGGCGGCCATCATGCATGGTGAGAATGACGCCCTGAATGATGAGGTTTGGATTGAGGCTCTTGCGGGCCTCATCAATGGTGTCGACCAGAAGGCTCAAACCCTCGAGCGCGAAGAACTCACATTGCAGAGGGACGATCACAGCGTCGGCAGCGGCCAGTGCATTGAGGGTGAGAACGTTAAGCGAAGGCGGACAATCGATCAGCACATATGATGGTACATCTCGCTCGCCATTCGCCGCCAGCGATGCGCTGTGCGCCTTGAGCGCATCGCGCAGCCCGTAGTTCTTGTGCTTGTTGCTGGCGGCTTCGCGCTCCACCATCATCAGATCGATATGCCCTGGTACAATGGACATGCCCTCGATTTCGGTTGGACGCTGCGCCTCGAGGACGCTGCTTTTACCGGTGAGCACCTCCAATGTCGAAGGGGATCGGGCTTCTGAAGTATTGGGGATCCCCAGCCCCGTGCTGGCATTGCCCTGTGGATCGAGATCGATAATCAGGACCTTCTCGCCAACAGCCGCCAGTGCCGTACCAAGGTTGATGGCCGTCGTGGTCTTGCCAACCCCGCCCTTCTGATTCGCCAGCGCAAGGATTCTCGGGCCCGTGTGAGATTTACTCAATTGCCGCCTCCACATGTCTCTATCCCTTTTCGCTGTAATCCTGTCACCTGAACTATCGAGGCCTCTTTTTCCGTCAGACTGGGGTGCAGCCGCGCCTCCAACGTCCAGTCTTTCTCTGCCCCGGCGAGTTCCTGGCTCGCAGTGCGCCCCTTCAGGAATAGACCGATCGTCCTGGCCGTAAAGAAGGGGGAGGCCATGGCGAGCAGGTCATTCAAGGGTGAGAGCGCCCGTGCAGTAACAATATCAATATCATCGAATTTAGCCGTAGCCCCGAGGCTTTCAATCCGCTCGCAGTGAATTTCCACAGGACTCCCCGTTTCGCGCACAACTTCATGGCAAAAAGCGCATTTTCGCGCATTGCTTTCAACAATGTGCACGAGGCTATCCTCCCGATTCGCGAAACAAATCGCAATAACCAATCCCGGAAATCCTGCTCCCGAGCCCAAATCGAGCCATTTGGCCGAATCTGGTGCGAGTGCCAAAAGCTGTGCGCTATCGGAAAAATGGCGATGCCAGACCAGATCCAGCGTCTTTGGCGCCACAAGGTTTGTGCCCTTTTGCCATTGCCGCAACAGAGCTTCGTAGATCTCCATCCGCTCGATTGTTTCACGTGAAACATTGAAATGGGCGGCAAAGCGTTCGGGCGTATCGAGTTGCGGGAGGCTCATTTGCATGAGGCCGCCATCAGGCAGATTTCCGGGCAGGCGCCTTCTTCACATGAGCCGCCAGCAGCATCAGCGCGGCCGGTGTAATGCCGTCGATGCGAGAAGCCTGTCCCACGGTGGCCGGCTTTTGCGCAGTGAGCTTCTGGCGCACCTCGTTGGACAGCCCTGATATGACTTCGTAGTCAATGTCCCTGGGTATGGTCGCCGCTTCGTCCTTACGGAAGGCGGCGATGTCCGCTTCCTGCCGCTTTAGATAAACCGAATAGCGCGCATCAGTCTCAATTTGTCCGCCAATTTCCGGAGAAATGTCAGATATCTCCGGCCAAACACCCTCAAGCGCTGTCAGATCGATCCCGGGATATGAGAGGAGCTCAAAGGCGCTGCGCCGCCTCCCATCCTGATTGACGCTTAAGCCCGCTCTTACGGCCTCTGTGGGGGTGAGAGAGAGGGTTTCGAACATCCGGGAAGCCTCTTGCAGTGCATTGGACTTGGCGCCAAAAGCGGTCCTGCGTTCAGCTCCAATACAACCCACCTGCTCGCCCAATGGTGTCAGGCGCTGGTCTGCATTGTCGGCGCGCAACTTGAGCCGGTATTCAGCTCGCGATGTAAACATGCGGTAGGGTTCTGTGACCCCGCGCGTGACCAGATCATCGATCATGACGCCCAGATATGCGTCCGCACGGCTGATGGTGAAAGTTTCTCCCGCCCCAGATGCCAACAGTGCTGCATTCAACCCGGCTACAAGACCTTGCCCCGCCGCCTCTTCATATCCTGTGGTCCCATTGATCTGACCCGCAAGATACAGCCCTGAAAGGGACTTGACCTGGAGCGTGGGATCAAGCTCCCGGGGATCTACATAGTCATATTCGATTGCGTAGCCGGGCTGCAGTATTTTTGCCTCTTCAAGCCCCGGAATGGTTTTGAGGAAAGCGTGCTGCACGTCTTCCGGTAGAGAGGTCGAAATGCCGTTGGGATAGACGGTATCGTCGTCGAGACCTTCGGGCTCGAGGAATATTTGGTGCGCATCGCGCTCCTTGAACCGCACCACCTTGTCCTCGATGGAGGGACAATAGCGCGGCCCCGTGCCTTCGATCTGGCCCGAATAGATCGGTGCATCCTCAAGGTTCTTATCAATAATCGCGTGAGTTTCCGCGTTGGTGAAGGTGATATGGCAGGGTACCTGCGCGCGCTGGATACTGTCTGTCAGGAACGAGAAGGGTGTTGCCGGGTCATCGCCATGCTGGATGGCAAGGCCATCCCATGCGATCGTCGTCCCATCGAGGCGCGGCGGCGTGCCGGTCTTCAGCCGGCCCATGCCGAACCCCATGTCATAGAGCCTGTCCGAGAGTTTCAGCGCCGGCGCTTCACCCATGCGTCCTGCCGGTATTTTCTGTTTGCCCACATGGATAAGCCCGTTGAGGAAGGTGCCCGTGGTCAGCACAACGCTTCCTGCACTGATTTCCTCGCCTTCCATCGTGACCACACCGCAGACTTTTCCTTGCTTGAGAACGAGGTCTTCAACACCGGCCTCGATCACCTCAAGGTTATCTGTCTCTCTGATCGCTGCCTGCATGGCCTCGCGGTAAAGCTTTCTGTCAGCCTGGGCGCGCGGCCCCTGGACGGCCGGGCCTTTTGACCGGTTGAGGACACGGAATTGAATTCCCGCCGCATCGGCCACACGGCCCATCAGCCCGTCCAGCGCATCGATCTCGCGCACAAGGTGGCCCTTGCCGAGACCGCCAATGGCCGGATTACAGGACATTTCGCCGATGGTCGCGAATTTGTGGGTCACAAGTGCCGTATGCGCGCCCATGCGCGCAGATGCTGCCGCTGCTTCGCAGCCGGCATGCCCACCACCGATCACTATGACATCAAAAGACTTCATGGGAGCGATGATCTATCTGGTTGCGGGTATAACGTCAAAGCATACCGGTTTGCCGAAGACTGCATGTTTCACGTGAAACATCACTTGCCGATGCAGAAATCCCCGAAAATACGGTCCAGCACGTCTTCCACATCCACCCGACCCGAAAGACGCCCCATAGCGCGGGCGGCAACGCGCAGGTCCTCGGCTAGAAGTTCAAGCTGTGACAGATCCCCGTTCAGGAACGATGTGAGGGCTTCCTGGCATGTTTCAAGCTCAAGACGCTGACGCGCCCGGGTCACCATGGCGGGTTCACCAGCGTCCAACCCCGCTTCAGCTTGGGCGGACAGCATGGACACCAGCGCCTCAAGCCCGGCACCGGTCTTTACGGATATCTCGGCAATGTCCTCCTTGGGGCGCTCTGAGGGCATGCCCAGGTCCACCTTGTTGAGAAGGGTCAGCGTATTCCCGGCACCACTCAAATTTTTCGGGGGATTCCATTGGGGCGCCTCGGCGTCCACCAGCCACAGGACGAGATCGGCCGTTTCCGCCCGTTCGTGCGTGCGCCGTATCCCTTCGCTTTCGACGTCGCTTGAGGTCTCGCGCAAACCCGCCGTGTCGATAAGCGTCACGGGATAGCCCCCCAGATCCAGATGAACTTCAATCATGTCACGGGTTGTCCCCGGCTCTTGTGAGACAATCGCCACGTCGCGTTGGCTGAGCGCATTGAGCAGGCTGGACTTGCCGGCATTGGGCGCGCCTGCCAGCACCACCAGAAACCCGTCACGCAGCCGCTCGCCCCTGCTCGCGCACTCCAGATGAGACTGAAGACAAGACACCAGCTCCTTCACCACGGAGCGGGCCTGGCGGCCAACAAGGTCGGGCACATCCGCTTCGTCGGAAAAATCGAGGGCCGCTTCCACCAGGGATGAGGCATGGATGATCTGCGCGCGCCAGGCCTCGCACAGCGCGCGCAACTCCCCGCCCGACTGGCGGAGGGCCTGGCGGCGCTGGGCCTGAGTCTCTGCCTCGATCAGATCAGCAAGGCCCTCAACTTCTGTCAGGTCAAGCTTGTGATTGTCGAAAGCCCTCCTGGCGAACTCACCGGGCATCGCCGGGCGGAGCCCCTCCAGCTGCCCTAGTGCGCTCAACACGCCATCGATCACCGCGGGCCCGCCATGGACGTGGAGCTCCGCAATGTCCTCACCGGTAAAACTCGATGGTGCGTCGAAGCGCAGGACAAGCGCCTTGTCCAACGGTTCTCCACTCTCGGGATCTACCAGATTACGGAGCACCGCCTGGCGCGTATCAGGGGCGGGCCCCGCAAGGGCTTCCAAGGCGCGACGGGCTCGGGTACCAGACAGCCTGATGATGGCAACGCCCGCACGCCCGCGCCCGCTGGAAAGCGCGAAAATGGTGTCGGATGGCTTGGATCTTGTCATGGGCTTCCTGGTATCGCCCAAATAGTTCCGGGGCTTAGACCAGACTATTTAACTTATATAACAATGTGTTAGACGTGATATTTTACGTCTGCATCGAGTCGTAGAACTCGTCATTGTTCTTGGTCTGCTTGAGCTTGTCGAGCAGGAACTCGATTGAATCCATGGTGCCCATGGGATTGAGGATACGCCGCAGCACGTACATCTTCTTGAGCTGTTCCTCTGAAACCAGCAGTTCCTCTTTCCGCGTACCGGACTTGGCAATGTCGATCGCCGGGAAGACGCGCTTGTCCGCGACCTTGCGGTCCAGCACGAGTTCGGAGTTGCCAGTGCCCTTGAACTCTTCAAAGATAACCTCGTCCATGCGGCTGCCGGTGTCGATCAGGGCCGTCGCGATGATGGTGAGCGAGCCGCCTTCCTCGATATTCCGGGCTGCACCAAAGAAGCGTTTCGGACGCTGCAGGGCATTTGCGTCAACACCGCCTGTCAGCACCTTGCCAGACGAGGGCACGACGGTGTTGTAAGCGCGGCCGAGCCGGGTGATGGAGTCCAGCAAGATCACCACGTCGAGCTTATGCTCCACCAGCCGCTTAGCTTTCTCGATTACCATTTCCGCCACCTGTACGTGTCGCGTTGCCGGCTCATCGAAGGTGGAAGATATGACCTCGCCCTTCACCGAGCGCTGCATGTCCGTCACTTCTTCCGGACGCTCGTCGATAAGCAACACGATCAGGAAGCATTCAGGATGGTTGGCGGTAATCGAATGGGCGACGTTTTGCAGGATCATCGTTTTACCGGTCCGGGGGGGTGCTACGATCAGCCCACGCTGGCCCTTGCCGAGAGGTGCCACGATGTCGATCACCCGGGCGCTGAAGTCCTTGCGGGTAGGGTCCTCGATATCGAGTTTGAGCCAGTCATCGGGATAGAGCGGCGTCAGGTTATCAAAATTGACCTTGTGCTTGATCTGCTCCGGATCATCGAAATTGATCTGGTTGACTTTCAACAGCGCAAAATAGCGCTCGCCATCCTTGGGGCTGCGAATCTGTCCCTCGACCGTATCGCCCGTGCGCAGGGCAAACCGCCGTATCTGGCTGGGTGAAACATAAATATCGTCCGGCCCAGCAAGATAGTTCGCGTCAGGCGAGCGCAGGAACCCAAAACCGTCCTGGAGAACCTCGACAACGCCGATCCCGGTGATATCGATATCGCGTTCGGCAAGTTGCTTGAGAATCGCGAACATCAACTCCTGCTTGCGCATTGTGTTGGCATTCTCGACATCGACCTCCTCGGCGAAACTCAACAGTTCCATCGGTGATTTGGTCTTCAAATCTTGAAGTTTCATTTCCTTCATGGGGTCTGTTCCGGACTGTCGTTGGAAAGGGAAAATGCCAGATGGACCAGCCGCACTGTTCTCCTCTGGCCTTTTTGGAAGGTTTGGTGCCTGACAAGCGGCGTCGGATAAACCGGTCTCTGCCACGCTTGGAGGCTTGGGAGTCTTTCGCGCTGCTGATTAGGTAGGGCGCCGAATTGGCTGCCAAAAGAATGTAACTCGACTCACCTTATACCAGATGAGCCAAAATATTCAAAGCCAAACGACTCACAAAGGCATCAGAAGGGGCGGATCACGACCAGAAGCACAATCACCACCATTAACAGTGTCGGTACCTCGTTGGCAATCCTGTAGAAGCTCGCTGGCCTGACATTCGCATCAGCTTCAAACTCCATGCGCCACTTGGCAAGTGCCATATGGAAGGCACTTAACAACACAACGCACAAGAACTTGGCGTGAAACCAGTAATCCGATGACCAGTCGATTGCACCGGCACCAAAGGCAAGCCACAGACCCAGCGCCCAGCTAAGCAACATTGCCGGCGTCATTATCGCCTTGAGCAAGCGCCGCTCCATCACCTTGAACGTTTCCGACAACTCGGAACCGGGCTTTGCATCCGCATGGTAGACAAACAGGCGTGGCAGGTAAAACAGCCCGGCCATCCAGGCGATAATAGCCATGATGTGAAGGGATTTGAGGATCAGGTAACTCATCGGCGCACCCGTTCGATCAGTTGATCCACATGCTTGAGCGGCGTTTGGGGAACGATTCCATGACCCAGGTTGAAGATCATCGGACCATCGCCGAGAACTTCAATGATTTCATCGATACGACGATCCAGAGCTGGTCCCCCGGAAACCAGCAACAGGGGATCAAGATTTCCCTGCACGCACACATGGGGCTGCAGCTTTTGCCTGATAAATTCGAGCGGCAATGACGTATCGCAGCTCACCGCATTCACACCTGCTTCCCGCGCATAAAGCGGGTACAGCGGTCCGACGCCTCGAGGAAAACCAATAATCGGAACGTCTGTGACTATCGCCCGAACTCCTGACACGATTCTTTTTGCCGGTTGCAGGCACCAGCGGTCAAATTCACCTTCGGGCAAATTCCCTGCCCAGCTGTCGAATATTTGCAGGGCTTGCGCACCGGCATCGAGTTGCGCCAGCAGGTATTCCACCGACACCTCGACCAGTAGATCAATGAGATGCTGAAAACCTTCAGGATCCTGGTAGGCAAAACTCCGCGCTGCAGCCTGGTCAGGACTCCCACGCCCACCCACCATGTAAGTTGCCACCGTCCAGGGTGCCCCGCAAAAACCAATCAGCGCAACACCTGGATCAAGACTGGAACGCACCAACTTCACGGTTTCAAATACCGGCGCCAGATGGTCAAGAAAGCCATCCCGGCTCAGTGTCTTGATCGCTTTGCCATCTTCAAGCGGTTCCAGCACGGGGCCTTCATTTTGAACGAAGGAGACTTTTTGTCCCAATGCATCGGGTATCACGAGGATGTCGGAAAACAGGATCGCCGCATCGAAACCGAACCGTTCAATTGGCTGCAAAGTGACACGGGCCGCCAGATCCGGATTGTAGCAGAGCTCCAGGAACGAACCGGCATCGGCGCGCACTTCGAGATATTCCGGCAGATATCTTCCCGCCTGACGCATCAGCCATATGGGGGGAGGATCACAGGCTTTGCCTGACAGAACCTTTAACAGCTTGTGCTTATCGGTTGATGAGGGAATAACCGTATCCGTTCTATAATAATCCAATAAGGATTCTAGATTCTTCTTTTCAGTTTTTTCTATTACAGGGTGGATATCGAATATTGTTATCTCACACCAGCCCACCCACACGGAATTCACACTCTATATCCAGCCCATAAAAATTTCTCCACAGTGAGAAACGGCTCCACCAGATCGCTGAAAAATGCGATGGAATTAAACGCATTACCGAATATTTTACCCTGCAGGGTATCAATCTCATATGTTGATACATTGTGGATCAAACAGGAAAAAACAGGTGATAAGACCCCCTGTGAAGAAACCTGAAAATCTCGTCCACAGAATACAGCCTGTGGGCAGTTTGGTGGAGAAGACGGGACAGAACCGGTGAAATGTGGATGATGCCCTCAAGGCGTCATACTTATCGACGGAGTTTCCAAGACGTGCACAAGGACTTACCCAAATTTTTCCACCTTCATCTGATCTCCGATGCCACCGGTGAAACCATCAGCGCCATCGCCAAGGCGGCCATCGTTCAGTATTCACAGATCCGGAGTATTGAGCATGTCCATTCGCTTGTGCGGACCAAGCGTCAGCTCGACCGCGTGCTTCAGGAAATCGAATCCGCGCCGGGCATCGTGCTCTACACCATCGTGAATCCAGAGCTCGCCCAATCTCTGGAGGAATATTGTGCGAGCCTGAATGTGCCATGCTTGCCGGTTCTCGCTTCCATCATGAAGGTATTTGAATCCTATCTCGGCGCGCCCTCAACGCCGACCGTCGGTGGTCAGCACGTGCTCGATGCAGAATATTTTAACCGCATCGATGCGCTGAATTTTACAATGACGCACGATGATGGGCGGCTTCCTGAAAATCTGAATGACGCGGATATTGTTATTGTTGGTATCAGCCGGACATCGAAGACGCCGACCAGCATTTATCTGGCCCAGCGCGGATTTAAAACCACCAACGTGCCGCTGATACCGGAGATACCGCTTCCACCCCAGCTTGAGAACACGGGCGATGTTTTCGTCGTCGGGCTTGTTGCAAGCGCTGATCGTATTTCCCAGGTGCGCCGCAACCGCGTTCTGGCTCTGGCCGACAGGGACCTGAACGAATATGTGGACCGCGACCTCATCGAGGAGGAGATCACCTATACAAGGCGTTTGTGCAGCCGCAATGGCTGGCCGGTTATTGACGTTACGCGCCGTTCGGTGGAAGAGACCGCTGCGGCCATCCTGCAGTTCCATGATCGCGCCGCCAAGAAGGCGGGAAATTGAAGGCGCGCCAATCACATGCTCCTTGAAACCACATCTCCACTTGTCCTGGGTTCAGGCAGCCCCAGCCGGGCCGCCCTGCTTAAGGCGGCGGGTCTCGTATTCGACATAGATCCTGCCGGAATTGATGAAAGCGCCATCCGCCTTGTGGTTACACGTGACCACGGCGCAACTGCGAGTGACATTGCTGATGTGCTCGCCCGGGCCAAGGCTGAAACAGTGAGCGAGAGAAACCCCGGGGCGCTTGTTATCGGTGCTGACCAGGTGCTGGCCTGTGGGGATGATTTGTTCGAGAAGCCGCAATCGATGGAGGATGCCCGTCGCACGCTGCTGGCGTTGCAGGGCAAGACCCATCAATTACACGCCTCCGTTGCCCTGGCGCGTGAAGGGAATGTGACATGGGCGCATACCGAAACGGCTCATCTCACCATGCGGACACTCACCCCGGAAGAAATCGGCCGTTATTTGGGCGAAGCCGGAGAGAAGGTATTCTCCTCGGTGGGGGCGTACCAGCTTGAGGGGCTCGGCGTGCATCTTTTCGAGGCGATCAAGGGGGATTATTTCACCATCCTGGGGTTACCGATGCTGGCGCTGCTGGAGCGTCTGCGCCTGGAAGGCAAGGCGGCGTCATGAGTTTGAAGTCTTGTGTCATCGGCTGGCCGATCGAGCATTCCCGCTCGCCGCTCATCCATGGCCATTGGCTAGATCAGCATGGAATTGATGGCTCCTACACTAAACATGCGGTCGCCCCGGATAATCTGGAATCATTCCTCTCGACCATGAAGACAAATGGCTTTGCCGGCTGCAATGTGACCGTGCCGCACAAGGAGGCAGTGCTGGAATATGCCGCGCAAAGCGACGAGGCCGCGCGCGCTATCGGAGCAGCCAACACTTTGTGGTTCGATGAAGGCGAGCTTCATGCATCCAACACCGACGGTTACGGCTTCCTCGCCAACCTGGACGAGAGAGCGCCAGGCTGGGATGAGAACAGCTCGTGCGCCCTGGTGCTGGGTGCGGGAGGTGCGGCGCGCGCCATACTTCACGCCCTTGCCGGCAGATCGTTTCGCGACATCATCCTCATTAACCGCACCCGGTCACGCGCCGACGATCTCGCGGACCATTTCCAGGGCTCGATCCGGGTTGCGAATTGGGAGGTGAGAAATGCGCTCGTCGAGGAGTGTGCACTGCTGGTCAACACCACCACGCTCGGCATGACGGGCCAACCACCCCTGGCGATTGATCTTTCAAGCGCTGACGCGGCATGCGTGGTGACGGACCTGGTTTACGCACCACTCAGAACCCAGCTGCTTGAACAGGCAAGCGAGGCGGGTCTGAGAAGTGTAGATGGATTGGGGATGCTTCTTCACCAGGCGGTACCGGGATTTGAAAAATGGTTCGGTGTTCGGCCTGAAGTGGACAGTGACCTGCGTGATCTTGTGATTGCCGATATCGGGGGCGCATGATGCTGGTCGTAGGCCTCACCGGGTCCATTGGCATGGGCAAATCAACGGCGGCGAAGAATTTTGCAGCCAAAGGCATTCCGGTGTTTGACGCCGATGCGCAAGTGCACGAGCTGTATGAAGGCGTGGCTGCGCCGCTGATTGAAGACGCTTTTCCTGGCGCCACGGAGAACGGTAAAGTCAAGCGCGCCGCCTTGGCCGCGGCACTCCTGAAAGACAAGAATGCCATTGCCCGGCTTGAGGCTATTGTGCATCCGTTGGTGCGGCAGGCGAGGACCGAATTTCTGACCCGCCACGCCCGTGCCGGTGCGGACATGGTGGTGCTCGAAATCCCGCTCCTGTTTGAAACCGGTGCGGAAAGCCAGGTCGATGTCAGCGTGGTCGTGACGGCCCCGGCGCACGTTCAGCGTGAACGGGTCCTGCAGCGTGCCGGTATGACGGATGAGAAATTCGATGCCCTCCTTGCCAACCAGATGCCTGATGCGGACAAGAGGGCGAAGGCGAATTACGTTGTGGACACAAACCGCACCATTGCCGAAACCGCAAAGGAAATTGATAGAATTATCGAATCACTGCGTGGGCGTGAAGGTACTGCTTTCCAGCTCATGCCGGGGAACGGTAGGGAAAAATAACACGTGAGAGAGGCCAGGGACCGCAATGCGCGAAATCGTGCTTGATACGGAGACAACCGGATTTGACCCCAAAGGGGGCGATCGCATGGTCGAGATCGGGTGTGTTGAACTCGTCAACCACATCCCTTCGGGGCGCGAATGGCACAGTTTTCTCGACCCTGAACGCGACATGCCGCAGTCAGCTTTTGAGGTTCACGGGCTAAGTCAGGATTTCCTCACCGGAAAACCGCTCTTCGCCGACGTCGCCGGGGACTTTCTGGAGTTCATCGGGCAGGACCGGCTTATCATCCATAATGCGAGCTTCGACGTGGGCTTTTTGAATGCCGAACTAAAGTCGGTCGGAGACAGTTCAATCCAGATGGACCGGGTGGTAGATACACTGGCGCTGGCCCGGCGAAAGCATCCCGGCGCATCCAATTCTCTCGATGCGCTGTGCAAGCGTTACGGCGTCGATACCTCAAAGCGCACCAAGCACGGCGCGCTGATTGACTGCATATTGCTGGCGTCGGTCTATATCGAGCTTATCGGTGGACACCAGGCCGGACTTGATCTGGCGAGAGGTGCGCGCGTGGCCACAGCCGGGGAAGGCCTCACGGTCATAGAACCGCGTCCTTCACCGCTCGCGCCGCGTCTCAGCGAGACGGAAATACAGGAGCACCAGGCCTTTATAGCGACACTGGGCGCCAAGGCGCTGTGGCATCGCTACAAGGACCAGTGATCAACGGTCTGCCCTGAGATCCTGAATCCTAGCATTGTCTTCATTCTGCTGGAACAGCGCACCGAAATCTATCGGATCAAGCATCAGTGGCTGAAAACCACCATCGCGGGTGAGGTCGGCGACCACACGGCGCAGGAACGGGAAGTTGATGGTCGGTGCGTCGACATACAGCAACTGCATCAGATATTCATCGGGAATACCCGATGCCTGGAACATGCCGCCATAAACCAGTTCGACATTGTATATGACGCCAATATCACTCTCTGCTTTCGCTGTGAGGGCGAGGTCAACCTCGAAAATCTCGTCGGTGTGGCGAATTGCATTGACCTGTACATTGAGTTCGAGTTTGGGATTTTCACCGGGCACCTGCAGGGTCATGGGCGCGTTGGGGCTCTCAAACGAGAGGTCCTTGATGAACTGCGCTAAAATTCCGAACTGGGCATTTTCCGAATCGGGAGCTTCGGCTGAATCAGCCGCCGGCTTTTTAGCTGCAGCGGGCTTTTTCTGGGCACCGTTGCCTTCGCCCGCCGTCTTTTTCTTTCTGGCCATGGATATAATGTCTCCTTCAGGCACCTCGGCTCTTGCAGCCTCGGCTTCACACCATATTGATCTGGATTGTCGCTACCATGCCGGAGCTCGACAGGCAACGCTCACACATTTTGGTGAGGAGAGTTAATACGTATCAGTGCCCACGCCGGTTATTTTCTCCAGGGAGAGGGCTTTGAATTGTTTCCATCAGATGGGTCTTTATTGCTCTCGGACCCAGAGTCATCAATGTCCTCGAATTCACCCTCGATGACAGGACCAGACGAGGTGGTTGTGCCATCGTGACGCGGCGCACTGCTTGCACCCTCACCAAAGCCGTGCCCCTGAACATGGCTGGAGAAGGAAAATTTATTGAACAGCCAGCGCGCCAGAGCCCTGCGTAAGCCCGGCACAAGGAGTGAAAACCCTACTGTATCGGTCAATAATCCCGGCGTGAGCAGGAACGCACCAGCCACGAGCAGGCACGCGCCGTCAACGACCGATTCAACCGGAAACTCACCAGCTTCAACGGTTTCACGCGCGCGGCCAAGGGCCGCAAGGCCCTGTCGTTTGAGCAGCGATACGCCAATGACGGCCGTCGAAATCACCAGCAGGATCGTTGCGCCGATGCCGATGATCTCACCGACCTTGATAAGAATTACCAGTTCCAGCAAGGGAACTGCGATAAACGCCAGGAAGGGGAGAAATCTCATGAAACCGGCATCCTTGAAAGCTGTGGCGAATGGCAGCACCGACACCTGACGCGATTGAGAGTTGGCTTAACCGGGGCGATGCCGTAAGTTGAACACAATGGGCCAACACATTCTGGGCATATAATATTCGCCCGTGTTGAGTGGTATGTGCATGGTCGGCACCTTATATATATCATCATCACAGATTTTCGAAGGTGCGGCCCGGTTTCACGAGCCAGGCTGTTTAAACGGATGACGGCAATATGATGAACGACACGTTCGACATTTATACCTTGCTCTTTCTCATTCTCGCGGTGGTCATCTTTCTGCGTTTGAGGAACGTGCTAGGCCGCCGCACGGGCAATGAGCGCCAGCCTTATGATCCATATGCGGCTTCCGACGCCAAGTCCAACGGCACCGGCGCAAGGGGTCAGGACAAAGTGGTCCCGCTGCAACGCGGCCGCGATACTGAAGCCGAAGAACAGGCTGTCGATATCGAGGAGCTGTTGAAGAAATACGCACCCAAGGACAGCCCACTGGCAAAAGGCTTGATGGCAATTGCCAAATCAGACCAGAGCTTTGATCCGGAGCAGTTTCTCCAGGGCGCCAAATCAGCCTATGAGATGATCGTCATGGCGTTTGCTGGCGGCAACAAGAAGGCCTTGCAGCAATTGCTTGGAGAGGATGTTTTTGACGGTTTCGTTGGCGCCATCGATGAGCGCGAAAAGCGCGGCGAGAATGTTGATTCATCGTTCATTGGCATCGACAAGGCTGACATGATCGAGGCGGAATGCAAGCGCAAGTCGGCACAGGTCACGGTCAAGTTTGTCAGCCAGCTGATCACCGCTACCACCAATAAAAAAGGCAAGGTGATTGATGGCGACCCGAAAAAGGTCCGCGAAGTGACCGATATCTGGACATTCGCCCGTGACATCACATCTCGAGATCCCAACTGGAAACTGGTTGCTACCGAGGCTGCGAATTAGCAGCTTCGGCGTTGCCTGCCCACCCGTGTGTCGCGCATGATGCGCGCATGGAATATTGCCAGTCCGCTTACCATCATCATTGCCTGTACACTTGGCGCCGGCCTTTTGGCCCTGCTCGGGGAATGGCTCATGGATGAGCGTGCGCCGGGTCCAGCCGCAATCGCCTTTTCCGACATACCCGGCTGGGAGAAAGACGATCATAAGTCTGCCTTCGCCGCATTTCGTCGCTCCTGTGAACGTATTGTGGCGGTTGATGAGGCAAGAGCCGACAAGGGCGAGGACAGTAAGGCCCCGCATCCGCTGAAGAGTGTTTGCCAGGCGGCATTGGCACTTGGGAGTGAAGTGGAATTTTCAGCGGCGCGCGACTTTTTTGAATCCCGTTTCACGCCGCACCGCATTCAGGGCAAGGCAACCTTTGGATTTGTCACCGGTTACTACGAACCGGAGCTTAATGGCTCCCGCAATAAAACCGAGCGCAACTTTGTGCCCGTCTATGCGGTTCCAGATGACCTGGTACAGCTATTTCCCGACACTGAGCGTGCCAAGCGCAACCATGAGATGACGGCGGGGCGTAAGACAGCGGAAGGCATCATCCCCTATTTTGATCGCAGGGAAATCGAGCAGGGCGCGCTGGAAGGCCGCGATCTGGAAATTCTCTATCTCGATGACTGGGCCGACGCCTTTTACATGCACATCCAGGGTTCCGGGCGGGTTGCGCTTGAGGAGGGCGGGCATGTGCGCCTTGGCTTCGGCGCCAAGAACGGACACCCCTACACGGCCATCGGTAAATCATTGATTGAGCGCGGTGCAATTACACGCGACGAGATGTCCATGGATGCCGTGCGCGCCTGGCTCGAGGCGAATGGGCAAGGTGCGCGCAAACTCATGTGGGAGAACCGCTCCTATATATTCTTTCGTGAGCTGGATCAGACCGAAGCCGCAATCGGCCCTGTGGGTGCGCAGGGTGTGGCGTTGAGCCCGCGCCGGAGCCTTGCAGTTGATACTTCCTTGCATCAGCTCGGCACACCGATCTGGGTAAATGCGCCAAATCTGGATTTGCATGGCCAGGAAGGGTTCAGCCAATTGATGATCGCGCAGGATGCAGGCTCGGCCATTAAGGGCCCGGGGCGCGGTGATATCTACTGGGGCAGCGGAGAAAAGGCGGGTGAAATCGCCGGGGCGACACGTCACGATGCTGAATTTATACTCCTGCTCCCGAATTCCGGATCATCGGCAAGTTAAGACCGGGGACCATGGCACTGGTTTGAGATGAGCAAGAAAGACCGCTCCAAAACATCCACATCCGGGACCCTTCCTCCCGACGATGCCGAACTGTGGGAGCAGGTGGTGGAAACCGCGGTGCCTCTCACCAAGGGCAAGAACCGGGTTGTCGATCACCCTGAACCCGTGGATGAGCCGGCACGGGATGTGTTGCGCCCGGATAAACAGCGTCCCGAGAAAAATGAACCAAGGCGCGACCAAAAGCCCAAGCCCTCAGCGCCTCCGCCCGTGGCGCAGTTTGAGCGGAAAGAGGCGCGTCGTCTGGGAACCGGGCGAACCAGTGTCGATGCCCGTATCGATCTGCACGGCATGCGCCAGCGCGAGGCGCATGGAAGCCTGAAAGCGTTTCTGGCCAACTCGCAGGCGCGGGATCACCGTCATGTGCTTGTGATCACCGGGAAGGGCGGCAAGCGTGACCATGACGGTTCATTTGAGCGCGGCGTGTTGAACCGTGAGGTGCCCCGCTGGCTTTCTGAGCCGGATTTTCGTCAGTGGGTGGTGAGTTTTGCCCCTGCCAGCAAACGTCATGGCGGTGAAGGCGCGTTGTATGTCAGGTTGCGGCGCGGGAAAAATGTATAGATATCAATGATAACTAGAAATGCATATGTTATAACATATGTAAAATCAAGTATGAGACGTGTTGCGGGTCTGACCTAGAGAATAAACTTCGACAGGTCCGCGTTCTTGGCCAGGTCGCCGATATTATCGCGTACATGCTTCTCATTGATGAGGATTTTCTCCCCCTCCCAATCGGTCGCATCAAAGCTGATTTCGTCGAGAATTTTCTCCATCACCGTCATCAGCCGGCGGGCACCGATATTCTCCACATTGGAGTTCACCTCGACCGCGATATCGGCAATGGCATCGATACCATCCTCGGTGAATTCGATCTCCACGCCTTCCGTCGCCATCAGGGCCACATATTGCTTGGTGAGGCTGGCGCGCGGCTCTGTGAGGATGCGTTTGAAATCGTCCTTGGTCAGCGCCCTGAGTTCCACCCGGATCGGCAGCCGCCCCTGAAGCTCGGGCAGAAGGTCAGAAGGGCTGGACACATGAAAGGCGCCGCTGGCGATGAACAGCACATGATCGGTTTTCACCGGACCATATTTTGTTGAAACCGTTGTGCCTTCGATGAGCGGCAGCAAATCCCTCTGCACGCCTTCCCGGCTGACATCACCACCCGAACGCTCCTGTCTGCCGCATATCTTGTCGATCTCGTCCAGGAATACGATACCGTTATTTTCAACAACCGAGATGGCTTCCTGAATAATGATGTCGTCGTCAATTAATTTGTCGGATTCTTCCGCCAGCAAAATCTCATAGCTGCCCTTGACGTTGATCCGGCGCGCTTTGGTGCGCTGGCCGCCGAAGGCCTTGCCCATGATGTCACCGATATTGACCATGCCGACCTGGCTGCCGGGCATTCCAGGTATATCAAACGCGGGCATCCCGCCGCCGGTATCGGCCACCTGTACTTCGATTTCCTTTTCGTCCAGGTCGCCCTCGCGGAGTTTTTTACGGAAACTGTCACGGGTATCCTTTTTCGCGTTCTCACCCACCAACGCGTCAAGCACGCGCTCCTCGGCCATGAGATGGGCCTTGGCAGAGACTTCCTTGCGCTTTTCATCACGCACCAGCCCAATGGCGGTCTCCACAAGATCGCGGATAATCTGCTCCACGTCCCGGCCCACATAGCCAACCTCAGTGAATTTCGTCGCTTCGACCTTGATGAAGGGCGCGCTGGCGAGCTTAGCCAATCGGCGCGAAATTTCCGTCTTGCCGACGCCGGTTGGGCCAATCATCAGGATGTTTTTTGGCAGCACTTCCTCGCGCAACTCTCCTTCAAGCTGCTGACGGCGCCAGCGATTCCTGAGCGCAATTGCGACGGCGCGCTTGGCGGCATTCTGGCCAATAATATAGCGGTCCAGTTCGGAGACGATTTCACGTGGGGAGAAGTTGGTCATGATATTCGGAATCTGCTGCTCGTTACGAAAATAGAAAAAGACGGGCCTGGGTTAGTCCGCGTCGAGAATTTCAACCACCAGCTGGTCGTTGGTGAAGACGCATATCTCCGCTGCGACGGCCATGGCTTTGCGGGCGATATCTTCCGCGCTCATCTTGGTATCAGTGAGCGCGCGCGCAGCGGCCAGTGCGTAGTTGCCGCCAGAGCCAATGCCCATCAGACCGTCTGTCGGCTCGAGAACATCGCCCGTGCCGGTGAGCACAAGAGACTCTGTTTTGTCCGCCACGATCATCATGGCTTCCAGCCGACGCAGGTAACGGTCGGTGCGCCAGTCCTTTGCCAGCTCCACGCAGGCCCGCTTCAACTGGTCGGGATAGCGCTCAAGCTTGCTTTCCAGCCGCTCGAACAGCGTAAAGGCATCGGCGGTGGCGCCGGCGAACCCGGCAATCACACCGCCCGCACCAAGCTCACGCACCTTGAGCGCGTTGGACTTGATGACGGTGTTGCCAAGGCTGACCTGGCCGTCACCGGCAATCACTACCTTGCCGCCCTTTCGGACGGTCAAAATGGTCGTGCCGTGCCAGAGATCTGTTGAGTTTTGCGTGTCGTTCATCATGCTCATTCTGTTCCCGCCATATCGGCATCACGGCCAGACAAGTCAAGGGCTTGCGGGAATCGTGCCTAAAACGCGTGAAATATGGTGACCGCGAAACTTCCGCAAAAAACCATGTGCAACCCCGGTTGTAGCGCAGGGGGCAAAGAGGTGCTACACCGGCGCCCTGAAAAAGCAATTTTATCCCGCTAAAGAGTGAAGAGAACACCCATGCGCACCGCGAGCCTAGAGCGCAACACCAAAGAGACGGAAATTTCTGTTTCCGTAACCATTGATGGCAAGGGCAATGCCGACATCTCAACCGGCATTGGCTTTCTGGACCACATGCTGGAGCAAGTGGCCCGCCATTCGCTGATTGATATAACTCTCAAGGTGAAGGGCGATTTGCATGTGGACCAGCATCATACGGCAGAAGATTCAGGTATTGCTCTCGGACAGGCGGTAACAAAGGCGCTGGGCGATAAAAAGGGGATCACGCGATTTGCCTCGGTGTATTTGCCCATGGATGAAGCCCTGACCCGGGTGGCGCTTGATATATCGGGGAGGCCGTTTCTGGTCTGGAAGGTGGATCTCACGCGGCCGGAGATCGGCGAAATGGACACAGAACTGTTCCGCGAGTGGTTCGGCGCATTTGCCCAGCATGCCGGGCTGACCCTGCATGTGGAATGTCTCTATGGCGAGAACAACCATCACATGATCGAGTCCTGCTACAAGGGATTGGCGCGCGCGCTGGGGGCCGCGGTGGCAATCGACCCCAGGCAAGCAGACATGGTGCCCTCCACAAAGGGAACTTTGAGCGACTAGAAGGATACGACGTGGTCACCTACACGGTCCATGAGCGGAACAACGAAGAACCGGACATTGCCGCGCGTGCGGAGAAGATTGTCTTCGTCAAGGAAGGCTTTGCCTGGCTGGCGTTGGTTTTTCCGCTGGTGTGGCTGCTGTATCACCGCTTGTGGATTGTCCTTGCGGGTTTTGTCGTTATCGTCGCATTGCTGGAAGTGGGGGTGATGAGCTTGGGGCTCAACGAGGCAGTTGCAGTTGCCGCGACGTTTGCGCTGAGCGGCCTGTTCGCACTTCAGGCAAATGATCTGCGCCGCTGGTCGCTTGACCGCAAGGGCTTTGCGTTTGTCGACCTTGTGAGCGGCCGCGATCGAAGTGAATGCGAGCAGAAATTCTTTACAGAGTGGCTTTCCGGGCAGGGCGCAGGGTTGAAACCGGCGCCACGTAAAATTGCAAAACGATCAAAACCAGTCCCCGCCAAAACAGAAAAAACCTCACCGGCGGGAGATGACGTTATCGGCCTGTTCCCCGAGCCTGGTAAGTAGGCGCTGTACCGATGCCGGCATCCAACACCGTTGCCATAATCGATTACGGTTCGGGCAATCTCCACTCAGCTGCCAAGGCATTCGAGCGAATGAATGGTGAAGAGAACGCGGGGTACACCATCAAGGTGACAGATGATCCCGGTGACGTGCGAAGCGCGGACCGTGTGGTCCTGCCCGGTGTTGGAGCCTTTGCAGACTGCCGCGCTGGATTGCTGGCGGTGGACGGCATGATGGCGGCCCTGGAAGAGGCGGTCATTCAAAAGGCAAGGCCCTTCCTTGGCATCTGCGTGGGCATGCAACTGATGGCCGACACGGGTCTCGAGCATGGCGAAACACCGGGTTTTGGCTGGATTGGCGGTCAGGTAAAAGCCATTGCGCCCGATGATAAGAGCCTGAAAATTCCACATATGGGCTGGAACACCTTGAACCTTGTTACCCCGCATCCGCTGTTAGCGGGCATAGAGGCGGGTTCTGCCGGTCTTCATGCATATTTCGTCCATTCCTATCATCTCGTGGCAGAAACGCGCGGACATGTGGTTGCGGAAACCGGCTACGGCGGCCCGGTTACAGCGATGGTCGCGCGTGACAATCTTGCCGGGACCCAGTTTCACCCGGAAAAAAGTCAGAAACTCGGACTGGCGCTGATTGCAAATTTTCTGAAATGGAGACCCTGACTTGATCCTTTTCCCTGCCATTGACCTCAAGGACGGCCAGTGCGTGCGCCTCGTTCAGGGCGAGATGGACGCCGCGACCGTATTCAGCGATGACCCTGCCGCACAGGCGAAATCATTTGAAACTCAAGGGTTTCAGTATCTCCACATGGTCGACCTGAACGGTGCGTTCGAGGGCCAGCCCATGAATGGCGCGGCGGTAGATGCAATCCTGCAAACCGTTTCCATGCCTGTACAACTTGGTGGCGGCATTCGCGATATGGCAACCATCGAGACTTGGCTTACCAAGGGCATCACGCGGGTTATTCTTGGCACTGTGGCCGTCAAGAACCCGGACCTGGTACGCGAAGCCTGTAAGGAATTCCCTGGGAAGGTAGCCGTGGGTATTGATGCGCGCGGCGGCATGGTCGCAGTTGAGGGCTGGGCGGAAACCAGCGCGACATCAGCGATTGATCTGGCCATGATGTTCGAATTCGCAGGTGTCGCCGCCATCATCTACACCGATATAGAGCGCGACGGTGTGCTCCATGGGCTCAATCTGGAGGCGACAGCTGGCCTTGCGCGCGCTGTATCCATTCCGGTTATTGCATCGGGCGGTCTTGCCTCAATCGAGGATATCCACAAGCTGATACAACCTGAATATGCCATGCTTGAAGGGGCGATATCGGGCCGCGCACTTTATGACGGGCGGCTTGATGCGCGTGAAGCCCTGTTGGTCCTGAACGGGGCAGGGAATTGACTTGATGCTCAAAACACGCGTCATACCTTGTCTCGATGTCAAAGACGGCCGCGTTGTCAAAGGCGTCAATTTCGTCGACCTGCGTGATGCCGGCGATCCCGTGGAAGCCGCGACCGCCTATGACGCGGCGGGCGCGGACGAGCTTTGTTTCCTCGACATCACCGCGAGCCATGAAAACCGTGACGTGATTTTCGACGTGGTTGAAAAAACTGCGGAGCGGTGCTTCATGCCGCTGACCGTGGGCGGCGGGGTGCGCACGGTGGAGGACGTGCGCAAGCTGCTCGAAGCCGGTGCGGATAAAGTCTCCATCATGACGGCCGCGGTGAAGAACCGCGATTTCGTGCGTGAAGCTGCAGAAAAATTCGGTTCGCAATGTATCGTTGTTGCCATCGACGCCAAGAAAGTTTCCAGTGGGGGAGCGCAAAGCCGCTGGGAAATTTTCACCCATGGCGGGCGCGAACCAACAGGAATCGATGCGGTGGAATATGCAAAAGAAGTGGTCGCGCTGGGAGCAGGTGAAATCTTGCTTACCTCCATGGACCGAGACGGCACAAAGGATGGTTTCGATTTGGAAATGACGCGTGCGATAGCCGATGCAGTGTCCGTGCCGGTCATCGCATCTGGTGGCGTCGGTACACTGGATCATCTGGTGGAGGGCGTGGCTGAGGGACATGCCAGCGCCGTACTTGCGGCGTCTATATTTCACTTTGGCGAGTACACGATTGGCGAGGCCAAGCAGCATATGGCCGAGGCCGGTGTCGCGGTGCGGCTGGACGTTTAAAGCCTGTCTTCGCCCATCCTCCACTTTCGCTAAAACGCGTCAGGGTGTATGACGCGCTGATGGCAGATGATGTACTTAAAACACTTGAGCAGACAATCCGGGCGCGGCGTAACGCCAGCGGAGATGTGTCCTATACGCGCAAGCTTCTTGACGGCGGTCCTGAGAAATGCGCCAAGAAACTCGGTGAAGAAGCATCTGAGACGGTGATTGCCGGTGTCTCCCAGGACAATGCTGCGTTAACGGGTGAAGCCGCAGACCTGCTCTACCACCTGCTGGTACTGCTTGAAGCCCGACAGGTGCCGTTGGACGACGTGCTGGCAGAGCTGGAACGCCGGACGGGGCAATCGGGGCTGGAAGAAAAAGCCGCGCGCAAAAAGGACGGCTGAACCAATGCCGGACGGAGCGATGAATCCAGCGCCTAAAGTCAGGCTGACGCCTTACAGGACATTCACCAAAGATGAATGGGCGGCGCTGCGCGCGGACACGCCCATGACTCTGACAGAAATAGATGTCGAGCAATTGTCTGGCCTCACGGAGCGCGTCTCGATTAATGACGTGCGCGATATATACCTGCCGCTTTCCCGTCTTTTGAACCTGTATGTGGGCGCCGCGCAAAAGCTGCATGAGGCCACCACCACTTTTCTCGGCAAAAAAGATGGCAAGATGCCGTTCCTCATTGGCCTTGCGGGCTCGGTGGCGGTGGGCAAGAGCACCACGGGCCGTGTCCTGCAGGCACTGCTTGCACGCTGGCCCGACCATCCGCGCGTTGATCTCATTGGCACCGACGGTTTTCTGCACTCAAACGCGACACTTGAGAAACGCGGCCTGATGAACCGAAAGGGGTTTCCTGAAAGTTATGACCAGGCGGGGTTGCTCGATTTCCTGGCTGACGTAAAGGCGGGCGTGCGTAACGTGGTCGCGCCGGTCTATTCCCATTTCCATTACGACGTGCTTCCGGGTGAGACGAATATCATCGACCGGCCGGATATCCTGATCGTTGACGGCCTGAACGTATTGCAGCCCGCGCGCCTGCCCCGGGATGGGGAAGCCATTCCTTTCGTCTCGGATTATTTTGACTTCTCAATTTACATCGACGCGGATGCAGAGTTGGCCGGGCGCTGGTACGTGGAGCGCTTCATGCGCCTGCGCCAGACCGCCTTCCGTGACCCAGCCGCTTATTTTCACCGCTACTCGAAACTCTCTGACGAGGAAGCAAGAAAAACAGCTCAGGGTATCTGGGATACGATCAATTTGAAAAATTTGCAGGAGAATATCCTGCCCACGCGTCAGCGCGCCGATCTTATCCTGCACAAGATCAAGGGCCACGCGGTCGACCGGGTGGCGCTCAGAAAACTATGACTGAGATTTGAGGATGGTTTCTCGCACCGGCTGGAAATCGTAGGTGGCATAAAATTCCGTGTCGAACGCCCCCCAGGCGCTTTCCTCGATGGCCATGTTAACATCGCGCAGCTTCTCCGTCGGAACCTTCAGTGTTGCCACTTGTCCAATCCCCATCATCACGTACCAGGACACGACCTCGCAGCCTTCAGGGGGGAAGCGTTTCCAAAATTCTTTCTCAACCAGCTTCTCTCGTATCTGGTCGAGATTCTTGTCCTTTTGGTGCTTCAGAAAGACAGTGAGGAGAATTGAGCCGTCTTCATGCGTCATGGCAGTTTGCCCCCGATCATTGAACCGACTGGCTTCAACGAAGCGCGCCGATCTGTTTCAGATAAGCGGCGGCTCCGGGATGAATCAACCCGTCCGGTGCGTTGGCCGCCGTGTTCCCGGGTGTTGTGTACCTGGCCTGGGGGATTTGCTTTGCCATGATCGGACCCGCCATGTGCGCGGCTTCGGCCATTTTCGCAGCACTCTCATCGGGTAGACTTGGCCGGGTGAGGATGAAGGACCACATGCCGACAGTCTGCAAATCATTCTCGATGCCCGGGTAACTCCCGGATGGAACCGTCATGGGTTTCAGATGGGGAGCGTGCTCCATGATGCGTTGAAGGCCCGCAGGGTCCGGGACGATGAATCGGGCGCCAGAGGCGCTGTTCGACACTTTCACAAATCCCGGCCAGCCGAAGCCGCCGCCCCACCAGGCATCAATTTCTTTTTCAAGCAACTTCTTGACCCCATGACCTGATTTCTCGAGATAGACAGGGTGTATGTCTTTCTCCGGATCGATGCCGAGACCCGTGAGAATGGATTTCGCCAGGATCGTGAGCCCCGAACTTCGTGTGCCGAGCGCAACGCGCTTGCCTTTCAGATCATCAATCGATCGTATCGGGCTGTCGCGGCGAACCACGAACATCCCGGGTCCCGGATACATGGCCGCAGCGATAAGGAGTTTGTCTGGGCTGTCCTTCTGCTGCTGGAAGGCGCGGTGGGCCGCGTTGCCCTCGACCTGGCCGAAATCAATCTTGCCCGCGGCCAGGCGTTTCAGGTTGTCACCGCTGCCCTTGGTGTCGACAGTTACGATCTCGATGGGCGCGTGAGCTTCATTCGCGGCCTTGGCAAACGTGGCCCCAAACAGCTGGAACCCACCGCCGGGAGTAGCCGTGCCCATGGTAACGCTGGGCACGCTGGAGGCGAACAGAAACTGCGTATGGCCGAGCGAAATGGTAGCCGCCGCGCTGGCGGTGAGCAGGAAGGTGCGTCGGCTGGTGCTTTTTACTTGTGTCATGGGCCGCACTCTAAATTGAACGCGATGATAATATCACATGACGGTGCTTGAGATCAGTACCGCCGCTCGACCATTTTCTTTTTGAGCTCCGCAATCGCCTTGGCCGGGTTGAGACCCTTGGGGCACGCTTTCGAGCAATTCATGATCGTATGACAGCGGTAGAGCCGGAACGGGTCTTCCAGGTTGTCCAGCCGTTCGCCGGTCGCTTCATCGCGTGAATCGATCACCCAGCGATAGGCTTGCAGCAATACGGCTGGCCCCAGATAGCGGTCAGAATTCCACCAGTATGAGGGGCAGGATGTGGAGCAGCAGGCGCACATGATGCACTCATAAAGCCCATCCAGCTTTTCACGATCCTCGCGCGACTGTTTCCATTCCTTCGGTGGCTCGGTGGTTTCCGTCTGCAGCCAGGGCTGGATCGAGCGGTGCTGAGCGTAGAAATTGGTGAGGTCGGGAACGAGGTCCTTGACGACGGGCTGGTGCGGCAGAGGGTAAATCTTTACCGTGCCCTTGATCTCGTCCATGCCACGGGTGCAGGCCAGCGTATTGGTGCCGTCCACATTCATGGCACAGGAACCGCATATCCCCTCACGGCAGGACCGGCGGAAGGTCAGCGTCGGGTCGATCTCGGCCTTGATCTTGATGAGGGCATCGAGAACCATCGGCCCACATTCATCGAGATTGATATGATAGCTGTCGACATGCGGATTCTTGCCGTCGTCCGGGCTCCAGCGATAAACGCGGAATTCGCGCCAGTCGCCTTTTGCCTTGGGCTTATTCCACGTTTTGCCCTCGGTGAGCTTGGAATTTTTCGGGAGTGCGAGTTCGACCATTTTTTCCTCTAATACACCCGGGCTTTCGGGACGATATAGGCGATGTCGTTGGTCATGGTGTAGGTATGAACCGGCCGGGAGCCGAGCCTCACGGTGTGCTTGTCATCGTCGGCCCAGGCGAGTGTGTGTTTCATCCATTTCTTGTCGTCGCGGTCAGGGAAATCTTCGCGTGCGTGGGCACCGCGGCTTTCCTTGCGGCTGACCGCGCCCGCGACCGTGACAGCCGCCTGCACGATCATATTGTCAAATTCCAGCGTCTCGATGAGATCGGTATTCCAGATCAACGAACGGTCGGTGACCTTGAGGTCCTTGCTTGCATCCCAGATGTCCTGGATGGCTTTCTTGCCGTCTTTCAGAAGATCGCCGGTGCGGAACACGGCGCAATTGGTCTGCATGGCACGCTGCATTTGGCCACGAAGCTCTGAAGTGGGTGTGTCGCCATCGGCGTAGCGAAAACGGTCAAGACGTGACAATGCCAGATCCCCGGCATCAGATGGCAGGTCCGGGTGCGACGACCCCGCTTCAATAGTTTCAGCGCATTTCAGGCCAGCCGCCCGGCCGAACACCACCAAGTCGATTAGCGAGTTGGACCCCAGCCGGTTGGCGCCATGCACCGAGACGGAGGCTGCCTCGCCTATGGCAAGCAGGCCCGGCACCACGGTGTCCGGGTTCTTGCCCTTCGAGGTCATGACCTCACCGTGATAATTGGTGGCGACGCCGCCCATATTGTAATGCACTGTCGGAATGACGGGGATCGGTTCGCGGCGCAAATCCACGCCGGCAAAAATTTTGGCTGACTCGGTTATGCCGGGCAGTCGCTCGGCCAAGATGGCCGGGTCGAGATGATCGAGATGCAGGTGGATATGATCTTTGTCCGGCCCCACACCGCGCCCTTCATTAATCTCAATTGTCATGGAGCGGGACACGACATCGCGCGATGCCAGATCCTTGGCGTGGGGCGCGTAGCGCTCCATGAAGCGCTCGCCTTCTGAATTGGTGAGATACCCACCCTCGCCGCGTGCGCCTTCGGTGATGAGCACGCCCGCGCCGTAAACCCCGGTCGGGTGAAACTGGACGAACTCCATGTCCTGAAGCGGCAGCCCGGCGCGCAGGGTCATGGCGTTGCCGTCGCCGGTACAGGTGTGCGCGGCGGTGCAGGAGAAATAGGCGCGGCCATAGCCGCCCGTCGCCAGCACGGTCTTGTGCGCCTGGAAGCGGTGCAGGGTGCCGTCTTCGAGGCTCAGGGCCACGACGCCCCGGCACACGCCGTCCTCGTCCATGATGAGGTCGAGGGCAAAATATTCGATGAAGAATTCTGCCGTGTAGCGAAGGCTCTGGCCGTAGAGCGTGTGCAGCATGGCGTGGCCGGTGCGGTCAGCCGCGGCACAAGTGCGTTGGGCAGGCGGACCTTCACCAAATTCCGTGGTCATGCCGCCGAACGGGCGCTGGTAAATCTTGCCCTCTTCGGTGCGCGAAAAAGGCACACCGTAATGCTCCAGCTCGTAGACGGCTTCGGGCGCCTTGCGGCAAAGATATTCGATGGCGTCCTGGTCACCGAGCCAGTCAGATCCCTTGACCGTGTCATACATATGCCAGCGCCAGTTGTCCTCACCCATATTGCCAAGTGACGCGGCGATGCCGCCCTGGGCCGCGACCGTGTGGCTGCGGGTCGGGAATACTTTCGAGATGCAGGCTGTCTTGAGACCCGCTTGCGCGCAACCCAGTGTCGCGCGAAGGCCCGCGCCGCCCGCGCCGACCACCACCACGTCGTAGGTGTGGTCCGTCATCGGGTAGGCCTTGCCGTTTACGCGCGGGGCGGCGGTTGCGTTGCTTTTAGAGCTGCCTGCCATATCAGTTTCCAAGACTCAGTTTTATGATTGCGTACATACAGGCGAGACCCATCAAAATCGTAAAGAAGGTGTTGGTCATCAGGCAGATGATTTTTGCACCTTCGCCATGCACATAATCCTCGATGATGACTTGCATGCCGAGACGCATGTGAATGGCGCCCGAGATGACCAGAGCCATCATGGCAATTGCGGCGAGTGGTGATCCGAGATAGGCGGCAACGGTGCTGTGGTCCTTGCCAGCGAGCAGGATGACCGTCACCACCAGAAACAGGGTGAGGGGTATGTTGGCCAATCCCGTGATCCGCTGTTTCCAGAAATGATCAGCACCCTCTTTCGCGGAGCCAAGCCCACGGACCTTGTTCAATGGTGTGCGCATATCAGCCATGGCTATGGTGCTCCCGTGCACCAGAGCCCGACGGCCCAGACAATGGCTGTCAAACCGAGAGAGGCAACAAGGCTGGCGCGCGCCATGAATTCAATGGTTGGAAGTTCGAAACCTTTACCCGTGTCCCAGATGAAATGGCGTACGCCCCCGAGCATGTGATGGATCAGCGTCCATGTGTATCCGAACAAAACAATCTTGCCGATGAGCGTACCGGCAAGGCCGTTCACAAACTCGAAATAGTCAGGTCCCGCGGCGGCAGCGATCAGCCACCAGGCAAGCAGAAGAGAGCCGAAATAGAGCGCCGCGCCGGTTGCGCGATGGACGATAGACATCATCATCGTCAGCATTGGCTTGTATATTTGCAGGTGCGGGGAAAGCGGCCGGTCGGCCGGCGATCTGGCGTCCGCCATAGAACACTCCCGAAGGGATTCGGTTCAAGGTGACCTTATGTCTACCGCGCCGCACCATAACCGGCAATGGTCCGAAAGGAGAAAATTGGTTTATGGAATTGTTGTGGGTGAAACAAGCTGAAGGGCTGGAAAAACATATCCCGCAGGTTGTCGGTGTACCGTTTGCTGCGCCGGGATGGAAAATGTGCTTGCAGATTATCCTGTAATTCCACTCGGAGAGGGAAACCGGGCAACCCGACAGGGCTGCCCGGCGAATGTCTCCAGCGTTACTTGATCACCCCGCAGGCGATCCGTGCGCCTGCCGCACCCGAGGGCTGGCTCTTATAGTCATCGCCTTTCATATGCATGACGATGGCTGAGCCGTCCTTGTCGAACACGGTCCCGTCCTCGTCTTTCTCGAGTGAGATTTCATCGTTCAAAATCTCGATGGTGAGCGCGCCATTCGCAGGAACATGAACATTAGGCATGTCACCAGCATGGATGCCATCTTCGCTGAGGATGCCGTGATCATTATCTTCCGGGTTGTAATGGCCGCCCGCCGACTTAAAGGGGGGCTCACATTTGCCGACAGCATGCACATGAAAAGCATGAGTGCCCGCAGGTAAATTTTTCAACTTAGCCGTCAACAGGACGCCATTCGGCGTTTCCAGCAGTTCGACAACGCCCACATCCTTGCCGCTGGGGTCCTTCATGTCGGCCTTGGCGCTCATAGCGCTTGCGTCATATGCCGCGCTTGAGATGCCAAGCCCAAATGCAACCACTGCAGCAATCGTTAGGTTCCGGGTCATTGGTTTCTTCCTCCCAATCTGATCGGTGCCGGCAGGGACGCCGGTCTGACGTCACTATATTCAAAATGCGGCAAACAAATTGCGGAATTTTACGATGAAGCATCTAGCGCGGCAGCACGGCCCAATAGTCAAGATCAAGCAAGACACCTTCCTCATAGCTATCGTCGCCCGTCTTGTGAGGAAAATCCGCGCATGACCGGTCTTTCACGGCAATGGTGCGGATGCGCAGCGCGCCGACATCCTTACGCCCGGGAATTTCCTCCCGCTCGAGAATTTCCGACCATGCATATAGCGTATCTCCGGCGAAGCAGGGCGCGACATGATCACCCGAATTGATGGCGGCGACGTGGAACACGTTTGCCAACCCGTTGAAGGAGAGTGCGCGCGCAAGCGAGATTACATGGCCGCCATAGATCAACCGCTTGCCGAAGCGGCTGTTTTTCTGGGCGTGGGCATTGTAATGTACCTTGGCGGTGTTTTGATAAAGCCGGGTAGCGATCTGGTGTTCTGCCTCCTCGATGGTCATGCCGTCCACGTGATCGATCTTTTCGCCAACCTCGAAGTCGCCCCACAGATGCTGCGCGCCTGCCAGCGCAGTATCGTAGGCATCAACGTCGATGGGGGGCAGGCCCTGCACAAGCTGGTCCGGCTCTACGCGGTCCGCCAGTTCAGGGATATGGCTTTCAGGAGCGGGCGCGTCCACGTCGTGCTTGGCCACCATCACCCAGCGGACATAGTCGAGCACACTCTCCCCAACCTGGTTGACGCCGGTCGAGCGCACATAGACGACACCTGCCTTGCCGTTTGAAAGCTGGCGTAACCCGATCACTTCTGACGAAGCGCTCAGGGTGTCCCCGGGAAAAACGGGCGCCAGAAAACGGCATTCGGCGTAGCCCAGATTGGCAATTGCGTTAAGGGAGATATCCGGCACGGTTTTGCCGAATACGATGTGGAATGTGAGCACATCATCAACCGGTGCGGCCGGATAGCCCAGCCCCATGGCGAAGGTATCAGACGACTGCACCGCGAAGCGCGAGCCGGTGAGGGCGGTGTAGAGAGACACATCGCCTTCGGTCACCGTGCGCGGTGTCGCGTGGGTGATTTTTTGCCCGAGGCTGAAATCTTCAAAGAAGTTTCCGCGATTGGTCTTGGTCATGAATTCCAGCCCTAAAGCCCAGGTCCGACAGGTCCCGGAGTTAAATCCTGGCCAAAAGCGATGATGTGGCCGTCCAGGTCTTTCACGTCAATTTCGCGGCAGCCATGGTCCATATTTTCGGGCCCCCGGACAATTTCCACGTCCCGTGATTTGAGTTCCTCCAGATATGCGTCAACGTCATCCACATAAATGTAGGCGGCCCAGTACTGGTTCAGAGGTATTGGTCCATCTTCGCGGGCCTGATCGAGAAAGAGCGTCACCGTGCCCCGTCCGACAATGGAAAAGCAGGGCGACTCGCCCCACATACCCGCCGTAGTGAAGCCCAGCTTCTCCTGATAGAACGCTGCAGCTTCGACCACGTCCCTGACTTGCAGGACGGCGGCAGACCGGATCATTTCAGCCATTGTCTGCGATTCCCCTTTAAACACGTCATGCTTCACACTTTCGCTTGTTGCCGATCGCGCTGCCATCTTTTGATTGCGCCATATAGCGAGATCGCAACCCAGACACCCTCCATCACAAACGCCGCCAGATTGAAGGCATGGACCAGGGACACCAGGATGAACCCTGCTCCTGCGCCATTCAAAAACAAATAGCTGTAGTCGTCGTAGCGCACACGGTCAGCCTGAAGCAGTAAATAGGCGACAATAATGGCCGCGACGCCCACCATGCCAATTGCATCAAATATCATTGTCCGATCCTCAATCTCCCCCGATGGCATCGGCAATCGCCACCGTGCGCAGGGCCATGTCTCGGTGCAGCAATTCAACCATTTTACCCTCGAGATTGATAACGCCCTTGCCCTTGTTTTCGTCCATTTCAAACGCTGCAATGATGTGACGTGCGTTTTCAACCTCGCCTGCCGGCGGCGAGAAGACCTTGTTGCAAACCTCGATCTGGCCCGGATGGATCAGGGTCTTGCCATCCATACCAAGCTGGCGGCCATGAAGACACTCGGCTTCAAATCCTTCAAGATCGCGGAAATTGTTGTAGACGCCATCAAGGATATCGAGGCCGTAAGCGCGCGCCACCACCACGCAGTGTGACAGCGACATGATCATGGACATCCGGTCCGGAGTTACTACTGCGCGAGTTTCCTTGGCCAGATCATTTGTGCCCATAAGAAGCACGGTGATCGGGTTCTTGTCTGATTGGGCAGCGGCGCCAATCGCATCGGCATTCAGGATGCCCAGCGGTGTTTCAACCATGGCCCAGATGGAAAGGTCAGCCGGAGCGCCACCCTTGGCAAGTGCCGCGCGTATGGCGGAAACATCTTCGGGTAACTGGACTTTGGGCACGCAGACCGCATCCGCTCCCGACGCGGCAACAGCTGCAAGATCGTCCGCGCCCCAGTGTGTTCCCAGCCCGTTGACGCGGATCAGCACTTCTCGATTTCCGTAGCCTCCGCGAGAGACCGCCGCGCAGGCGCGTGCCCTGGCATCTGCTTTTTCATCGGGCGCGACGGCATCCTCAAGGTCGAATATGACGGTATCCACTGCGAGCGTTTTCGCTTTTTCAAGCGCGCGCTCGTTTGAAGCGGGCATATAAAGGGCGCCACGGCGCGGGCGTATTTGTTCTGACATGAATTAGCCTTGCGTTATGATCGCCTGAATGTCGCCGGGGGCATTGCCGGGTTCTGCTGGCAAGAATAACCGAGCAGAGGCCCGCCCGCCATGCTTCCTTGGCGGCAAAGAGGGAAAATACGGAGTTACACGCAAATGGGTACAGTTCTTTGCCTTTCATCCCAGGTCGCACGCGGCTATGTGGGCGGAAGTACGGCCCGCATCGCGCTGGAGCGCATGGGCCATGAATGCTGGTTGCTGCCGACCGTCATCCTTTCGAACCATCCCGGCCATGCCCGTTTCGCAGGTGAGCAAGTGCCTCCCGGGCGCCTGCGCGCCATGATCGAGGCGTTGGAGGCGAATGGGTGGCTTGGCGATGTTGACGCGGTCCTGACAGGATATATGCCGAGTGCCGAACATGTGGCGCTCGCGGCCAGCATGGTGGAACTTGTCAAAAAATCAAATTCCGATCTTACCTACCTGTGTGATCCAATACTCGGCGATGATCCCGGCGGGCTATACGTGGATGAGGAGGTGGCGGCTGCCATTCGCGATGAATTGATTCCGCTCAGTCAAATCGCCACGCCCAACCGCTTCGAGCTGGAATGGCTGAGTGGCAAGGGCGCGAAGAGGGTCAAGACAGCTACAAAACCGGCTCGGGCACTTGGGCCTGACATGGTTCTCGTAACTTCGCTGACCGGTGGGGAACCCACCAGCCTCGTCAATCTGCTGGTGGAGGGTAAGGGAGGGCTGGTGACCAGCGTTCCCAAGCGAAAGAACGCGCCACACGGGCCGGGAGATCTGATGGCAGCGTTGTTCCTTGGGGCGTTGTTGAACGGCTCAAGCGCATCCGAGGCGCTCGGCCGCGCCACGGCCGGTGTCGAAGCGGCGCTTGATGCGAGCAAAAAGTCTGATGAGTTGCGGCTTGTCGCTTCTTCTAAATGGGTCAAGGCTGACCCGTGGCCGGTTGAGGAAGCCGAGCTGAAGTAGGCCTACAGGGTCTCCCGCCTGAAACTGCCGCTGCGCTCGTAAAGGTAAGCAATCTCGTCGCCCGGTTTCGGGAAGCGGTTGCGCATCAATTTCTCTTCCAGTGTTTCCAGCGCGAAGCGGGTGATCCTTGGGAGCTCGAGGTCCTTCGCCTGCCCCATTGTCAGCCAGTGCAGGTTGAGCAATTCATCATTGTCGTTTGGGATCTGGTGGGCAATGGCTTGCGAGCTGGCGCAGAAGAAGCGCGTATCGAAACGCCGGATACGGCCTGGCGGGGTGATGGCGCGCAGGAAAAAGGTCAGTGGCGTCAGCGCCGGCGCCAGCCCATGCTCGACAAAGGGGCTCCAGGCGGGGGATTTCGTCGTCCAGCTTTGGGGGTTCCGCTGGCCGATCAGAAGGCCGGTTTCTTCCGCCGTTTCGCGGATGGCCGCCAGCGCCAGCGCCTGCGCGCGTCGTGGGGATGCAATCCCTTTCATATCGGTCAGAAGTTTGCGCTCGACGGTCGCGTTGAGGGCGTCGGGAACGATGAGCCGGCTGTCTCCTGCATCGACCCTGCCACCGGGAAACACGTACATGCCGGGCATAAACGCGCTGTTCTGATGGCGCTGCCCCATTAGCAATTTCGGAACTTTTCCGGTTTGATCGACAACGATCAGGGTCGCAGCGTCTTTGGGACGGCGATACGGGTGGGTGTTTTCGTCCTCGGACATGGCCGAGAGATAGAGAAAAGTGGAGCGTGGCTCAAGCCGCCTGTTTCAGCAGCCCGCGATTGATCAGCGTTTCGGCGATCTGGATGGTGTTCAGCGCGGCACCCTTGCGCAAATTGTCAGACACGACCCAGATGTTCAGGCCATTGTCGATGGTGCTGTCCTCGCGGATGCGGGAGATGAATGTGGCAAATTCGCCGACGCATTCAACCGGCGTGATATAACCGCCGTCCTCTTGCTTGTCGATTACCATGCAGCCGGGCGCCTCGCGCAAAATCTCGCGCGCTTCGTCCGCCGTAATCGGCTTCTCGAATTCGAGATTGACGGCTTCCGAATGACCGACAAACACAGGCACCCGCGCGGCCGTGGCCGTCAGCTTGATGTCCTTGTCGAGAATCTTCTTGGTCTCGGCCACAAGCTTCCATTCTTCCTTGGTGTAGCCGTCTTCCATGAACACGTCGATATGGGGGATGACGTTGAAGGCGATCTGCTTGGTGAACTTGTCCGGCGTCGGGCTGTCATTGACGTAAATGCCCTTGGTTTGCGTCCACAGCTCCTCCATTGCCTCCTTGCCCGCGCCGGAAACCGACTGGTAGGTGGAGACAACCGCGCGCTTGATCTTTGCCTTGTCATGCAGCGGCTTCAACGCCACAACGAGTTGGGCGGTTGAACAGTTCGGGTTGGCAATGATGTTCTTCTTGGTGAAACCCGCAATGTCGTCCGGGTTCACTTCCGGCACGATCAACGGCACGTCCGGGTCGTAACGCCAGGCGGAGGAATTGTCGATCACTACGCAGCCCTTGGCTGCGATCTTCGGCGACCACTCCTTTGACAGCTCTCCGCCCGCGGACATCAGGGCAATATCTGCTTGCGAGAAATCAAACTGCTCAAGGTCCTTGCATTTCAGGGTCTTGTCGCCAAAGGATACTTCCGTGCCGAGTGAACGGCGCGAGGCAATGGCGAACACCTCATCGACCGGAAACTCGCGTTCTGAGAGAATTTCCAGCAACTCACGGCCGACATTGCCCGTGGCGCCAACGATGGCGATTTTGTAACCCATGATACTCGCTCCGGCTTTCCTGGAGGGCTGAATTCCCGTCTGACTTGAGCGGGATGTAAGTTATGCAATGGTCAATGTAAAGGATCAGGGGGCCGGTTTCTGGATTGCCGGAGGCTTGAGGTTGAACCCTCGCGCCTGAATAACGACAACACTGGACCCCGCTTTTAACTGGAATGACTTTAACCCTTCGGTCAATAACATACCGAATAAAACTCGTATTTGCGGTGTTTATAACCTGCCTAGCGCGGGTTGCATCGACAGGCCTGTGCCCTAAAGAGGTTTTCATATGGCTGATACCCGCGATAAGTTTTCCACCCTCACCGTAGCCTTCCACTGGATCGTCGGGCTGGCGATAATCTTCATGCTGGCGCTAGGCATCTACATGGTGGATTTGCCCAAGGGCGACTTCAGAAACTGGCTCTATGGCTGGCACAAGGTGATCGGAACCACGGTACTGATGATTGCCGCCGCCCGCTTGCTCTGGCGCTGGCGCAACGGTCTTCCATTGCCCGCGGGCGTCAATCCCGAATGGCAGCACAAACTTGCGAACGCCACTCACATTGTGTTGTTGTGCGCCACTATCGCCTTGCCCCTCACCGGTGCGATCTATTCCTATGCCGGGGGTTATCCGGTTCCGATTCTGGGGCTGTTCGAACTCAAATCCGCCACCAAGTACCCGCTGATATTCGATGTCTTCAAATTTATTCATGGCTGGGCCGGCTGGATCCTTGCTGGCATTGTCGGCCTGCATGTGGCCGGTGCGCTCAAGCATCATGCAGTTGACAAGGATGGCACGCTTCGCCGGATGCTGGGCGCAAGGGTCGGCTAGCTGAAAAACTCAGTTCAGTATCTTCCCAAAAAAAAGACCCGACCCCTGTTGAGGGCCGGGCCTTGGGAGACGCATAGCCTCGTGACCTAGCTATGCTTGTATTTCTTGATCTCTCCGCTCTTGATACGCGCGAAATAGCTATCCATTTCACGCTTCACAATCGGTGCGAGGAAATACAGCCCGAGGATGTTCGGTACGCAGATCAGGAACACCAGCGCATCCGAGATATCCAGGATCGGACCCAGCTTCACCATGCAGCCCAGGGCTACGAAGATGCAGAAGATGAGCTTGTAGAGACGATCCATCGTCTGACCTTCACCGAACAGATAGGTCCAGCCCTTGAGGCCGTAATAGGACCAGGAGATCATGGTCGAGAAGGCGAACAGCATGGCGGCAAACGCCAGCGGTATCGGGAACCATGAAATCTGGCGCTCGAAAGCCGCGGATGTCATCGCGATGCCTTTGGCTTCACCGGCAAAGCTCGGATCGGCGACCTGGGCCGTGCCGATGACCATTGCGGTGATCGTGCAGATGATGATGGTGTCGATAAACGGCTCGAGCAGCGAAACGACACCCTCGGTAACAGGCTCGTTGGTCCGCACCGCGCTATGGGCGATGGAAGCTGAACCGATGCCGGCTTCATTCGAGAACACCGCACGCTGGAAACCGATAATCAGGGCTCCCAATGCGCCGCCTGCAACGCCTTCACCAGTCATTGCGCCGGAGAAGATGTTGGAAACAGCCTGCGGGATCGCATCGAAGTTCATGAAAATGACCATCAGCGCGAAGATGCAGTAGAAGATTGCCATGAAGGGCACGATCTTCTCGGTCACTTTGGCGATCGACTTGATGCCGCCGATGATGACGGAGCCGACGATCACCGCCATGACGAGGCCGAACAACCAGCCCTTGTCGGCAAACCAGCTTCCGGCTTCCCCGCCCGTCACATTGACGAACTGCACGAAAGCCTGGTTGGACTGGAACATGTTGCCGATGCCAAGCGCGCCAATGAAGATACCAATGGCGTAGAAGGTGCCGATGAACTTCCCGAAACCGGCCATGCCGCGCTCGGCAAACCCCTTGTCCAGATAGTACATTGGACCGCCCGAAACCGACCCGTCAGGGTTTTCGGTCCGGTATTTGACGCCGAGCGTACATTCGACAAATTTGGTCGACATGCCCAGGAAACCGGCCATGATCAACCAGAATGTAGCTCCCGCCCCCCCGACGGTGACCGCAACCGCAACGCCGCCGATGTTGCCGATACCAACGGTGCCAGACACAGCCGTGGCAAGCGCCTGGAAGTGCGAGACTTCACCAGCATCCTTCGGATTTGCATAGTCGCCACGCACGAGTTCAATAGCGTGCTTGAACCCGCGGATGTTGATAAAGCCCATATAGAAGGTGAAAAAGACGGCGCCGATAACCAGCCAGAGCACCACCAGAGGCAATGCAGCTTCACCCACCGGTATTTTGAAGAAAACGATCTGGCCAATAAATTTGGCGATCGGTGCAGTCGCTGTATTGATTGTTTCGTCAAATCCCGCCGCCTGAGCTGGAACGCTCAGTGCGAGAAAGACGAAAATTGATGTCAATAGACGTTTCATGAAAACCCCCCTTGGGTCAAAGGTAGAAACTAACCTGATCTAAGGAACGACGGTGACGGGCACCGGAGACGTTTGGACCAATGATCCAGCAACGCTGCCGAACAGCAGCGAAGAGATGCGCGATTCACCCTTGCGGCCAATGAAAATCTGCGTTGCACCCTTTTCCTGGGCGATATCCGCCAGAGTTTCTGACGGGTTTCCGTGGTGTACGGAAACTTCAACGTCAAGCCCTGCGTCCTTCACCGATTTGGAGATAGGACCCAACACGGTTGTCTGGGCCCGTTCGATCTCTTCTTCACGGCGCTTGTGCCGTTCCGCCAATTCTTCAGGCGTATGAAAACTGTAAGGTGACCACTCGATAACATAGGCAAGAATGATTTTTGACTTACTTGCCTTTGCGCGCTCAGCGGCATATTCAGCCGCCCTCAGACTGCCCGCGCTGCCATCGACGGCCACGAGATAAGTATTGGACATCGGCTCCCCTTCCAAATTGACTTGCTGCAATTTGCTATCAATAGCACAAACGTTCCCCGACATGATTGCAGGACGATTTGTGCTTATGGAGTTGGAATGCAGATTGGTCCAAGGTCATAGGACCAAAGTCGAAGAAAGGATGAGTCCAATTGCGGCGCGTGGTGCCAGATTACCTCGGCAGGGGGCTGTATGAAGCCCGTTTGGGCAGCAGATCTTTCACCATGGCGCATTTCTTGCCCATAAATTCGTTTGTCATCTTGACCACCTGCCCGCCGAGGACATTCAGAGAATTGTCGAGTTTCGCGCCGGGCCAGATCACCGAATAGGCCAATATCGGCGCATCAATGGCGCCCCAGTTCATGCGCGCTGATTTCGCCTTGCCGCCTGCAAATGTCACTTCCGGCGTAATGTCCACCTTCACGTCATAGCTCGCCCCGTCGGATTTGAGGTCAAGCGAGCAGTTGATGGTGTGTTTTTCCAGCTTCGCCAGCGTGCCGTCTGCACCGGCGGCCGCGGCCAATGTGGCACGGTTGAGTTTCAGCTGTGTGGTGCATCGCGCCTTGCCCCACGGCCAGTCAATCTTGCCGCCGAGGATTTCCTCGATGTCGCCCTCCCGCCAGGTCTTGATGATCGGGCAATCTATGTTGGCGCCCTCAGGATCCCTGGTAGAGAAGACACCGCAAATCTGGACCTTGCAAATCCGCCTCTCATCCTTTTCGGCTTTTTCTTCCGGCGTGAGAATGCGCTTGGGCTTTTTCGCGGGCTCAGATGGCGGCGGAGCAGGATAGGGGACATTCTGCTGTGCCGAAGCCACGGGAGACCAGATCAGCAATAAGGTGATAGCAAACGCAAACACTGCTGAGTCCGTGAGAATTATCCTCATGAGACGTGTCATTACACTTTCTCCTCACCAAAAAACAGCAGGCAGCCATCCGGGTCCTTCACATGGAATTCGCGCATCCCATATGGCTGGTCGAAGGGGGCGCGCACACGGCCCTCATCGAGCTTGTCCAGTTTTGGCTGAAATTGTGCGTAAAGTGCGTCAAGGCCCTTCACCCACAGGTAAACCGAAATGTGGTTGGCGGTTGCTTGAAGCGAGGCTTCATCATTGCTGCGGAGCAAATGCAGCGCCGCATCGCCATGCAGCAGTATTGCGAAAGCTTTGTCATCCGTGATGGAGCGCAATTTAAACCCCAGCGTACCGGTGTAGAACGCAGCGCTTGTCTCGACGTCACGAACCGGGACGATGGCAACGGCGTCTTCGATTATCGGGCTTGAGGCACTCATCGCTTCCGGATTTCATGTCTATGGGATTGCGTCTTATGCGGGTGCATTCTCGTAAATCCGCTCGATACCCCGACCCCAGGCTTCGCCGGAATTGATGCATTTGTCGGCCGTTTCCGCATCAATGAGCTGGGTCAGGAGCCAGCGGTCAAGTTCGATGCCAGCCAGGCAGCCGGCCGCTGTGGCAATTTTTTCATGAGTCACGAGAGGCTTCTCGACAAATATGCCACCCTTGCTCTCAAGCTGCTCCTTCGCCGTGGGATAGGTTGTTGCTTCCAGCCCTGCGAGAATGCCGGAGCCTGCCAGGATCAGCGCGCCTGAACATTGCGAACACACATATTGGTCATCCGGGTCGACCAGCAGCCGGGCGAGATACTCCGCATCGTTCATGAGTTCGCGAGTGAGCGCGCCGCTAGCAACCACAACCGCATCCATGTCGCGCGCACTCTCAATCGTGCCATGGGTTTCCAGCTCATACCCGGCCAACGTGGTATGCCGTGCCGCGGTACCGAGAATACTCACCGACCAATTGCGCCCGGGTTTGGGTTCGGGTTCCTGCTCATCCTCAGCTTCTTCACCCTCAGTGGTTTCCACATCGGGGTTGCTTTCGGGAGGGGCCGCTTCTTCGACCGGCTCCGGCGGTGTTTCAGGAAACATCGTCAGCGGACGGTTGAGAAAATCCCAGTGCAGGAACACGTCGATGTCGGTAACGCCGTCAAAGGCGATGATGGCTATGTCTGTCATGTGCCAATAACTTTCCTGAACTTCAATTGCGCGATTTATTTTTCGAAACAGGCGTGTTCTTCTTGCCAGCCTTGCCAGGGCGCAAGAAGGCCCATGTCAGGCCGCCGATTACCAGCAATAATAAAAGTCCGAACCATTGTGAGGGCGCCATCTGGAACACTACCCCGCCAGCTTGTCCATTTCGGCCTTGATGGCAGCGCCCATTTCCTTGGTACCGACCTGTTGTTTCCCATCCTGCATGATGTCTCCTGTACGCAACCCGCTATCGAGGACATTGGCAATAGCCTTGTCGACGATATCGGCAGCCTCGATCATATCGAAGCTATAGCGGAGCGACATGCCAAAGCTGGCGATCGTGGCAATCGGGTTGGCAAGGTTCTGCCCCGCAATGTCCGGTGCGGTGCCGTGTACCGGCTCATAAAGCGACTTGCGCTTTCCATCAATTTCCGCTCCCAGAGATGCAGATGGCAACATGCCGAGCGAACCTGTCATCATCGCGGCTTCATCGGACAACATGTCTCCGAACAGATTGTCGGTCACCAGCACGTCAAACTGCTTTGGATCACGCACAAGCTGCATGGCGCAATTGTCG
>JAJFHQ010000007.1 GCA_021775525.1 Hyphomicrobiales bacterium
GTCGTGCGAATTAGATGGTTAGATTTCATGGTCTATCCTCCCTTTATGATGGTTCTTGTGTAATGGTTTCTCTAAATGCGCTCACCCGCTCATCTGCCTGTCGGATAAGCGGGTTATCTCGGCAAAATGCCTATCCACCGGTCCGACACGCAAGAATCTGCCGGCTTGTTCAAAGTCTGCTCTCAAGCTACCTTTCTATTTTGGACTCATCCTAGAGCCAATTGTCAGGTTTCGGTGGGACCAGACGATGCGTGGGTTGCTGTTTCAGTTGTCTGCTGCAGGCAAAATGAGTTTGCAGTCACAGACGCGTTGATCGGTTCCGCGTACGGCTCGGCTGGACCACTAGTCGCGGCAGAACTTGTGGCGACAGAACAAGGTCTCGGCGCAATGATCATGAGCGCATCGGAATTCCTCGTGACCTCCGTCGTCGTCATGGGAATCGTGGTGATCGGTATAATCGCCTATTCATTTGATTTGCTGATGCGGTGGATCGAACGCAAAGTCGTCCCCTGGAAAGGGCGCGTCTAGACGAGGCGCGCCGGCTCTGCCAAAGTCGGCGCGCCCTCAGTCGCAAATGTCTCATTCATGGCAACAGTTAAAACCGGATCATTCCGCAGCATCGTCTGGCCTCTTGCGGTGGCAGAAACCACCGTCTGGGCGGCGATGTATTATTCCTTCCCGGCCCTGCTGCTGGAATGGGAAAAAGACTTCGGTTGGTCGAAGACGGAACTGACAGGAGCGCTGACGCTGGCCCTGCTGGTTTCGGCCGCGGCATCTCCGTTTGCCGGCCGCATCATCGACCGTGGATATGGGCGTTTTATGCTCACCGGCAGCACGCTGCTGGGCGCATTCCTGCTGGTATTGCTCTCCCAGGTAACTCAAATCTGGCAATTTTACGCAGTATGGTTCTTCATTGGCATCGCCATGGCAGGCTGTCTCTACGACGCCTGTTTCTCGATCCTGACCCACACCATGGGCGACCAGTCGAAACGGGCCATCACGCTTGTCACGCTCGTGGCGGGGCTGGCGGGGACCGTCTCGTTCCCCAGCGCCAATGCACTTGCCGGTGTCATCGGATGGCGCGGCGCGATCATGGTGTTCGCCGGGGCGATGGTGGTCATCGCCGCGCCCCTGTTCTGGAGTGCGTGCTCCAAGGCGGACCAGCAACCCCAAATCGCCCGCCTTCCCGCCGGGCGCAAGATGGAGGCTGGCCTGCGCCTCGTGCGCTCGCCCCTGTTCTGGTGCCTTGCCATTTGCTTCATTGCCATGGCGATCAATCATGGTGTGCTTATCAACCACCTTCTGCCGTTGCTGGATGAACGCGGCGTGCACAAGGATACGGCAATCCTTGCCATATCAATGATAGGGCCGATGCAGGTGACAGGCCGTCTGGCCATGATCGCGGCTGAACGTCATGTCTCAACCAGCATCCTGTTCATCACCTGCACGCTTGCCGCAGCAACAGCCGCCCTGTCTCTCTACGGCACCTCGGCGATCCCCAGCCTGCTGATCGGATTCGTGCTCTTCCAGGGGGCCGGTCATGGAGTCGTCTCGATCCTTCGGCCGGTCATCATTGCCGAATATCTGGGACGGCAGGATTTCGGTCTCATCGCCGGTGTCCTGGCCTCCATCTATCTTATCGGTTACGCGCTGGCGCCAACGCTCGGCTCTGTGATCTGGGAATTTGGAGATTATGGCCGGGTGATTGAATTCGCACTCGCCATGACGATCATTGCCTTCACGGCAATCTCTCTCGCCTGGTACTTGTCACGAAAGCGAAAGACCTAGCTTTCGGTCACCGCAAGCTCTTGTTGATCTTTGCAAGTTCCGCATTGCCGGGGCACAGATCACCCATTGGCACCGCGTTCAGGGGCTGTTTTGTCGTGCCCAGCAATTCGTGTAAATCGGCATCGGTGTTATCGATGTGGAGCAAACCCGTGACCACCTGCCCCTTGGCGTAGCGTTTGCGCAGGGTCGTCAGAGCGCTTTCAGAATCGCAGGGATCATAGTTGTCATCGAGCTTGTGAAGGCGCATCAGCGAGCCGTCATGCATACGCACGGTCGTGGTCTGGCCTTCTTCGGTGTGGGCTGTAATTTCCTCGCGCTCCGGCACCAGGTCGAGCCGGTCCATGGCCTCGTTATGCGCCCGCACATAGTCATAGGACTTGGTTGAATCCTCGTGGTCGTTGAATGTGACACAGGGGGAGACGATGTCGATAAAGGCGAACCCGTTATAACGGAAGGCCGCCTTGATGAGAGGCACCAGATGGCCCTTGTCACCTGAGAAGCCGCGCGCCACGAAACCCGCACCCAGATGTATGGCGAGTGTGCACAAATCAATGGCCTCGAACAGGTTGGCCTCGCCTTTCTTCGACTTGGACACGCGGTCGCTCGTGGCCGAGAATTGCCCCTTGGTCAGCCCGTAAGTGCCATTGTTTTCAACAATATAGATCATGTTCACGCGGCGGCGCATGGCGTGGCAGAACTGACCCAGGCCAATGGACGCCGTGTCACCATCGCCAGACACGCCGAGATAAATCAGATCGCGGTTGGCCAGGTTGGCACCGGTCGCAATCGAGGGCATGCGGCCATGAACCGAGTTGAAGCCGTGGCTGCGGTTGAGGAAATAGGTCGGCGTCTTGGACGAACAGCCAATGCCGGAAAGTTTCGCCAGCCTGTGGGCGGGCAGATCAAGCTCAAAGCAAGCCTCGATGATGGCGGCCGAGATCGAGTCGTGGCCACACCCCGCACACAGTGTCGAGACAAGACCCTCATAATCGCGCCGGGTCAGACCCAGGTCATTCTTGCGCAGTCCAGGATGACGGACATTCGGCTTCTTCATATAGGTCATGCTCTATATCCTCACATCGCCTGCGCAGACAAATACATGGCTTTCGCCACTGATTTGTCTTTCTCGATGACGGCCTCGATTTCGCGCTTCACCCACCCTGCCGTCAGCGGCATGCCCTCATAGTCGAGGACCGACACCAGCTTCTCGGGTGGAATTCCGGCCTCGTTAATGAGCAAGGTTCGCATCTGCGCATCCCGGTTCTGTTCCACCACGAAAATCCGGTCATGTTTTGCTGCGAACTTCGCCACTTCCTTGCCAAACGGAAAGGCCCGCAAGCGCATGGTATTGAGCTTGTAGCCCTCGCGCGAGAGCAGATCGCAAGCCTCGCGTACAGCTGGTTCCGTGGAGCCAAAATTGATTATACCCAGTTTGCTTGTCCGGCTTGTCTTGCGAATGACTGGCTTGGGCATGCGGGACGCAGCCATCTCGAACTTGCGCGTGAGTCGGTCCATGTTTTCAGCATTCACCTGGCCATCCTCTGTGTAGGCAGCAAATGCGTCATGGGATGACCCGCGCGTGAAGAAGGCACCCTTGGTCGGATGAGTGCCCGGTAATGTCCGGTAGGTGATGCCGTCACCATCAATATCCCAGTAGCGCCCGAAGCTTTTGGCCCGGTCCAGCATCTCTGCATCCATCACCTTGCCGCGATCATGCTTGCGGGTGTCGTCCCATTCGAGCGGATCGCAGACCCATTCATTCATCCCGATATCGAGATCGCTCATGACGATCACGGGAGTTTGCAAACGCTCGGCCAGATCGAACGCATCTACTGTGAGATCAAAGCATTCCTTTGGATCTCCGGGAAACAGCAGCACCTGCTTGGTGTCACCGTGAGATGCGTAGGCACAGGCCGTTATGTCGGACTGCTGAGTTCGCGTTGGCATACCTGTTGAGGGCCCGCCGCGCTGTACGTCGAACAACACGAAGGGCACTTCGGCGAAATAGGCAAGCCCGAGAAATTCTCCCATCAGGGAAATGCCCGGACCAGACGTGGACGTAAACGCGCGCGCGCCATTCCAGGCAGCGCCAATCACAATGCCGATCGCTGCCAGTTCATCCTCGGCCTGAACGATTGCCACGTTGCTGGTGCCGTCTTTGCGCTGCCTATACTTCCTGGCATGGCGTTCAAAGGCTTCCACCAACGAGGTGGAGGGCGTGATCGGGTACCAGGCGGCAACAGACGCACCTGCATAAAGGCACCCAAGCCCGGCCGCTTCATTGCCGGTTATCATGATGCGGTCCTTGGCAGCCTTGACCTTCTTCACCCTGATGGGCAACGGACAGGTGAAATTCCGGCGGGCAAATTCACGACCCATCTTGAGGGCTTCGACATTGGGTTCGACCAACTTCGCATTGCCTTTAAAACGGTCCCGTACCGTTTGCTTGACCACGGTGAAGTCCATGTCCAGCAATGCCGTCAGGGCGCCCACATAGACCACATTCTTGAACAGCTGGCGTTCGCGCGGGCTGACATAGGCATCGGCGCACATGCGCGCGATAGGAATGCCGAGCACATTGACATCTTCGCGCCCGAAGGACCGCGGCAGGCTGGAATCGTAAATGAGATAACCGCCTGGAACGATATCGGCCAGGTCCTGCGCATAAGTCTGCGGGTTCATGGCCACCATGACATCGACACGACCGCGCCGCGCGCGGCGCCCGGCCTGTGAAACACGCACCTCGTACCAGGTCGGCAGTCCCTGAATGTTCGAGGGGAAGACGTTCTTAGGAACCACCGAAAGCCCCATGCGGAACAGCGACTTAGCGAACAGCAGGTTGGCGCTGGCCGAGCCGGAACCATTCACATTGGCGAATTTGACGACGAAATCGTTGATCTTCTTCATGAGATATACGCCATACAATTGACCTGGCCCACTGGATTGGCTTGCCGCTCCACATAGGTAAATTTCTGCATGTCCCACGCACCCGTCGGGCAGCGTTCGGCGCACAGCCCGCAATGCAGGCACAGATCCTCATCCTTGGCCATGATGCGACCTGTTTTGAGCTGATCCGAGATATAGAGATCCTGCTCCGCATTGGCCGCTGGAACGCGCAACGACTGACGCAGCTCCTGCTCTTCGCCATTGGCCGTGAAATTGATGCAGTCAACCGGGCAGATATCGACGCAGGCATCGCACTCGATGCACAGATTGCGGACAAACACGGTCTGAACATCGCAATTGAGACAGCGCTCCGCCTCTTCCAGAGCGAGCTCCACGTCATAACCGAGCTCAACCTCGACCTTCAGGTTTTTCAAAGATTTCTTCGTGGCAACGTGGGGAACGGCCACACGGCTGTCCTCGGAATAGTCATTGGCGTAGGACCATTCATGCATTCCCATCTTCTGGCTGACGAGACTGGTGCCGGGTGCTGGACGTGATGCGGTCAGGCTTTGTCCCGAACAATGCAGGTCGATGGAAATGGCCGCCTGGTGACCATGGGCCACGGCCCAGATAATATTTTCCGGTCCCCAACCGGCGTCACCACCGAAGAACACGCCGGGCCGTGTCGACATCATGGTGGTCTTGTCGACGATAGGCATTTCCCATTCACCGAACTCAAGCCCGATGTCTCGCTCAATCCAGGGAAACGCATTGTCCTGGCCAATCGCCATCAGCACATCGTCGCATTCGAACACCACCTCTTCCCCGGTGGGGATCAGCTTGCGGCGGCCATCCTTGTCATATTCAGCAGACATACGGGCAAATTTGACTCCTGCCAGTTTGCCGTTTTCAACAATGAATTCAGAAGGTTGATGATTATCAAAAATAGGGATGCCTTCGCGCTCCGCATCTTCGATTTCCCAGTCAGACGCCTTCATATCGGCGCGCGGTGAACGAACCGTGACGCGTACATCCTTGCCGCCAAGACGTATCGCTGAGCGGCAGCAATCCATCGCCGTGTTGCCGCCGCCGATCACGACCACACGCTTGCCGATTTTCTTCACATGCTCGAATGCAATGGATGTGAGCCAGTCGATCCCGATATGGATGTTCCTGGCAGCCTCCTCGCGGCCCGGTATCTCCAGATCCTTGCCGCGCGGCGCGCCGGTGCCGACAAACACCCCGTCAAAGCCTTCATCAAGCACAGCCTTGAGGCTCGTAACCTCGTGACCAAAACGGGCCTCGACGCCCATCCCCAAGATCATGTCGACTTCTTCGTTGATGACTTTCTCGGGCAGGCGGAAGGACGGGATATTGGTGCGCATCAATCCGCCGCCACGCGGGTCCTTTTCAAACAGAACACATGTATACCCCAAGGGCATGAGATCACGCGCCACCGTCAACGAGGCCGGGCCCGCACCCAGTAGCGCGATACATTTGCCGTTTTTCTTTTTTGGAATCTTGGGCATCAGGCCCGAAACATCACCACGAAAATCAGCCGCCACGCGTTTCAGCCGGCAAATCGCCACCGGTTTATCTTCAAGCCGGCCCCGACGGCAGGCCGGCTCACAGGGCCGGTCGCAGGTGCGCCCGAGGATACCGGGGAAAACATTAGACTCCCAGTTGAGCATGTAGGCGTCTGTGTAGCGCCCTTGCGCAATAAGACGAATATATTCAGGAACGGGAGTATGGGCCGGGCATGCCCATTGGCAATCCACAACCTTGTGGAAGTAGTCTGGATCTGTGATGTCCGTCGGCCGCATTCCACGGCTTTTGACGGCCACATCTGTTGAGCTCATCAGCCCAAAACCTCAGGCCACGTAAACACGTTTGTGGCTTTAACACGATGAACCGTGAAGTAGCGAATATCCGCCATTTACAAGGTTCTTTTCTCTCCTATGACGGGTATAAGAATCCCGCCACTGCTCCACCGTCCTATCGGAGCAGAGCCTCAGTCTGGACGCAAGAAGCAAATAGAATATTGATGAATACCAATTCGTCTAACATGTCCCATCTGGCACAGAAAATATACTCCCAGTTTATGCCTTGAGAACCGGTTCATTTCCTGCGTTCCAATCCCCATATGCACTCTAGAGACAGCCATGGCTCAGAGCAGAAAAAAAAGCCACGCAAAAACCTCACCTGACGTCATGTTCAAGGTGGAGGGCGTGACCAAGGTTTACCACACGGGTGAACTGGATATTCATGCGCTATCAGGTGTTGATCTCACTCTGTATGAAGGCGAGCTTGCGGTGTTGCTTGGTCCCTCGGGAAGCGGCAAATCCACCCTGCTCAATATTCTGGGCGGGCTGGATGTCGCTACTGATGGCCATGCCTGGTTTCGTGAAAATGAAATCACCAGGCTCACTGAAAGCGAACTCACCAGCTACCGGCGCGACCATGTGGGGTTCGTATTCCAGTTCTACAATCTTATACCGTCGCTGAGCGCTCGAGAAAACGTGGCGCTTGTCACTGAGATATCGAAAAACCCTATGAAACCGGAAGAAGCGCTCGGACTGGTTGGACTCGACCACCGGCTCGACCATTTCCCGGCGCAGATGTCGGGCGGTGAACAACAGCGCGTGGCCATTGCCCGCGCCATCGCCAAGCGACCCGAAGTCCTGCTATGCGATGAACCAACGGGTGCGCTTGATTCAAAGACCGGCGTGCATGTGCTTGAAGCGCTCACCTCCGTCAACGAGGAGCTGGGGACGACCACTGCTGTCATCACCCACAATATGGCCATTGCGGATATTGCCCACCGGGTGTTTCATTTTGGCGATGGCAGAATTACGAAAACCTATGCCAACAAAAAGCGCGTAGCGCCTGACAAGGTGCAGTGGTGAGCGCGCTCGATAAAAAGCTGCTTCGTGACATGGTTCGTCTCTGGGCGCAGGCGTTGGCTATTGCGCTGGTGATGGCGTCAGGCGTCACCACGCTCATCCTCGCCGTTGGAGCTTACCGGTCACTCGAAGAAACCCGCTCGGCCTATTACGAGCGTTACCGCTTTGCCGACGTCTTCGCCACGGCCAAACGCGCACCGGAATTTGTTGAACGGCAAATACTGGAAATCTCCGGTGTGGCCGCGGCGGAAGCACGAATCCAGGAATTTGCCCTGCTCGATATCGAGGGTATGGAGCAACCCGCAACGGGCCTGGCAATGTCTCTGCCCGACTATCGCGAATTGCGCCTCAACCGGATTTATCTGCGCAAGGGACGCCTTCCAGATCCGGGGCGGGTTGACGAGGTCACCATCAACGAAGCCTTTGCCACAGCGCATAACTTCGAGCTTGGTGCAAAATTCCACGCAATCCTGAATGGATACAAGCGTCCACTCACCGTTGTCGGCATCGCGCTATCTCCTGAATTCATTTACTCAATCGGCCCCGGTGACCTGATCCCCGATGACCGCCGCTTCGCTGATCTGTGGATGTCGGAAAAAGCAATGGCCGCCATGTTCGACCTTGATGGCGCGTTTAACTCGGTTTCCCTGAAGCTGTTACGAGGCGCCAACCAGGCCGAAGTGATCAAGCAGCTGGATGATATTCTTGAGCGTTATGGCGGAACCGGAGCTTATGGCCGCAAAGATCAGCCATCCCACGCCTTTATCGATGCGGAACTCAAGCAGCTCAAATCCATGGCACAGGTCATCCCGCCGATCTTCCTGCTTGTCTCGGCATTTCTCATCAACATCACGCTGACCCGGCTCATCGCGCTGGAGCGCGAGCAGATCGGATTGTTGAAAGCGCTTGGATACAGGCGCCTCACTATCGCCGTGCACTATATGAAGTTGATCGTCTTCATAGCCGCCGTGGGCATCGTCATCGGCGTTGTGGCTGGGACCTGGCTTGGGCAAGGATTGACCAGACTGTATGCGGATTTTTTCCATTTTCCGTTTCTGATTTTCAAAAGAGGCATGGATATCTATGCCATTGCCGCAGGCATTTCTCTCGCTACAGCGCTTCTTGGCGGACTGCGGAGCATCTACACAGCCCTCACCTTGCCCCCGGCCGTCGCAATGTCGCCGCCCCTTCCCACCCACTATGCGCATCTGGGCATAGAGAAGCTGCAGCTGATCAGACATCTCAGCCAGCTCACCATCATGGCCATCCGCCACATCATCCGCTGGCCCGTGCGTTCGGCGCTAACAGTTCTAGGCATCGCCATGAGCGGCGCACTGCTTATCACTGCACTGTTCTCGCTGGATTCCATCGAATTCATGATCGACACGATCTATTTCCAGGCGGACCGACAGGACGCGACGGTGAACTTTACCCATGAGCAACCCCGTAAAGTGTTGCAGGAAGTAGAGCATCTGCCCGGTGTTTTAAGGGTAGAGCCATACAGGTCAGTAGCGGTGCGACTGCGCCACGGGCACTACAACCGCAAACTTGCCATCGTTGGAAGACCGCCAGGGGCTGACCTCAGCCGAATTCTTGATCGAGACAACCGCCCCGTTGAACTGCCCCAATCCGGACTTTTGCTGAGTGAACGTGTAGCGAAACTGCTTCATGTCTCGCGCGGCGATATGGTTGACGTGGAAATCCTGGACGACAGTCGGGGCCAGGGATCGCTCGATGCCACATCCATCGGTACGCGGCGCAGCACGCGACGTTTGCCCGTGGCCGGTATCATCCAGTCTTACCTTGGCCTTGCAGTCTATATGGACCTGCTTGCACTTAACGAAATGCTCGATGAAGCACCGGTCGTCTCAGGCGTACATATAGCCATCGACAAGTCTCGAACCGGTGAGCTGTTCAAGGCCATCAAGGGTCTACCAGCCGTCTCGGCCATTGCTTTGCAGGACGCATCGCTTGCCAAGTTCCGTGAAACCCTGGCGACCAACCTCACCATCATGACCACGGTCTACGTGGTACTAAGTGTCATCATTGCGTTTGGCGTGGTGTACAATTCAGCGCGCATCCAGTTGTCGGAGCGGGTCCGTGAATTTGCCAGCCTGCGCGTGTTGGGTTTTACAAAGGGCGAGGTTTCTCACGTTCTCCTGCTGGAACTGGCCATACTGGTTGCCGCGGCCATCCCGCTTGCATTTGTCATAGGGTACGGCTTTGCCTGGGCCACCGTGCAGGGATTTGAAAGCGACCTTTACTCTCTGCCCTTCATAATCAAGTCCAATACGTATGCAATTTCGGCGCTGGTGGTGCTGGCGGCAGCAACTGTCTCCGCCCTGATTGTCCGGCGCAGGATTGACCAACTCGATATGATTAAGGCCCTCAAGACCCGGGAATAGATGAATGAATGGAATCTGGATCAAGCGCACCCTGCTCGGTGCCATCACGCTCGCTGTCATCGGCGCGTTCATTTATGCGCTCAGCCCAAAACCGGTACTGGTCGACACTACGGTTATCAGCCGCGGTCCCTTGAAGGTCACGGTGGATGAGGAAGGCGAGACGCGCATCCGGGAGATTTACGTGGTCTCCTCTCCGCTCGATGGAAGAGTTTTGAGGTCACCGCGCGAGGTGGGTGATGAGGTGCAAAAGGATAAGACTCTGCTGGCCGTTATCGAACCGGGTGACCCGTCTTTTCTCGATATCAGGACCCGCAGGGAATTGGAGGCAACGGTCGCTGCCGCCGAAGCTTCCGTCATCTTGACAGAGTCGGAGATCGACCGGGCGGAGTCGGAACTCGAATTCGCCCAGAGCGATCTGAAGCGAGCCAGGTCTCTTGCCCAACGCGGCACGATTTCTGAACGGACCCTCGAAAAGGCAGCCCTTGATGTTCAAACGCGCCAGGCAAGCCTGGCCCAGGCGCGCGCCAACCTGATCCTGCGCCACCGTCAACTCGACAGCGCCAAGGCCAGACTGATCGGCCCCGAGCAGAAAAAGACCAAAAAGACGGATGACTCATGCTGTGTGTCTGTTCAGGCTCCAGTCGACGGCAAGGTGTTACGGATCGACAAGGAAAGCGAGCAGATCGTAAAGGCGGGAGAACCCCTGTTGAGAATCGGCGATCCGAAGGATCTGGAAATCGTCGTCGACCTGCTCTCCACCGACGCCGTGAAAGTCAAGGCGGGTGCGGAAGCAAGCATTGAAGGCTGGGGTGGGCCCAAACCCCTTACGGCGAAGGTGAGGCGTATCGATCCGGCAGGTTTCACCAAGGTATCGGCATTGGGAATCGAGGAGCAACGAGTCAACACGATCCTCGACCTGACCAGTCCCAGGGAGGATTTACCGACGCTCGGTCATGATTTCCGCGTGTTTGTCCGTATCACCGTTTGGTCTTCCGAGGATGCCGTGAGAGTCCCTCTGGGCGCGCTTTTCCGGCAGGGAAATACCTGGGCCGTGTTCAAGGTGGAGGACGGTACGGCAAAACTCATACCAGTGAAAATTGGCCAGCGAAACACGTATATGGCTGAAATTATTGAGGGTTTGGAACCCGGAGAGCGGGTTATCCTGCACCCTTCAGACCGCGTAAGCAGCGGGAGCTCAGTTGAGGAACGCATTGATGAAGCGCACGCGGGCTGAAGAATAAAACGATCTTCCGGTCCAGCATCCCGCATCACCAAAACGTGCCCGCAATATATAACAATTGGGTCTGTCATACCCCCCTTGGCCTCCGCGTCGTAACGCAATCACCACAACAAACCCTTGAAGAGTAATATTTTCTTATTTAGCATAATATATGGAATATATTTCTATTTATACGACTTGTAATCTGCTTAAGAAGAATAATATTCTATTTCACAGAACGCAGAGGAATTCATTTCAAGAGGCGCAAATCAGCGCCGGGTGACAGCATAATCATGGCAAAGAAAATTTCAGGCCCCCGGATCCTCACAGCCAATCTCCTTGGAGATGGCCTCGTTGTCTTTCTTGGCAAGGACGGCTCCTGGGCCCCCAGCCTTGAGAGTGCATGGCTGGCGCACTCAAATGACGACTTAGAGCAGCTTGAAGCCCTGGGCGGAGAAGCGGCCCGATCCAACACCATCGTTGACCCGTATCTTGTCGAGGTCGAGGACACCGGCTCCACTCTTCTGCCTGTCGAAATGCGCGAGCGCATGCGCGCCAGGGGGCCGAGTGTCAATCTTGAGTTTAATTCCAAAAGCAACGGACATGCTTTGGTAGCCGACCAGGCGGTTGCCGGCTAAAGGCCATTTCCCATGTACAGATATGATGAGTTTGACGCCACGTTCGTCTCCGAGCGTGTCGACCAGTTTCGCGACCAGGTTGCCCGCCGCGTCAAAGGGGACCTGACCGAAGAGCAGTTCCGCCCCTTGAGGCTGATGAACGGTCTCTATTTGCAGCTTCATGCCTACATGCTGCGGGTGGCCGTGCCCTATGGCACGCTCAACTCCAAACAGATGCATAAACTGGCTTACATTGCCGACAAGTTTGACCGCGGCTATGGCCATTTCACCACCCGCCAGAATATCCAGTACAACTGGCCTAAACTGCCTGACGTACCGGACATTCTCGAGCACCTGGCCGAGGTCGAGATGCATGCCATCCAGACCAGCGGCAACTGCATCCGCAATGTGACCGCCGACCAATGGTCCGGTGTCGCGGCTGATGAGGTTGAAGACCCGCGTCCTTACGCGGAATTGATGCGTCAATGGTCCAGCCTGCATCCGGAATTCTCGTTTCTGCCGCGCAAGTTCAAGATTGCGGTTACGGGCGACAAGGCAGACCGGGCAGCCATCGCCTATCATGACATTGGCCTACGGCTTAAAAAGAATGCGGCGGGCGAAGTCGGTTTCGAGATTTTTGTCGGTGGCGGGATGGGCCGAACACCCATGATTGCCGCGCGGGTGCGCGACTGGCTCCCCAAAAGCGAACTGCTTGGTTATCTCGAGGCGGTCATGCGCGTTTACAATCTCAATGGCCGCCGGGACAACAAGTACAAGGCACGCATCAAGATCCTCGTGCATGAACTTGGCGCGGAAGAATTCACACGCCAGGTCGAGGAGGAATATGCTCGCCTCGATGCACCTCAAGGTCTCCCCTCTGACCAGGAGCTGGAACGTATCGCCGCCTACTTCGCGCCGCCGGCCTATGAGGATTTGGCTGAGAATGATGCGGTCCACACCCAGCACCTTGTCGACAACAAGGATTTCGCCGAATGGGTGGAGCGCAACGTGGCGCCGCACAAAATAACCGGCTATGCAATCGTCAATATTTCACTCAAACCCGTTGGTGGCGTTCCCGGCGATGCCACGTCCGGCCAGATGCACGCCATTGCCGACATGGCGGAAAAAATGTCGCTTGATGAGATCCGAGTAACGCATGAACAGAATCTTGTTCTGCCTAATGTGCGCAAGCACGATCTCTTCGCAGTTTGGCAAGAACTGAAAGAGCACAAGCTGGCCGATGCCAATCTTGGCCTTGCCACCGACATTATCTCCTGCCCCGGACTTGATTATTGCGGGCTGGCGACCGCTCGCTCGATCCCTATTTCACAGGATATCTCCATTCGTCTTGGCGACATCAAGCGCCAGCGTGATATCGGCGATCTCAAGATCAAGATATCGGGATGCATAAATGCCTGCGGGCACCACCATGCCGGTCATATCGGCATTCTCGGCCTGGAGAAACGTGGTGTGGAATATTACCAGATCACGCTCGGCGGCAGCGGAGATGAAACAGCCTCAATCGGCCAGATTATCGGGCCAGGCTTTTCAAGCGAAACCGTAACCGATGCGGTGGAGACGATTGTCGATACCTATATGGACCTGAGAAAAAGCGGCGAGACGTTCCTGGAAGCCTATCGTCGGGTCGGCGCGGAACCCTTCAAGGAGGCGGTCTATGCCACTCATTAGAGACGGAAAGATTGTCGAGGACATCTGGGTTTCACTTGATGACGAAGCTGAACTTCCCGAGCAGGGTGACGTCATCCTGTCGCTTGATCGGCTTAAGAAGGAAGCTAACGCGATCCAGACCCGCAGCGGTCGTACGGGCGTGGTGCTGGAAAACGATGTGGATGAGGAAGACGTCGAGACTTATCTGCCTCACATCGAACTGATCGCTCTCACATTCCCGGCCTTTACCGATGGTCGTGCCTATTCACAGGCCCGCCAACTGCGCACCAAACTTGGCTTTGAGGGCGAATTGCGTGCCACCGGAAATGTTCTTGCCGATCAGGCAACATTTTTGTGCCGCGTCGGTTTCGACAGTTTCGAAGTGGACAACGACCAGTCGATCGATGTCTGGAACAAGGCGCTTCGCTCCATGTCGGTCGCCTATCAGCGCGGTTATGACGGCGAACAGGCAACGCGCGAGTCAGGCCCCTTGTCGCAAGACAAAGCGCATACCTCACTGGCCTGAAACCACACTTGAAACAGCACCCTGGTGCCATTCTGCGCCCGCAACGATAAACCCGTGCGAGAGATTGTCCGATGACCTACGCCGTGACTGAAGCCTGCATCCGCTGCAAATACACCGACTGCGTGGAAGTCTGCCCCGTCGACTGTTTTTACGAAGGCGAGAATATGCTCGTCATTCACCCGGATGAATGTATCGATTGCGGTGTGTGCGAGCCTGAATGTCCTGAAGAGGCCATTGTTCCCGATACCGAACCGAACACCGAACAGTGGGTTGCACTGAACCAGAAATATTCAGAAATCTGGCCCAACATCACCGAACGCAAGGATCCACCGGCCGATGCCGATGTATGGTCTGGCAAGCCGGACAAGATGGATTATATTTCTCCCTCGCCCGCTTCCACCTAGACTTGATGTTCGCACAGCACTAAAGCAATGCCATGAGTGATACAGCAATAGCCCCCGACGCCGCTGGCGCGGCCAAAGCGTCCCCACTGGTGGTGCGTTTTGCAGGCGATTCCGGTGACGGGATTCAGCTTGCGGGCTATGAGTTCGCCAAATCGACAGCGGATGCCAAATCCGACTTCATGACGTTTCCCGATTTTCCGGCGGAAATCCGTGCGCCAGTTGGCACGCTGTTCGGTGTCTCCGCTTTCCAGATTCAGTTCGGCGCGGATGAAGTGCTTACTCCGGGTGACAGGGCTGATGTGCTGGTTGCGTTCAACCCGGCGGCCCTGGTGACCAACCTGCAAAACCTCAAATCCGGCGGCGTCCTGATCGTGGATGAGTCCAGTTTTGATGCCCGCGGCCTTAAGAAAGCAAAGCTGGAAACCAACCCGCTCGAGGATGGCACGCTTGAGGGCTACCAGGTGATCACGGTCGATGTGGTCAAGCGCACCCTTGAAGCCCTTGACCATCTTGGCCTGGGACGCAAACCAGCTACGCGCGCGAAAAACCTCTGGGTGCTGGGGCTTGTCTACTGGATGTTCGGCAGGCCACTGGATACGACCCTAGATTGGCTCACCTCGAAATTCAAACAGTCCCCCGAGGTGGCCGAGGCCAATATCACTGCCCTCAAGGCCGGGCACGCTTATGGCGAAACCCTTGAAATTTCCGCGTTTCCAAACCTGAGCACGCCACGTGTCGCCAAACATCGCAAGGGCAAATCCCGCATCATTTCCGGTGCGCAGGCTATGGCGCTTGGGCTGGCCGCCGTCGCGGCACTCGGGAAACGCGATATTGTTTATTGCTCCTACCCAATCACACCGGCCTCGACCCTGCTGCATGCGCTGGCGCGCTTTGACGGCGGAGTGCGCACATTTCAGGCCGAAGATGAAATCGCGGCAATTTCAGCCGCACTCGGCGCGTCTTTCGCCGGCTCGCTTGGCGTCACTGCCAGCTCAGGACCGGGGCTGTCGCTCAAGACCGAAGCCATGGGACTTGGCATTGCGGTGGAGCTGCCCCTGCTTGTCATCGACGTACAGCGCGGCGGGCCATCAACCGGCATGCCGACAAAGCCCGAGCAATCAGATCTCACAATGGCCATACATGGCCGCCATGGCGAAGCCCCCTTGCCCGTTCTTGCACCCGCGACGCCGGATGATTGCTTCTGGATCATAATCGAAGCGGCGCGCATCGCGATTGAAACCATGAGCCCCGTCATCATCCTGACAGATGCCTACCTGGCAAACGCCGCGTCTGACTGGGAATTGCCGGATGTGGATAGTGTGCCCGACATCGACTGGCCGGCGGTTACCTCGAACGGCGAAGACTTCCAGCCCTTCACCCGTGATCCCGACACACTGGCGCGACCCTGGGTTGCGCCCGGGACGCCGCAACATGCGCACCGCATCGGCGGCATCGAGAAAGCGCAGGGCAGCGGGCATATTTCCTATGATCCTGCAAACCACCAGGAAATGACGAGCCTCAGAGCCGAAAAGGTCTCGAAAGTCGCGGACCGCTTGCCGCCAATTGAACTGGAGGATGGCCCAGAGGACGGCGATATCCTCGTTATCGGCTGGGGTTCCACCCATGGATCGATTGCACAGGCCGCGAAGGAGTTGAACGCTGAAGAAAAGCGCGTCGCCCATGTGCATCTGCGCCATCTGTGGCCCTTGCCACGCGGGCTGGATGAGCTGATCAAGCGATTCCCGAAGGTGGTAACAGCAGAGCTGAACACCGGCCAGCTGTGCTCCATCCTGCGCAGTGAATACCTCGCACCCGTGACATGTATCTCGCAGGTGAGCGGTCAACCGTTCCATGTCTCCGATTTGAAAGCCGAGATCACGAAGCGCCTGGAGGCGACGGTGACATGAACGAAATGCCCGTAAAAGACGTGACGGCGCTCACAGCAAACGATTTTGGCTCCGACCAGGAAGTGCGCTGGTGCCCGGGTTGCGGCGACTATGCCATCCTGAAAGCCATGAAAACGGTGCTCGCGGACATTGGCCGCTCGCCCGATGACATCGTGTTTGTCGCCGGCATCGGCTGTGCAGCGCGCTTTCCCTATTACTTGTCGACCTACGGTTTCCACACCATTCATGGCCGTGCGGCCGCTGTCGCAACCGGCGTGAAGCTTGCCAACCCGGAACTTGATGTCTGGGTCGTTGGCGGCGATGGGGACTTCATGTCAATTGGCGGCAATCACACGCTTCACGCGCTGCGCCGAAATGTCGATATCAACCTGCTGCTATTCAACAACGCGATTTACGGACTGACCAAGGGCCAGTATTCCCCGACATCGCCCGTCGGCACCCGCTCGCCGAGTACGCCGGGAGGCTCGGTGGAGGCCCCGGTCAATGCCGTTCGCTTTGCGCTCGGCGCCGGCGCCAGGTTCGTTGCGCGCGCTGCCGATACACTGCAAACCCACCTTCCCGGCGTACTGAAACGCGCTCATGCCAACAAGGGCGCATCCTTCGTCGAAATTCTGCAAAACTGCCTCGTCTATAATGACGGAGCATTCGGCGCCATCAACGACCGCTCGCAATCGCACGAGGCGACCGTGCGTCTTGAACATGGGCAACCGATGGTCTTCGGCAAGGAAGAAGACAAGGGGCTCGTGTTCAACAACGAAACTGGCGCATTTGAAGTGGTCACTCTGGCGGATCTCAAAAGTGAGGACACTATCGCCATCCATGATGAGACAAACTTCGTGCGCGCGCAGGCTTTAGCCGAACTGGAACAACCCGGCTTTCCTGTACCCCTCGGTGTCATTTATGCCGAGGCAGCAACCGAGTTCGTTGAAGCGCGCGGGTTCTCAGGAACAAAGAGCAAATGGGGCCGCGAGGAACTCAAGTCCCTGATTTAGCGCTTGATAGGGATCAAGGCGGCGCAGGCAACCTGCTGCCAACCTCTACCTGATACTTCGGTTCGAAGCATGTAGAGGTAAGTCAGCGATGAATCCAGTCAGAACCTGCATAATTGTGGCTGATGGCGCGCATTCGCGAGCCTATCTGAATGAAGGTCCCGGGAAAGGTATTTCTGAACTTTTGAGATTTTCGCGGGAAATCGACCTCAAGGCCAGTCGTGACATCGATGCGGACAAGCCGGGACGCACATTCGATTCCGGCGGAAAAGGGCGCCACGCCATGGAGAGCCCGACCGATTCAAAGCGTCACATCAAAGCAGAGTTCCACCGCCAGCTTTCAGCGGATATTGAGGCCTCTCTGAACGCCGGTGAGTTTGACAGGCTCGTGCTGGTGGCCCCACCCGCCACGCTTGGCGATCTGCGCCAGGGACTTTCCAAATCATCCGCGCACAAAATTCAAGGCGAACTCGCCAAGGACCTCGTCAAGGCAAGCGAGGCTGAGCTGCTGGAACAACTCGGTAATGTGTTAGCGGTTTAAAGTCCCACAACGTGATTGTCCCACGCCCTTGGCCCTCTGGAAGCGTCAAAGGCTGGAAAGACGTGCGTCTCATCAGGCAGCCCCGATACCAACCGGCCTGACCCGCTGGTCAGCAAAAAACCACCCGCCTTACGTCTTGCCGCACCACTCGCATCAATAAAGGGCGTAAGCCCCAGAAAGCGTTCACTCGAAACATCGAAATAGAGCGCCACGCCGCCCTTCGGCGAGGTGGCGGCGATAATCTCTCCAGTGCTGTCCGCGCAAACCGACCCGACATATCCATTCAACCGCGCATTCGCTGTTTGTGGTATTTTCGCAAGTTTCATCACCTCTCCACGCTTGTGAAATCCGATCAGGTTGGGCTGCTCGTTCCTCGGCCCCTGGTGCTGACAGCCAAACACGACCCTGTCTCCCCCGGCCACTGCGATATGACGAATAGAGAGTTGATGTAGCGAGCGGGGCAACTCGTGACGCTCCAGAACCTCACCAGTTTGCGCATTGAGATAGACGAGGTTTGGCGCCATGGTTTCGAGATTCAAGACATCTCGCCCCCTGTCCGGATGGGTCTCGATACCGCCGTTGGCCACCACGAGGATGCGCCCGGTGTCCATCAATGCAAGGTCATGAGGGCCAGTTCCACCAGATGCAAATTCCCCGACCTGGCGATACCCGTCAGTGGCGTCACGCACACCGATCATGCCGCGCTTGCCCTCAAAATCATTTTCTGTGGAGTAGAGCAGACGCCCGTCGTGGGAGAACACGCCATGGCCGTAAAAGTGCCTGCCCGTTTTTGAGGCAAACCAAAGTGGCGGACGGCCTGAAGCCGGACCAAAGGCGACCGCAAATGTTCCAGGCCGGCGGGCAAAGGCGATGCAATCCTCCGATCCGGGACGTATGGCAAAGGAATGGCCACGCGCGGGCAGTGAGACCCGTACAACCTCGCCGTCCTCAATGCTGAATATGGAGGCGGCATAGCCACCGTCAGGGTCGCGCTGCGCGGCGGCGAACAATTCTCGCACTTCAGCCCGAGCGTATGAGGGCAGAAATCGCCAGGCCGACAGTGCCGCGCCACTCAACAGAAGCATTCTGCGATCAATCACCATCGAGTGCATTAAACCCCAGGGCCAGGCCCGCTGCTTTCGCCAGAACAAGGGCGGCATCTTCTCGTACGGTTTTGAGTGGGAAGCCTATCGCCATCAGCTTGTCTTCCGCGCCAGAGTCTTCTACGGCGGCTTTCATGGGCAGCCTGATGGACTTCAATTGCTTCAAGGATAGTTTGAGATCGTTCTGGATTGCCTTCCCCATACCCGATTCATGGAGTTCGATGCGATCCATCAATCCGCCCTTCTCGAACAGGTGAAGTATGCCTTCAAGGTTTGCGGCAATGGCGATGGTTGAAAGTCCGCTGCGCTCAAATGCTGCCGTTTTGCGCCGGGTGCTCTTGCGCTGCAACCCCAGTGGTCCGGCAATCCGGATATCCCGCACCCTCTCCAGCCCAACGAGATAGGATTTGGCAATCTCCAGCGTGACTTCCTTTGGCTCAAGATAGGCAAGATTGTTCGGACCAGGTTGCAGAAATGTTGCGGCATAGCCACCCGTTCCAGACCACTGGCCCAGAACCTCCTTCGAGATATGTACGATATTCGCGGCAATCGCCTTCATGAAGGCGCAGCGGTGTGTTCGGGCCGGTCCAAGCTGGGACAGTTTATTGCTGCCCTTGGCGTACAGAATATATTCAAGCGCACCAAAACCCTGAAGAGCCACGCTCTTGCCCTGCAAGGTCTCTCGGGCCGTGACGCTGACATCACGCTTTCGCAGCGCCAGTGCCACCTGTTTGCGCCCCAGCCCCTTGCGGTCGGGCCAGAAGACCATCCGCGCATGACGCGACTTCTTCTGAATAGGTCCAAAGCGCAGATGCTCGATGCGTGACCATGCCAGCACCGCCGATCCGAACGCTTTTTTGACAGATGTCGGTTTGCCACCGGGCGGAGCCCTGCAATAGGTTCCAATGTCAACTTCGAGGCCCTTGGCGGCAGTTAACAATTGCGCATATCCGGGACGAATGTGCTGCTCGATGACCTGGCGCGCCAGAGCGCCATGATCGAACTGAACCGCCCGTGCCAGACCCGTAGAAAGACCGAATAGAATAATGAATACAGGAACATATCTCACAATGAATTCACAAACTCTATCAGTCGGTCACGGTCTGCCTTATCCAGGGCTGCAAACGCATCACGGACCGGGCCGGCCTCGCCATCATGCCACAGAATAGCCTCGAGCAGGGAACGCGCACGGCCATCATGCAGATACTGGCTGTGACCATTAACGATGGGTGTCAGCCCGATGCCCCACAGCGGTGAAGTGCGCCACTCGCGACCAGAGGCAACGCCTTCTGGACGATTGTCCGCCAACCCCTCGCCCATGTCATGTAGCAACATGTCGGTATAGGGCCATATCAGCTGGTTCGAGAGATGCGGTTGGCCATCCAGTGTGCCGGTCCTAAATTTCGGTTGGTGGCATTGCACGCATCCCGTCTCGTAAAACAACTTCTTGCCGGCCAGCACTTTTGGGCTGTCAGGCATGCGCCGCCGGGGCACGGCGAGATTGCTTGAGTAGAACGCCACGAGGTCGAGGAATTCTTGACCCGCCTCGACATTACCGATCTTGGATGATGAACCGTTAGGGGCGTTCCGGCAGCGGGTTTGCTTCAATGTGCAATCCCCCCATGCATTTTTCGCCATGGGATTGGAGATGCCGATATCACCTTCAAACGCACCCGCTGACTGCGCCTTGACGGTTGGGTTGCCCGCCTTCCAGCCGAAGCGCCCTATGGTAATTTTTCCATGTTCGGCTGACCAGACCTCGTTGGGCCGTCCTGAAATACCATTGCGGTCCTTGTCGTCCGTGTCGGTAAGGCTCCGTATTTGCACTTCGGGAATTGCCTCGAGCAGCCCCAGCCCGATCATCTGTTGAGCAACGCGCGGCGAGAGCATGGCTTTTGAGTGAAGCGGGCCATAGGCCAGCCTGTCGATTGAGTATGACGGTTTGCGAAGCGTCACTTTAGTTCCATCGGGAAACACAAACGGCACATCGGCATATTCGATATGCATCTTGCCTTCCGCGTCATGTCCCTGAATTGCGAAGTCCTGCAATTGCCCGCCATAGGTTGGTTCGGGAACGACAGAGATTTTTCGTGCCGCGAGCAGCTTCTTCTGCTCCTCCGTCTCGGGTGGAATGGACAGGCGCAGGAAAATCGACGTGGCGTCATCGTCTGGAAAGTTGACTTGCGGCGTGTGCCCCCGCCCATCCTTCAAATGGCAGCGTTGGCACGAGCGCGCATTGTAGAGCGGTCCCAGTCCATCAGACGATGTCGTGGAAGAAGGCGCTGACACCCAGAGTTTGCGGAAGATGCCATTGCCGACCTTGAAATCGAGTTCCTTGCGAAACGGCATATTCCCCGACGAATGGGAAAAGGCGTTGGCATTGTCCACACTCTTTCGCGAGGTCGCATCTCCACCCGGGAACTGTTCACCTGCTTCCAACTTGCTGAATTCATTTGTCGGATGCAGATCGTCCCTCACGCCGGAACCTTGCACGTCAGGCTTTGCCCCAAGATCAGAAGTCGCGACGACAGCAAACAAAGCCACGAGGGCGAAACTGGATCGGTTCACCTATTTTACCTTTTCTGGCGCATCCAAACTGTCGGAACCTTCAAAGGCAATTGACTGCAGGTCAAGTACCGAAGCACCGCGTTCAATCGCACGAGTCTGGTTCAGCAATGCATCGATTGCATTTTGTACGACCTTGTTCCCAGCATCATTGCCTTCCCCAATCATCTGGTCATACGCCTCAAGCGTTTCGGCACGGCGCACGATGGCCTGCATCGCCGTGATGGTTTCATCCAGGCTTTGTCGCAACGCATCGTCCGTCCCGGCGGACTTCTCACGCACCAGATCGGACACGCTGGGACCTGAAATGACGCTGCCGTCGATCCTGCGATACCGCCCTAGGTAGACATTGCGAATGCCGAGCGCATTAAAGAAGTGCGAGTTGTGAGTGTTGTCGGAAAAACAATCATGTTCTTCCTCCGGGTCATGCAGCATGAGGCCGAGCTGCATGCGCTCTCCTGCCAGCTCGCCATAGGACAAAGACCCAAGCCCCGTGAAAATCCGGCTCAGCCCGACCGCGTCTCCAGCCTTCAATAGCTCCTCGCGAGCAGCCCCTTTTGGGGCCCATTGCGCGGTGATCCATGTCAGATCATCGATCAGAAGATCCGTTGCGACACGCAGATAGGCCGCGCGGCGAGCACAATTTCCGTTTGTGCATTTTCTCAGATTAAAGTCGCTCGGCGGACGATTTCCCGCACCCGGTCCTGTGCCATTAAGATCCTGCCCCCAGAGCAGAAATTCAATGGCGTGGTAGCCAGTGGCGACATTCGCCTCGATCTCGCCCGCTTCATGCAGGACTTTCGAGATCAGCTCCTTGGTGATCTTGCGCGCATCCACGGTCCTGCCACCAATCTTGATGCTCTTGCTGGCGACAACATTGGCGACGTAGAGACTGTTTTCATCTGACTGCGTACCGTACCCAGCCGCCACATAATCAATCAGGCCTTCGTCCAAGGGCCAGGCATTCACCTTCCCTTCCCAGTCGTCCACCACCGCGTTACCAAAACGATATGCCTCGGATTGCTGATAGGGCTTGCGCGCGATCAACCATGCGGCCTTGGCAGCGCTTTGTGTTTGCCCATCAGGGTTTGCCAGAAAGACCTTAATCGCAGCGCGCAGCATGCGTGCGGTTATGAGTGCGTCCTCATAGCCGGCATGGGCTATCCCGGCATAGGTTTTCAAAACGTCACTAATCTGCGCTTGAGCCTGAGCCGAACTTGGCGTGACGAGCGGCAGGACAAGCAGTGTGAGTGAAAAAACGGCGCAGCGAACGCCGCGCCCCAAAGCTTTGTTGTGCATTTTTCCCCTAATAATCGGGGTTCAAAGCCCCGCAATCGGATTGTTATCTAGCGCCTCTACAGTCGGGCGCTCATGGCAAAGGAAACGCATCGTGTTGATTGTGTCAATTCACAGTTCTCCAAAAAGGCAAATGAAATCAGTTGTTTAGATTTAGTCTAATTCATGAAAGGGCCGTCATTTTGGAAAAATGCCAAGGCCTCAAGGAGTTAGCCCACTGTCAGGTCCCACTTAAATCCATCAAGACAAAGCGGTTGTGGCAAACTGACGCAAAGTCGGCATTGGCTGGAATTCAAAGTTCGATGACCAAACCGTCATAGGCGCAGTCTTCCTGGACATCATCCTTATGCCTGAGCATTTCCGGGCCGAGATGCGTGAGAACAATGCGTTTTGCATCGAGCTCGTGCCTGTGGTCCTCCAGATCAGGATAATTCATATGGAAAGGCACACGCTTTTTGAAGAAGTAGCATTCGCTGATGAACAGGTCAGCGCCCCGGGCCAACCCCGGCATATGCTCTGTCCATGCGCTGTCACCGGTGTAGGAAATGACTTTGCCGGCGACCTCAACGCGCATGGATGTGGGGTTGGTCGCCCGGGTGTGAATCGCTGGATAAGTGGTGACGATCAGCCCTTTGATTTCATGAGGCTTCATAGCCTCCATCTCAAGGGTCTCAAATGTAAAATTCGGTTTCATCTCTCCTGATCCCGGGAACAGGGCTTCCTGGACTTTCGGAAGATGGACGATCGTGTCCTTGGGACCGGCGATGGTGAGAGGCGTCTCGCGCTTGGCTCCCAGCATGGCATCTATCAGCAGGGAGGATACGCCTCCACAATGATCCCCATGCAGATGGGTCAGCAGAATGAGATCAATCCTGTTGTGAGGAATATCAAGCGCATTGAGCGCAACCAGGCTCGATGCGCCGAAGTCGATAGCGAAGCAAATATCCGGTGCCTCGACCAGAATGCAGGTGTTGAGCCTGCCCCCTGATCCGAAGGCATCACCGGAACCGGCGAATGTAACCGTGACGCTCATCGAGGATGTCTCCCGAATGTTTTGCTGAACGGACGGTGGCTAAACTCCGTCGCCTCACCCGCATTTCTGATTGACGCAACACTGACGCGGGCCGGGGTTTGATCTGGAACGGTCACGAATGTTTCTATATCGAAAATCTCACCGGGCTTGAGCAAATCATCTGGTGCAAAAATGCGCACCGGATCCAGCTCAACCTCCAGCTCAGAAAAATCCTGCATGACGCCAAGTCCCAGCGCCTTGGCGCAAGCCTCCTTGAGGGTCCATAACTGCAGGAACGTATCCCACCGCCGGTCTTCCGGCATCTGGAACAGATATTCTGTTTCTCGATCACTCAACACATCGGTCACGATCTCGAGCCGTTCATCTCTGGTCGCCATTTCGACATCAACACCAACTGGCCGTGTCTGGCTGACGCCAACCGCCACGCAATTCCCTGCGTGGGACAAGTTGAATTCCAGGCGTGGTAAACCGGGGGCCATCACGAGCTTGCCATTCGGCCCTTCAGCATATCTCCAACTACCGGGTGATATTTCGGCGTCAGATGTCTCGTTAAGAGCATGGCGCAATAATGCGCGTGCAGCCTTGAACCGGTCCCGGTCATCCGGCTGCCCGAAACGGTCCGCTTGTGCCAACTCTTGAGCGCAGAGATGTTCAGCGCTGGCCAGGCCAAGCGCTTGCCTCGTGGATGCTGCCCAGAGTGTGACAATGTTGGCGGGACCCTCGATCATCGCCGGCCGCTTTTCCTACTCCGCCGCTCGTTTGTGCACTACCGCCTCGCCAACGGCCTTGGCCGGGTTGCCGCGCCAGGTAGACCCCTCTTCCAGCACTTCCCCTTTCATGAGGAAAGAGTCCGGGGCCAGAACCACTTCGTCCTTCATGGTCACCCCGTAATGCACGAAGGCACCAGTGCCAATCGAGCAGCCCTTGCCGATTTTAATGTAGTCGGACTTGAAAATGCCCTCTTCCAGCGAGTGCCCCTGGACGGTCACTGCGTCATTGAAGGTGGTGTAATCGCCCACCGTGATCAGCGTTTTTTCAAGGAATTGGGCACCGTCATCAAACACTTTTGCACCCATCTTGATCCCGAGCATTTGGGAAATAACACTCTTGAATGGCGTGCCTTTGAACAGTGACTGGAGCGGGGACTCGCAGAACTTCCAGTGCCGTTCGTGGAACCAGAAATAATCTTCATAGGCGGCGACCATTTGCGGCTCCAAATCCTTGAAGCCGAGGCTCGCCCGCTCGAGCAGCGCAAAATAGGGAATCGTGACCAGGGCAATGGTAGCGCCGAAACCAAACAGCGCGGCAAATCCGTGGGTTGGGTAATACATGATGGCCATGATCCCAACGAGCAGCGTGAGAAAGCCGATCAACCAGTTCGCCAGCAGGTAAAGAAGGACCGTCACAACATTACTCCGTGCTTTCATCGCAATCCGTTCGGCGCGAAGGGCATCGTCGGTGTAAGGGTCATACTCCTTGTCCCTGTCGACCGCGCGCGGTATTTCGAAAGGCGGCGAACCCAGCAAGCCGACATTTTCCCGAATCGGACCATCAATCGGGATCATCACCTTGGTGCCGAGCAGAACATTGGAGCCGGTCTTGCCAGCCGAGGGATAGAAAATATTGTTGCCGAGATAATTGTGGTCGCCGATTTTCACCTGGCTCAGGCGGAACGAGGTCGGTGTCATCTGGGCGTTTATCATCGACAGGCCATCGGAGACCATGGTGCCGGAACCGACATCGCACAGGAACGGATTGTCATGCTTCTGGTTGGTACCGAAATTCGAGCCGGTCTGCTCAACGGTGTTCAGATTGTATCCGAGCTTGTTCAGGAACCACGTGGCGAAGGGACTGTCCCCGAATATCAGGTTGTAGAATCTCGAATTGCTGGTTGCCGAGACGAGGCCGTGTACGATGTAGTGGAAACCGTAACGGACATAAGTTTTTTCCGGCGTCAGGAACAGATTGTACAGCCTCGGAATGGTCAACAGGCCCAGCAGCCCCAGCCCCAGCCCTGTGAACAGAAGCAGCAGTGTGGATGGGCCAAGATCCAGGGCCAGGGCGACCAGGAAATTCCACGGTGATTCCGGGTTGAACTGTTCGGAACCAGTATAGTTCAGGAAATATGGCCCGGCGCGATATACCAGAAAGACCCCGACCGGCACGAGCAGGCCGAACACCCCGGAGAGCAGCCATGCGCACCACAGACTCTTGCGCAGCGTGGAAAGGTGCATGGGCTCGACGGTACAGTAATCCGCCTGCGTCTCGACAGCTGGTGAGCCATGGTAATGCTTGCCCTCTGGCACCCGCTGACCCTCCTGCAGTGAGGAGGCATGGCCGAGCTGAGAATCGTCTTCCATGACCGTGCCGATGTCGATAACGGACCCCTCGCCAACGAAGCCGTTGGAGCCAATCTCGATAGGACCGGTATAGATGTAATTTGACTGGGCCCGGTAGCCGGTCAGTTTTGAATCTTTTCGCAAGATCGTGTTGTCGCCAATAGACAGCAAGTCGGTGCATACCGGTACCAGGGCCGAGGCAATGACAACATCTTTGCCGATCTTCGCACCGAGCATCCGCAAGTAAAAATTGAATATCGGCGTGCTGGCAAAGGCCGCGAGAGGCGAGGTCTGCACCAGTGTCCTGACCAGCCAGAAGCGGAAATATCGCAGGCTCCAGACAGGTATTCTCTCTGCCTTCCACCTGCCGATCAGCAACCATTTGGCGGCAATGGGCAAGGCCGTGAGCCCGGCAAAACTCCCGAATATGAAGGTGACGACCCGGATATAGAGCGCGACAGGGTCATCGACGACGGCGTAGGTCCAGTGAAAACCGATCACCAGCAGCCACAGGCCGAGCAAACCGTAAAGTGTCAGAAAGACAAGTTGCAGCGCGCCGCAACCATAATATTCAAGGTTTGAGGCGATCCTCAGCGGGTCACGCTTCACATCGAGCACCACCTCATCGACGGCCGTGCCCAGGTGTGCGGCAAGTTTCACGATGGTCGGGTTCTGGTAGATGTCCGGCATCGAAACGCCCGGCATGTCGCCCACCTGGCGAAGCTGGGCACAAAAGCGCGCCATCAACAGCGAGTGCGCGCCCAGGTCATTGAAAAAATGATCCTCGGTGGAAACCTTGTCCACCTGCAGGATTTTCGCAAGTTCGCCCGCGAGGGTTTCCTCCATGGCGTTTGACGGCGCCACGTAATTGTCGCTGCCACCCACGACGCGCGGTCCCTTGGGCTCAGGCAAGGCCTTGCGGTCCGCCTTGTTGCTCGGGGTCATAGGGATGACCGGCAATTTCTCGATATAGGCCGGGACCATGTAGCGCGGCAGCCGTGTTCGCAGCACCTTCGCCACCTCGGCATGGTCGAGGTCTTTCTTACCCTTGTTAAGGGCGTAATAGGCGACCAGTTCCACAGCCCCCGGCTCGGCCTCGTAGGTATCGACCACGGCCATTGAAATTTCGGGAAATTCCATCAGCACCGACTCAATTTCCGTCAGTTCGATGCGATAGCCACGCACCTTGACCTGCGTGTCGATGCGGCCGTGGAATTCCACCTCGTCATCGGCGTTGATGCAACCCAGGTCTCCAGAGCGGTAGATGCGTTTGGACGGGTTGTTGGGAATGTCGAGAAAATCGGGAATAAACTTTTCATCTGTGAGTTCCGGGCGCTTCAGGTAGCCCTGGGCCAACCCTACACCCGCAATGCCGATTTCCCCCATTCCGCCTTCTGGCACGATCTCGGGCTTGTCGGGATCGAGTATGACGATGGTATAGGTCGGCAGGGGCCCGCCGATGGTGACGGGCTTGTCAGGCAGGAGTTCTGTGAGCGTGCAGGTGACGGTCGCTTCCGTGGGACCGTAAGCATTCAGGATCACGCGCCCGTCTCGCGCCCAGCGGGTCACCAGGTTCTGCGGGCAAGCCTCGCCCGAGACGATCAGGAGGCGCAAGTCTGGCAGGTCTTTCTCAATCGTCCCAAGCAGTGTGGGGACACAGGCCCAACCGGTCACATTGTGTTCCAGCAGATAGTCCGCCAAGTCGTCACCTACCAGGCTCGCGCCGGCCTTGGCCGGAACCAGTGCGGAGCCAGCGAGCAATGGCACCCATAATTCCTCGACCGAGAAATCAAACGCGATGGTCATGCCCTGGTAAACGCGATCCTCGGGTCCATAGCCGTAAATCTCCGCTGCCACGCGCACGAAATTGCAGATGCTGGCATGTTCGATAACCACGCCCTTGGGCTTGCCCGTTGTGCCGGATGTGTAGATGAGATACGCAATCTCGTCTCTCGGCTTGCCCTTTTCCTTCTCGCTCAGGCGGGACGCGTCGAGCTTGTCCAACTCATCGGCAGCGGTATCGAGGAAAATGGTCAGCACATCGAAGTCCGCGACCTTCTCCGCGAATGCCGACTGGGTCAGCATGACCTTCACCTCGGCATCTTCCATAATGAACGCGATACGATCGTTCGGGAACCCGCCGTCAAAGGGCACGTAAGCGGCATTGACCTTCAGCACCGCCAGCAGCGCGACGTAAGTCTCGACACCCTTGTCGAACAGCAGGCCCACCTTATCGCCGGATTTGACACCTTGTGCGATCAGATATCGCGCGGCCTGGTTGGCGCGGTTGTCCAGGTCACGGAAGGTGTAGACCTTCTCATCGGTGATGACCGCCGCATGCGTGCCGCCGCTGGCAGCATCCAGTTCATCACACCGGGCTTCGAACAGATGGTCGAGCCGTTCGCCTTCTTTCCAGCGAATGGAATTGTCGGCTCCCTTGCAGATCAGCATGTGCCCTCACCCAATTTTGCCTGCGCACGGATGTCCGAACGCAACGCTAATGCTAACCGGTAAAGTGTGGAATTCTAAGCATGAACCGGATGTGGACGAGACTATCCGTCCGGCACCCGGTACATCAAGTATTGCTAAGTGTACTCTTCAGCCTGTTTTGCCCTTGGACTCGCCTTCGGTGGCCATGTCGGAATGGGTGATTAGAAGTTGGGCTGCAACCTCCCAAACACCCGCCAAGCTTTCCGAGTCGGAGATGTCATGGACATTCTTGTCCCATGCTTCCCGGTTGAACAGGCCATCTAGGACACGCTCGAGAATGTCCAGTCCCTGATCCATCTCTTCCATAGTGGTCGTCAGGGGCATCATGCATTTCACGACTTCGTCCCTTGGACCGCAACGCTCGATGATCAGGCCCTCGGTAAATGCATTCTTCGTGACCTTTGCCGCCTGATCAGGATCGGCACACCGCACGCCAATCATGAAGCCACGACCCTTGACATCGATCAGGTCGTCGGGATGCTGCTCAACCATGGCCAGCAGCCGCTTGCGCAGATGCGCGCTTTTCTTCTTCAACTCCTTCTCGAACTTGCCGTCTTTCCAGTAGAGTTCAAGCATCCTGGCTGAGGTGATAAACGCCGGGTTGTTGCCCCGGAACGTGCCGTTATGTTCACCGGGGCTCCACTGGTCCAGATCACGCCTGATGAGCACAACCGAGAATGGCATCCCGTAACCGGACAGTGACTTGGACAAGGTTACGATATCGGGTTTGAGGCCGGCTTCCTCGAAGCTGAAGAAGGTTCCCGTGCGCCCGCAACCGGCCTGGATGTCATCGACGATGAGTGGAATTTCCCTCTTGTTGCATAGCGCCTGCAAGGCCTGGAGCCATTCGACACGCGCCATGTTCAGCCCGCCTTCTCCTTGAATGATTTCAAGTATAACCGCAGCTGGTTCATCGATACCGCTGGAAGGATCATCCAGCACACGCTCTAGATAGGCGATCGTGTCGACATCTTCTCCCATATACCTGTCATACGGCATCGTCGTTGCGCCACCCAGCGGCACTCCTGCTGCTGCGCGGAGTGTTTCATTACCGGTAATCGACAAAGCACCCATGGAAACGCCGTGAAACCCGTTGGTGAAACTGATGACGTTGGTATTGCCGGTCACCTTGCGGGCAATCTTCAGAGCGGCTTCGACGGCATTGGTTCCGGTCGGGCCGGTGAACTGAATGACGTAATCGAGACCACGTGGCTTGAGAATGATCTTGTCCATCGCCGAAAGGAATTTCTCCTTGGCCACGGTATGGAGATCGAGGCCATGGGTGATGGCATCGCTTTGGATATAGTCCACCAGCACGGATTTGATTTCCGGATTGTTGTGCCCGAAATTGAGGGAGCCGGCGCCAGCGAGAAAATCGAGATAGGGTCGGCCATCCTTGTCCCAGATCGTCGTCCCCACGGCCGTGTTGAAAATGCGCGGGAAGGCACGGGCATAAGATTGTACGTTGGATTCAAGATGCTCAAACAGCTCGTTTTCAGGCTGGCCTGTACCCTCACTTGCCATGGAAACTGTGCTGTCTTTCCCGTTGGTCGCTCTAGATCCCTTCTTGGAGCTTTTCTTGGCGTCCTGTTCGGACTGCTCGATCAGAAGCTTCGCAGCCGCTGCCCAGCTCCCTTCCATGTTCGCCGCGTCCGCGACGGCGTGGACGGCCTCGTCCCATCCCTTGCTGTTGATTTCGCCTTCGAACACGTCGTCCTGAGTATTGCCCGAGCCATCCGCAATTATTGACCAGGTGACTTGCCCGTTATGCACTTCATAACGGTGACGAGTGTGAGGCACGATCTGCTGGTTGCTTGGGATGGGAGCATCCGTGTCAACTGAGTCCGTCGCCGGTGCTGACGAGACAATTTTCGTCTCAGGTCCAAATTCGCTGTCCACAAACTTCATCGCAGCCTTGCGGTTGGTAAACATTCCGCCGCGGCTATCACTATCGTCCTGAACAAGCCATGTGCCGGATGGCCCTTCATAGACATGCGCGAAGGCGACGGGCTGGTCCTGCTGCAAATTCACAATCGGGGCGATTCTATCGGTCATGTTTTAACGCTTTCCGTTTTAATTTGCTGCGACACTCCGGAGATAAGAAATTCTCTTCATGCGGGTAGTGACGAATATCACACTTTTTGGCTTCCGAAGTGCTTTCCTACATATTTCATCATATTTTTCAGCACTTTAATAAATTACACCTTCCCTGATGGCTTACCGGTCGCCAACATGCGCGCGCAGGGTTTCCAGGCAATCATCACTGTTGCTTTGTGAAAGCACCCAGTTGGGGACACCGGGAATTTGCGTCTTGTGAAGGATGAGTTCCGACAAGGACGGCATCTGCCAAAAGTTTTCCGGGGGCGATGACAACAGGCATCCCGAGCAGTCAAGTGATTGCAGGTCCGGGAGATCTTTCAGCGGAGAAAGGTCCGTCACCGGCGCGCGTGAGCAATTGAGCTTTATCAGGGAGGACATACCCTTGAGCGGGCTGAGGTCGTTGACCGGCGTGCGGGCGCATTTCAATTCCTCAAGGGCGGATAGTCCCTTCAACGGTGTCAGATCGCTCACCGGCGTTTCCGAGAACTTGAGCAATTGCAGTGCGGACAATCCCTTGAGCGGGGCCAGATCACTCACCTGGGTGTTCATGAATTCAAGCGTTTGAAGGCCTGTCAGGCCCTTGAGCGGACCCAGATCAGTCACCAGAGTATGTGAACAATCCAGCGATTGCAGGTTTGACATGCCCTTGAGAGGACCGAGGTCACTGATCATGGTGTGCGAGCAGTGAAGTGACTGCATAGACGCCATGTCCTTGAGTGGAGAGAGATCCTGTACATTGCTAAAATTACAGTAGAGCAACTGCAGCTTTGCCATTCCCTTGAGCGGGGTGAGATCATTTACCGGCGCATGGGAACAGAACAGCGATTGCAGCTCAGCCATCTTCTTTAACGGCGCAAGATCGCTCACTTCGGTATCCGAGCAGGCGAAGAACTGCAGGGCTGTTAAATCCTGAATCGGGGAAAGGTCGGTCACACCGGTAGCCGCACATGACAGCGATTGCAGCAGTGCCATGCCCTTGATCGGGCTAAGGTCGCTCACCGGGTTGAGCTTGACGTCCAGCGACTTCAAGGCAGGCAGATCATTGAGCGGTGTCAGATCAACCAGTCCCGTACCACTCAGCGACAATGTCTGGAGTTCGGGTAATGCAGCGAGACGTGCAATTTGCGCCTCCACGGATGGTATTTTGCCCTTCTGATCTGCTGCTTCCCGGAATGCTCTATCGAGATTTAGTGCATGCAAATTATTCAGGGAAAACAGTTCTTCCGGCAATTCTTCGAGACCGAGCGAACTCAGATCAAGGAGCCCTGTATTTTCCCTAGCCTCGCTGGCAATACGTTCCTGGGCGATGGTCAATCCGTCCAAGGTATCCTCCTCTTATTTTTTCCGGGGCACTCAGCGGCCTTTTAAAGACGATTATATACACACTGGTGCGAAGTGCAGCAAAAGAGACGATGTGCATGACCGTTTTGGCATCGCGAGAATTCTGGAGTGGTTGGCGGATTTTTTCCGGTTTGGAATATGAGGGTCGAACTTGCCTCATGACCTTGGTATTCTGCTGCCCATGAGCAGCAAGAATTTTGATGGAACCATACTTGCCAGTTCGGCCCTTTTTGCGGGTCTGGAACGTGAAACGCTTGATGGCCTTGCGCGCTATTCCCGCCACATCACGCTTGAACCAAATGCTGGACTGTTCAAGCAGGGTGACCCTTCTGACGGGTGCTACGCCATCCTTGAAGGTGTATTGAAAGTTTCAGCCACCGCCGCTGATGGCAAGGAAGCACTGCTCGCGATGCTGGGGGCCGGTGACGTGATTGGCGATATGGGACTCATAGATGCACAGCCAAGATCGGCGAGTGCCACCGCGCTCAAACACTGCTCGCTTGCATTTCTGGCGTCACGGGATTTCAAAAAGGCCGCCAATACAAATCCGGTGATCTACCTGCACATGCTGAAGATTCTCAGCGAAAGGCTGCGCGCCTCCAACGAGGCCGCAACCATGCAACAGCTTTTGCCCTTGCGCGGCCGTCTAGCACGCGTGTTTCTACGGCTTGCGGAAGGATTTGGAGAGCCCCTCGAAGGCGGGCGTGTGCTTATCCGGCAAAAATTTACCCAGGCTGAACTGGCGCGAATGACGGGTTCGGCCCGGGAAAATGCAAACCGGCAAATCAGGGAATGGACTCACGAAGGCCTGATCAGCCGGATCAGCCGCTATTACTGCCTTGAAGACACTGACAAATTACGGAAATTCACCGAGTTTTGAGCGTCCGGAAATGTGTCATTCTCACTTGTCATTAGGCTGGGGGGAAGTTATTAATCTCATTCGCCGATTCTAACCATGGGGGGTAAGATTGGGCGTAAGCGTGACCCCATGTGTTGGTTGAGGAGGCATTCATGAAGCGGGCATTGTTTTACACGCTCATTTCAGCGACCGCTTTTCTGTGCTTCCTGGCCTCGGTAAACACATCAATCGCCATGACCAACACACCCATCGTATCCTTCAAGGATGGTAACGATCCCGCCAAGCTGAACGGCTACTGGCGCTCAAGAGGCTATGGCTGGGTCATCGCTGTCCAGAAGGGCAAAGTCTATTTTTACAACGAAAGCGCCCGGCACTGCATCAAGGACAAGGATGCCACGGAAGACCTGGAAGACCTGGGCAAGCTTTACCAGATCAGTGACGATGACCAGACGATGCGCCTGCCGATCGGGGACGACTCCTATTTCTATACTTTTGACAGGTTGGAGAGCCTGCCTGACACGTGTCACCGGAAACTCGATACGACGCCTAAATCGGTGCTCGACAGCTTCATCGAGATGTTCTCCAAGCATTATGCCTTCTTCGACAGCCGCGACATCAACTGGCCGACGGTCGTTGATTCAACTGCCAAGCGCGCCGAGGCGAACATGTCCAGCACCGAGCTGCTGGATGTCATCAAGGGCGTTCTTGCAAAATTCGACGACGACCATGTGAGCGTCGAGGCAAAAATCGACGATGAGAAAGTTGTCCTCAATGCTCGTCCTGGAAAGACGATTGGAGCCCTGTCCGCACTGGCTGAACGCAAAGGCGAAGACGCAGAAGATTTCGTGGATGACTGGCTCGAGCGTTTTTGGAAAAAGGACATCGGCAAGACCCTGTTGCGCGGCGACGGATACAAGGCAGCCAATGGCAAGATCCGGTATGGCCTCATAGATGATGACATCGGGTATATCGCGATCCGGTCCATGGAAAGCTTCGCCAGCGATGATGACGACGAGGACAAGGACATCAGGGCTGCCGGCAAGGCGCTGGACAAGGCCCTTGGACGCATGAAAGACGCCAAGGCAATGATCGTGGATGTGTCCATGAACGATGGTGGCTACGACAAGGTTGCACGTGCGATTGCCGGGCGTTTCGCATCAAGCCGCACGCTGGGCTATTACAAATATGCAGGCGACAGCAAAGCCGATGAGCCCCAGCCCATCCATATCGATCCGGCTGGCAAGCATCGCTACACCGGTCCCGTATACCTCGTAACCAGCGACATCACCGTCTCCGCCGCAGAGATATTCACCATGTCCATGCGCGCCCTGCCCAACGTGACCCATGTCGGCGGAACGACGCGCGGCGCCTTGTCGGACATGCTGTGGAAACCACTTCCCAATGGATGGACTTTGAGCCTGTCGAACGAGGTCTATCTCGATGCCAAGCGCAAACCTTGGGAGGGTGCGGGTATCCCGCCGCAGGTCCCGCTGGAAGTCTTTTCAACGAGCGACATTACCACTGGCCCTCTCAAGGCAATCCGGTCTGTCGTTGAACTGGCCCGGGGCAATAAACCGGTCCACGTGGCGCAAACCCGGTAAACGCTTCGCCAAAGGCTGGCCGAGATGCAAAAGGCCTGTGGGACGTAAAATCTTATCTTTTTGATTTCATGTACTTTTCAAGCGCTTTGACGCCGGACTGATTGACATCGAGGCCGCATTTCGTGCGCCGCCAGAGTACGTCTTGCGTGGTACAGGCCCATTCTTCCTGCATTAGCCAATCGACCTCGGCAGCATAGAGCGTACCACCGAAATGCTGTCCGAGGTCCGCTTCCATCAATGCATCGCCTAAAATCATCGCGGTATTTGTACCGTGGCGGCGAGCCAGCGCCGCAATGAACCCGGATTCAAAATCCGAATGGCTGCCCGCCAGGGCATCTGTGAAGGCGTCGAAGTCATCTATGTCTCCGCCGGGCAGCACCCCCTCCCCGGTCCAGGCTCTTTTGAGATCAGGGAACGGCGGGTTCAGTGCATCAACGACATGCTCCGCGAGCTGCCGTGCCGTGGTCAGCTTGCCGCCAAAGATCGAGATCAACGGCGCCAACTCCCCATGCCGGTCCTCCAGCAGCTTATAGTCTCGTGTGATCGATCCCGGATCGATACTCCCGTCATCCAGAAGCGGTCTTAATCCGGCAAAGCTCCACACAATATCAGCGGGTTTCACTTGCTGCTTGAAATAACGGTTCGCGGCTTCGCAGAGATAGACGATTTCTTCTCTCTCGATATCTACCGGACCCGGCGCATCTTCATGCCCCACCTCGGTCGTGCCGATCAGAGAGTATCGACCCTCAAACGGGATGACGAATATGACGCGCTCGTCATCGTTCTGGAGTAGAAAGGCATGATCACCCTCGTAAAGGCGGGGGACGACGATGTGACTGCCTTTCACCAGGCGCAGCTGCGTGTTGGTTGCACCACCTGTAACGCCGGTAAGAACATCATGCGCCCAGGGACCAGCGGCATTTATGAGCGCCCGCGCACTGGTTTCAAATTTGCTGCCATCTTGTCGGACGAGGTTTGCGCGCCAGATTTGCCCTTCCCTGCGTGCCTGTGAGCAACGGGTTCGGGTCATGATCTCAGCACCACGCCGGGCCGCATCGAGTGCGGCAAGAACCACGAGACGGGCATCATCAGTCCAGCAGTCGGAATAGGCGAAGCCCTGGTCGACGTGCCGCTTGAGCCCCTCGGCGTAAGGCCCGGATTTCAAATCTGCACGCGCTGATCTCGGCAGGGAGATATGGCCGACGAGATGATCGTAAATCCACAATCCAATCAGAACCAACCATGTCGGCCGGCTACCCTTGATCTTGGGGAGTACCAGACGTAACGGCTGGACGATGTGAGGGGCAGTGGCCAGCATGATTTCCCGCTCGCGCAACGACTCCCGCACAAGAGAGAAATCGTAATGCTCCAGATAGCGCAAGCCGCCATGGATCATCTTGCTCGAGGCCGAGGAGGTACCGCTGGCGAGGTCGTCCTGCTCAACAAGAAGCACTGACAACCCACGCCCGGCTGCGTCACGCGCCACCATGGTGCCGTTGATGCCGCCGCCGATGACGAGGATATCGTAAATCCGGTCTTTCACTTCGCCCTTGCCGTCATTGCCGCGGCCACATCCATGCTGCACAGTACCGGGCTGCAACCGCAAAGATAGCGCAGGACAATGATTCGATGCCAACCAAGATGAAACCGCTGGCAGAGTTCCCTGCCGAGGAGCGCGCCAATGTCCTGTTCGTGCTGTTCGACATTGACGACACCCTGACAACCGATGGCCGCCTCACATCTCAAGCTTATGGTGCGCTTGAGCATTTACAGGGCGCAGGCCTGAAAACGGCAGCCATTACCGGGCGGCCCGCCGGCTGGTGTGATCATATTGCGCGCATGTGGCCAGTCGACGGGGTGGTTGGCGAGAACGGCGCCTTCTACTACCGCTATGACCATTCGGCGCGGCACATGATCCGCAGATATGTTGTGGACAAGGCGGAGCGAAAACAGAACCGAGAACGGCTGGAAAAATTGGGCGAGACGATTCTGGACGCGGTACCCGGCGCTGCAATCTCCAGCGATCAATTCTGTCGGGAAGCTGATTTGGCAATTGATTTTTGCGAGGACGTTCCTGCACTGGCCAAGAGCGATGTGGAGCGTATCGAGAAACTGTTTGAAGAGGCCGGTGCCCACGCCAAAATCAGTTCAATCCACGTCAATGGATGGTTTGGCGACTATGACAAGCTGACCATGACACAGCAGTTCCTGACCGGGGAATTCAGCGTCGATCCGGAAAAGGACAATGGAAAAATCGTATTTGCCGGGGACTCGCCAAACGATGTCCCGATGTTCGGATTTTTTGAGAATGCAGTCGGCGTTGCCAATCTCATGGAGTTCCGTGACCGCCTTGATGCCGAACCGGCTTATGTCACAGAAGCGCCATCCGGCGCGGGATTTGCCGAGCTGGCCGCGGCTCTGCTTGAAGTCAGATAATGGCGTAGCGCACTTTCGCAGAAACCCATTCGCTCACGATCACCGTGCCGACAATCACTAGCAGGATGAGTGACACCTGCGTCCAGGCCAAGGTGGTGATAGAGGAATTGAGCTCAAGCCCAATACCACCGGCGCCGACGAGTCCGAGAACGGTGGATTCGCGAATATTGATGTCCCAGCGGAAGACGGAGATTCCTGCAAACGCCGGCAGTACCTGGGGCCAGATTCCGTAAGTGATGACCTGCGAGCGGCTGGCCCCTGTGGCGGTGACAGCTTCAACCTGCGATTCATCGATTTCCTCAATCGCCTCGTAGAGAAGCTTGGCGCAAAAGCCAATCGAGCGCAGACCAATAGCGATGATCCCGGCGAAAACTCCAGGGCCAACGATAGTCACCAGCATCAGTGCCCAGATCAGTGAATTGATCGATCTCGAAGAAACGATGATGAACAATGCGATAGGCCGCACGAAGCTGGCGCTCGGGGTGGTGTTGCGGGCAGCACAAAACGCCGTCGGCACGGCGAGGATGAGTGCCATAACGGTGCCCAAAGTCGCGATGTTGATCGTATCCCAGACCGGGCGCCACAACTCGGTCATGTAGCTCCATTTGGGTGGTGACATGCGCTGGGCCAGGTCACCAGCCTGGCTGTGCGCATCCCACACGAATTCCCAGATCGTCATTTCGGAAATCAATTGCCAACAAAATACGAACACCGCAACGATCATCAGCCAGCCCAGCCATATGGCGAGTTGAAAGCGTGTCGTGCGCCGCTGCCAGAGTTTGAGTGCCCCCTGTTTGCTTACCGGCATTACTGCACCCATTTCCGGACAAAGCCGGAGGTGTATTCAACGAGCATCACGATACCAATGATGACCAGGAGAATGGCGGCGGCTGAATCAAATTCATAGCGGTCGAAGGCCGTGTTAAGCGTGGCGCCAATGCCACCGCCGCCGACGATACCGACAACGGCAGATTCACGGAAATTGATGTCGAGGCGGTACAACCCCAACCCGATCATGCGCGGCATTACCTGCGGCTGGACACCGTAATTAAGCCATTGGAACCAACCGGCACCCGTCGCGCGTACAGCTTCGGCCTGCGAGGGGTCCATGTCCTCGATGTCTTCCGCGAGAAGTTTTCCGTAAAAACCGATGGTGGCGAAAGAGAGCGTCACGAAACCGGCAAAAGGACCAAAGCCGAAAAGCTTCACGAAAAATATCGCCAAGATCACTTCCTGGAAACTGCGCGAAGTCGCCAGGATCGCCCGGCAAAAATAATAAACAGGCAATGGCGCCAGGTTTCGCGCAGCACCCAAGCCTACAGGGATTGAGATGGCGATACCGATGACCGTGGATGTCACAGCCATCCACAGGCTCTCATAGATACCTTCGACAATTTCTGGCCACCGGCTGACGAAGTCTGGCGGGAAGAAGGCTGAGATAAACTGGACACCGCGCGGCACTCCATCCCAGACGCCCACCCAGTTCACTTCCGTACTGCCGCATGCCACCGCCAGGTACACCGCGGCGCCAAGTCCGATTGCCCACCTCAGCCACGCCCGCTTGATGAATGGCGGCTTTTTCCAGCGTCGCGGGAGGGATGCGGCTTGCGTCGTCATGGCCGCCCTCTCACGTCAGCCCGGCCAGGCGGTCCCGATCGGGAATCGGGGCATGATGGTCTTCGTCCGCGCCATCCGCGTCAGGCTCATCGGGACTGTCTTCTTCTTCGACCGTCTCGATCGTCGCTTCCCAGTCTTCCTCGCCATAAATGTCGGTGAGGACATCGGGAGTCAGCCCGTTTGGCGGACCGTCATAGACGATTTCACCGAGTTGGAGACCAACGATGCGTTTTGAATACATCTGCGCCAGCATGACATCGTGGATATTGACGATGGCAGCGAGCCCCCGCTCCTCGCACAATTCAACGATCAGCCGCATGATCTGGCGCGAGGTCTTGGGATCGAGCGAAGCCGTGGGCTCATCGACCAGAAGCAATTCCGGGTTCTGTATAAGCGCACGGCAGATACCCACACGCTGGCGCTGGCCGCCCGAAAGCTCATCGGCGCGCTTGTCGACCATGTGGTCAAGACCAACGCGTTCCAGCAACCGGAACGCTTCGTCAATATCACTCTGGGGGTATTTGCGGAACCAGCTGCGCCAGAAGTTGACGTAGCCCAGGCGGCCAGAGAGTACATTTTCCATGACGCTGAGACGCTCGACCAGCGCATATTCCTGGAAGATCATGCCCATGCGCCGGCGCGCGCGGCGCAATTGCACCTGCGAGAGCGCCGTCAGCTCGGTATCATCAAGAAATATGGAGCCGGTGGTGGGTTCGACCAGGCGGTTGACGCAGCGGATCAGCGTGGATTTGCCTGCCCCGGATGGCCCGATCAATGCCATCACCTGCCCGTCCGGTACATCAAGATCAATATCTTTCAAAGCAAGGTCACCCGTTGGGTACCGCTTTGTCAGGCCGGCAAGTTTAAGCATCAGGCCTCCCCCACATTCGCCCCAAAGTCATAGCCGGGCTGTCCGGCCCGCGAAGACAGCGGGCCGGACATTCCAACTATAGCTTACTTGCAGGCGTAGGAAACGCCATTGGCCTTGTCGATCTTGCGGATGACATCCCAATCTTTCTTGTAAACGATCGGAATGAACGAGCCTTCTTTCTTGAACTCTTTCTTGAGAGCCGAGCCTTCCCAAGGGAAGGAGAAGAAAGCTTCCTTGATCTTTTTCACCAGTGCGGGATCAAGATTATGCGCGTGACCATACCCGGTGGTCGGGAAAGTTTGCGACTTGTAGATCGAACGGATCTTGGACGCATCGACCACCTTGCGGTCGATCATGCGCTTGAGGACAGAATTGGCAATGGCCGCTGCTTCGTAATCCTTGTTGGCAACGCCCAGGATCGAGTTGTCATGCTTGCCGGAAAAGGCAGGTTTGAAATCTTTCTTGGCGATGAGACCAAAGTCAGCTTTCAGGATCGCCGAGGGCGCCTTGAAGCCGGAATTGGACGTCGGCGAGGTGAAGGCCATGCTCTTGCCCTTGAGATCGGCGGGCGACTTGATCGGGCTGTCGGCCGGTACGAGAATTTCCATCTCGTAACCGAACGAACCATCCTTGGCGGCCATCATTGCAAACGGGTTCAGTCCCGCGCAGTTCACCGCGACCGGGTTGCCGCCCGTGTTAACGCCGGCAATGTGCAGCCTGCCTGAACGCATGGCTTCATACTGCGCCGCGTAAGATTGAACTGGGAAGAAGACGACCTTCTTGCCAGTCACCTTGGCCATGTGCTGGATGAAGCCGTCCCAGACCTTCTTGTAGACAGCCGGGTCTTCAACCGGCGTATAGGAAAAGATGATGGTGTCCGGATTTGAAACCTTGCCCTTGTCGGTCGGCAGGTCCGCAACAAGATCTCCGTCACGATCACAATAGGCCTTGTCCAAGGTGCCGCGAGGGCAATCCTCGGCGCGAACTTGCGGTGCTGTTAACAGAACCGTTGCGAAGGCTGCGCATGCCGAGACAGCCAATCCCCGTAATACATAATGCAGTTGCATATTCTCCTCCCAAATTTATTGGCACCTGGCTCCTGCTTAAGTTGAAGCCTCCACGGTTGCACCGGGATTTCCATGCCATAGAAGCCCAGTTTAACCGGGCAACACGCAAGGCGCTACAGGAGGCGAACTTATGCCACCAGTCGCTTACACTTCTAGTGAAGCATAATATTATGACGCCTGGAAGATTAAGCTGCGTCACGGGCCTTTCAGATCCGTGACAACGCTTTCTGATCAGCCCTTGATGACCTTGAACTCGATCCGACGGTTTTTCGACTTGTTCTCGTTTGAATCATTCGGCACGACAGGACGGGAGTCGCCATACCCGGCTGAGCGTATGCGACCAGCATCCACGCCCTTGCCGCTTAGATAATCAGCCACGGATTTGGCCCGCTTCTCGGAGAGCTTTTGATTGGCGTTTTTGCTGCCGACATTGTCGGTGTGTCCCGTGATATCAATGCTGATGCCCGGGCAGCGATTGGTGATGTCGGCAACGCTGTTGAGCAACGGCGCACTGGCCGTATCAAGGATAGCACTACCGGTCTTGAAATAGATGGCGCCGGTCTTGGAGATGACGTTTAAACGCGTCTCACAGGCCTCGGCCGAGAAGGTGCTTGTCGCCTGCTGGGCCCTCGCCTTTTCTCTTGTCGCACGCGCCGCCACGAGCTCTGACTTGAGTTCACCCGTGCCGAACACCAGATCGAATGTCACCGAAGAGGCGGCGGCAATGGGGATGCCCTTCACAGCTTCGCGGAGCTTGGCAATGCCGGCCTCAAGACCAAAGCTCTTCGCCGTCACGATGATCGGCTTGACCGTCGCGACCGAAACGCTGGTGTTGCCGATGCGCGTGACCCAGACTTTTGCTTCCAGCTGTTTGACAATTCCATGCATGTTGAGCGTGAAATTCAGCGGGTAGGTTATCCGGGTCTTGGTTGCGAGGGCTGCCAATACGGTCTTGTCCAGATTGGCACTGATTTCAGCGAATGGAAACTTGTAGGTCTCGAACAACAGAAAGCGCATGCGCGTATTACGCAGGTCGTGGTTTGTGTCGAGCGAGTTCAGCTCAATCTTGATCTTCGCCTCACCATCCTTGCTGACGGTTCCTTCCACAGCCGTGAACTGATGCGTTTCAAAAATCGCATTCTTCTTCACGCTCTGCATGTAGACATTTGAAAGGCTTGGATTGAGCACCCATTCCTGGCTCATGAAATCCTGGGCCTGGGTGCTGACGGGTTTCATCGCCGCGGTGATTAATGCGAGGGCGAATAAAAGACGGATCACGGTCGATTGCATGTCAAAACTCCTGGCAGGCGCAAGTCCTGTTCAATTGGACCCGGGGATGTGGGTTGGTCTTATTCACAGCCGCTCTTGGACCATTTCATCAATGCCAGCTTGTACGCGCCGCCATAGGGATGCTGATGCCGCAATACATGTCTCGCGGACTTCACATAGGTTTTGCCCTGGGCGCAAAGCCGCTCCTGGTTCCACTTGTGGCAGGTGGTGCAATTCTTCTTCCAAAGTTCATCCGGAAGCCCCTCGATCGGTGGAAACAGGGGCACTTTCATGGCCAGTTCCTTGAGCGAGTTGCCATTGACCGGGAAAGGCCCGAAAGGAACAGGCTGGTCGAAGCGCAGCTTGTCGTCGGGACGCTCCGTGGCAGGGGGCGTGGCGGCTGCTGGAGGTGCGGCGGCAACTTTCGGTGCGTCCGGCTTGGCGGCAGGAGGTGGCGACGCTGGTGCGGTCGGTGCAGCGGGCGCCGAAGACGCCATTGCAGCCACGGCAGCTTTGGCCTCGGCCTCGGTCACGTTCTTCATGTAGCGCAATGTGGACCAACCATTGACCCCAGTTGTCCCCTCCGGGCTCTTCAGCTTGTGCTTGATAAAGCCCCAGAGGCGCCCGCCGCTCTGCTTCTGCTCGGTGACGCAGGCAAATTCTCCATCCTCGAGCACATCGATAAAGATGCCGCCGCCCGGTTCCTTGGAGATATTCAGCAGGCTCGAATTCACCTGGAAGTAGGTGCAGACCTGCTGCGCCGACAGGCTTACCGGGTAAGCGGCCAAACAGATCACACCCGCCAGGGCGCACCAAAAAAACTTCCTCATCATTCTCTCCAGGTTTACGCGTTACTCACAGACGGTCTCGCAGTTGCGGCCTTCATCGTCGCATGACTTGTAGCATTTGTTATCGTTTTTACTCGCATCGCCGATCGCACCGATGATACCAATCACGACTCCCACGCTGGCCTGGTCGCTATGGACCTGCGTCGTCGTTGTCTGGGGCTGCTTCACACAATATTTGCCATTAAAGCTGCGACCGCCGGAACATTTGCAGGTGTTCCCCGACGTATAGGCATATTTGATTTTAGAGCATTTCGGCTTGCCGCCGCCCGTCGAGGCGGTCGTCGTCGTCTTAATGCAATATTTGCCGTTGAATTTTCGGGTGCCCTCGCATTTGCAGGTATTGCCGGATTTATATGCATATTTGATGCGCGAGCAGTTCGGCCCGGAAGGCGCCACGTAGACTGCCGGGCAAATCCGTCCTCGCTGGGACTGGACATCACTCAATACGACTTGTGTTGGCTCCGTGCTTGCTGCTGACAGCCTCGCACGTTCATAGAATTTTCTCAGGGATGACCGGCTGCCATTCCCCCAGATGCCGTCTACCCCGCCCCCAAGACAGCCAACGCGCTTAAGCTCGGTTTGCACCTCGCGCGGATAAAGGACACTCGTTGGTGGTGGTAGTTGTGTCGTGACACCCCCGCGATTAACGCAAACGCCGTTGCGCATCACCTGCGGTTCATAACATACAACCGGCGGATTGTTTGTGGGCACGCAGTCCATGCCAAAGGCAACCGTGCCCGGATACTGGCTGCAATCCGGGACAGTAGGATTGGGCCTGACGGGATAGGTCGGATTTTCAATCTCCGGCTGCTGGTAGACGATCGTCTCCGAGCTGGTCACGGAAGGCACTGCCATCGGGGCCGCTGAAGCTAACGCGACAGCACCGAGCAGAAACACCGCAGTAAGAATGATACGTTTCATCATGGCACTTGCCTCCTTGAAAATGTGCTGCCCATTTACATCACTCATCTGACATGCGATTTTCATTGCGTTATCCCGTCAAGCTTGAAGTCCATCACGATATTTTTGCCGATATCGCCGGCATTGGTTGAGTAGGACCCCTGGACCAGTATCGACGCCCCGGGCGGAATAACACCCGGCGGACAGCCCACATTGATACGGCTGCCGGTGATCTGGCAAGACCTGATCGGAATAGTCCCGCTATTGGTGACCGTGAAGCTGCAGGTGATGGCCTGGCCCGCGGCGGTGTACGTCTTCGGATTGCAGGTATGCGTCAGCGACATACCCGGCTTCCCGGCGAACTTGACGACAGCGCTTGCTGGTGGCGCATCAACATCCCGTCCTTTTGCCGGCTTGGCAAAGGCTATGGGGTTTGTCACGATATCCCTGCCAAGATCACCTGGTTTGGTAGTGTATGTACCAAGGCATGTCGCCGTGGCACCAGGCGCCAGTGGCCCACCTCGCGCAGACTTACCTGGCGGACATTCGAGACCCGTCAGCCCTGGCAGCTTGTCACCCAGCCCGAAGGTCTTGAACGGCACATTGCCCGTATTCGCGATCGTGTAGATGTAAGTGATGGACTGACCGGCCGCGCTAAACGTGTCTGGTGACGGCTTCACCGCCAGGCTCAGGGACGGCTTGGGCGCGGGTTTCGGCTTGGCAAATCTGACGACGCCGGCTCCCTGCGCGTTAAATCCCGGTCCCCTGGCCGCTTGGGCTTTGGCGACGGGGTGGTTGACGAGATCCTTACCCACGTCTTCCGGCCTGGTCGTGTAGGTGCCGAGGCATGTCGCCGAGGCGCCGGGCGCAAGCGGCCCGCCGCTCGCAGGTTTACCTGGGTCTTTAACCGGCGGACACTCGAGAACAATCACTCCGGTCAGTTGTTTCCCATATGCGTCACTTAAAAAGTCCAATAATTTGAATGTGATCAAAGGCACATTTCCTGTGTTTTTGATCGTATAGATGTAGTTGATGGTTTGCCCCGCAGAAGAGTATGTCTTCAGCGATGGCTTCACGGCTACACTCGCCGCCGGCTTGGGGACGACTTTCGGCTTGTCATATTTCACCACGATCTTGACCGGCTTCGGGTTTCCTGCAGGAAACATCTTGGGATTGATATGGCCACGGACGTATACATCGAATGTGATGTCCTGGTTGATATCGCTCGGCTTGGTCGTGTAGAGGCCCGTACAGGTTACGGATGCCCCAGGGGCGATCCGGCCACCATTTTGGTCCGCATTCGCGGGCGGGCATTTTTTATTGTCGAGATTGGCCTTCGGACCGTGTACGACATGACCAATTGAGAATTTCACAAAAGCCACATCGCCGGTGTTCGTGACCTTGTAGGTCGTGGCAATCTGCTCCCCTGCCCGGGTGAACGTGGCGGGTGATGCGAAAGCTGTAAGTGTGACACCCGGTTTTCCTGCAAACTTGACCCGTGATTTTATGGACAGGGTTTTCACCGGGGCTGAACCCGCCGCACCGGTGACGCTCGCCGAGCTTTCGATATCCCGGATGCCGACGTCACTTGCCGTTGTCGTGTAGCTGCCCGCGCAGGTCGCGCTCGCTTTGGGAGCGAGCGGTCCGCCATTCGGACCGGTGTTGCCCGGTGCGCATTTGAGGCCGGTTGCCGTGTTATCGGTAAGCGTAAAGGCGTTGACCGCCACATCCCCGGTGTTCCTCACCGTGTATGTGTATGTGATCCGCTCACCCGCATTCTTGTAGGATGCTTGCGATGGCTTCACGACCAGGCTTATGGACGGCTTGGCGACAACTTTCGGCTTGATGAATTTCACCACCGAATTAACCGGTGGCGGTGACTTCACAATACCGCTGGCGGTCTTGCCGGTTACACTCGCCGTGCTGGTGATGTCCTTGCCGACATCGCCTGGCTTGGTCGCGTAGGTGCCGGTGCAGATGGTCGTCCCTCCAACAGGAACTGCTCCGCCCGACGGACGGCAGGTGAATTTAGTTACCCTGCTGTCTTTGAGCGCTGTCGAGGTGACCGGCACGGCGCCTGTGTTACGAATGATATAGCGGTAGGTGATCTTCTCGCCCGCTTTAGAGAAGGTGGACGGTGTAGGCGACACGGTCAGACTCACAGTCGTCTCCGCGCTGAATTTCACCCTTGTCTTCACAGATAGCGGATTGGGCACGTTGCCATTCGCCGTCTTGGCCGTAACCTTTGCCGTGCTGACGATGTCCTTCCCGACATCGCCCGCCTTTGTCTTATAGCTGCCTTTGCAGAGCACAGATGCGCCGGGTGCAAGGGCTCCGCCAGTGAGCGGTGGGCATTTGATGCCGGTGGCTTTGTCATCGGTGATTTTAAAGCTGGTGATCGGGACGATACCCGTGTTCAGGACCTTGTAGTCATATGTGATGTCCTGACCGCCGGCACTGAAGGAACCCGGTTTCGTCTTGGCGGACAGCTGCATCTTTGCGCCAAACGGAATACCCGGCGGCCGGGGCTGTATCGTTCCCGCGGGCAAAATATCGAAATCGACGCAATCCCTGCCCAACTGGAAGTTGGTGTTAGCCGGATCGAGAATGTTGTTCCAGAAGTGATTGGGCAATCCATTGACACCCAGTGCCAGGTTCGGGTCGGTTGCAACAAAGCAGTTCCGCCCCTGGGTCACACCAGCAGGCACGGCTGATTTCGGAATATTCAGCAGAATATTGAATATCCGCTCGCCGCCCGGCGGAATGGTGACGTGGCACTGCCACTGCAGGGGCAGCGTCAGGCCCCTTATGTCGCACCCATTTTGCGGGAAAACTGCATCAACAGTGATGCCGCCCACCCCGCCGCCGCCAATCGTCAGATTGTCAGCAAGAAACAATTCCCCGTCAAAAGTTCGTTTGCCGGGATTGAACACCGAGACCTCAAAGTCACATGGTCCACCGGCAATACAGGGTTGCTGGTTGGGGCCGAATTTGAACACAACGAGAGAATCTTCCTCACCCCGGGTGACGCAACTGGTCTGCTTTGTGCCGTCCAGGGTGGCGCAATTGCGGATGCGCCAGTCGGGTGTATCGACCACTTCGGCAAGGTCCACAACGACATCGACCGAACGGCTTTGTCCGGGTTGCATGACCGCGCCGGGGATCGAACAATTGAGAGTTGTCTCGGGCAGGTCCGAACAGGTCATGTTCGGGTCATCCCACTCCGCACTGATTATCAGCGGATTTTTACTGGCCCAGGAGGGGCCTTTGAGAACCGTACCGATGTCGGTGAAACCAACATTACCCTTTGGTGCAACCGTTCCGATGCTGGTCAGCGTAATACGGCAATGCAAATCGATGCCGAAGGCAGCAGCCGAGCAGGACTTGGCAATGCGTATTGCAGGACCAGTTGGTTTTTTGGGAGGCTTGGCTCCGGGCTTGCACGGCGACCAGATGGCCACCTGTCCCATGTGGCCTCGACTACTCGGGTCGATGAACTGGCCATCATAATCGACGAAATAAGCTTTCATCGGCGGGGCATTAACGGGCTTTACGGCGCTAACCGGATTGCCCTGCAGTCCGTGCACGATGGCTTGCCCACCCGCAGCGAGGCGGGGGGCGGGCGGGTCGCTCTGTCGCAAAACCTCGCCCGTGGTCCAGAGCGTGTCCTGGCAGCGGCCATAGTGGATATAGCCGTTCTCGTCATAGCCAAACCCAAGCGCGATACCGCCATTGCTGCTGCGGTTCTGTTGAGAATGCCCGATTGCATATTCTTTGGGTGCGGGTTCCCATGTCACCCGGCCGCTAGGCAGTCTGCGGCGTTGGTAACGAAGCACCTCTGACGTCCCGGGTGTCGCCATCACCTTGAAATCGTATGCCGGAAGCGGTTGACCACGCTGGCTCAGATACATCGTGCCATCTTTGCCGAAGGTGATCGCCGAAACCGGGTTTCCGGCCCTGGACAGCACCTCGATCTCTACCCGCGCGTCGTTGGCGAACCTGCCATTGGCCGTGAGACCCACCGACCATATATCGGGGCCTTCCGCGGCCGCGTAGTAGAGACGCCCGCCATTGACACCAAGGCCCCATACCCGGCGTTTCAAGTTTGCAAATCCCCAGCTGGTTGGATTTTCAGCGTTGAATGCCGGGTTCGTAATGTTAATCCGCATGGCCGGGTTGAAAGCGACCGGAGCCAGCCCCTGTCTATTCCGCCCCTGGGTGCCGTGATCAAATTTCGCGACCTCGCGACCCTCGAGATCGAAAGCATGGATCATCCCGGTCTGAAGGTCGGAGACGAACAGCCGCCGGGTTTTGGCGTCAAACGTGATAGCGCCGAGAGCGGGTCCGCTGTTGGCCGCGCCGTTGAGGGTGACGTTTGCAAACAGTGAGACCTTTCCGGTGCGCCCGTCGATCCTCCAGATGCTGCCCGGCCCGCCGCCGGGACCAAACTGTCCGTCCATCCAGGTGACGAGCGGTGAGCCGACTTTGGCGCGTTCCCGAACTTTCTGATTTCCAACCTGTTTCGTCTCCACGAGATGCAGGCCGTAAACGGAAGTCGCGGTGGCGTAGATATTGGATATGGGGTCTTTGGCGACCGGTCGCCCGCTCGCCGGCTGACCGTCGTCGAGCGCCACGCCGAAAACCTGGCCAATCTGGAGTGCGGGCACGGAATGATGACGCGGGGCATTCACCAGGCGTGCATTGTCCGGGCCGTACATTTGCGACAGGTCGAACACCTGCAGCGCGGGGGCCTGGGTGTTGATGATGACATAATCTTCGATTTTGGTGTTTGGTCTCGGCCTCAGCGCGGTCACGCCGGAGAAGCCGGTGACAACGGCATCACCCAGGTTAATGATGGGCGGATTGGCGTTCTGGGTGTTCTGCGCCTGGGCCTTCGGAATGGCGTTTAGAAACAGCAAGGCGGCAAAGAGCAAAAAAACGGGCTGGATTAAACCGGTCCGTATGCCCCTGGAAACAAAATCCAGAGATGGAATCTGCCTGTGGTTTTCGTGTTGTTTATGTAACATTTCCCCCCCTTGGAATTTCCAAGGACCATGTACCCAAGTGCGTTACGAAGGGTGAACCCTAATCAGGTGGATCAGTACAACCTATGCTCGCACTCGTACGGTTCAGACATCCATATCACGAACCCGTGTACACATGTGAAAAAACGGAAAATTCCTTAATCAGCATTTTTAGAAACCGTGATTATGAAAATGCGGAGAAATCCAGCGGCTCGTTGCGGTTGATACGCGTTTGCGATGGAGGAAGGTCCGTCTTGAGACCGCTTGCGCAATTAAACAGGACTGCCTGGTCATTCCTTCCAACCCTGCCGCTCTGAAGTTCCTGCCGGTACGCCACGAAACAGGCCGCGCCTTCAATCGACAGGTGAAGGCCCTCCTCGCGTGCCAGGCTGGCTCGTGCAGCAATGACTTTCTCATCATCCACCATCGTCCCGAAGCCCCCGCTCTCACGCATGACCTTCAGGCATAACCGGTCACCGAAGGGTTTGGGCACACGCACGCCGTGTATCAGCGTATCGGCATCCTCCCAGGGATCCCTGACTTCCTCATGGCCGGCATCGAAGGCTTTGACAAGCGGACCGCAGCGGGTTGATTGAACCGCAACCATGCGGGGGCGCTTGCCATCCAGCCACCCTATTGCTTCAAGTTCCTCAAACGCTTTCCACATGCCGATCAGCCCGGTGCCGCCACCGGTAGGATAAAAAATGACATCGGGCAGCGCCCAGCCAAGCTGCTCGGCAAGCTCCATCCCCATCGTCTTCTTGCCTTCGATGCGGTAAGGCTCCTTCAGGGTCGACAGATCAAGCCAGCCCATCTCCTTTGTCCCCGCGGCAACGATCTGGCCGCAATGATTGATAAGCCCGTTGACGCGGAAGGTCCGCGCTCCGTGATAGGCAATTTCCCGTATGGTTGTTTCAGGTGCGTCGTCGGGGCAGAAGACGGTGCTTTTTATACCCGCCCGCGCGCAATAGGCAGCCAATGCCGCACCGGCGTTTCCCGCCGTCGGCATGGCGATATGTTTCACACCGAAGGCTTTCGCCATGGATACCGCAACGGCCAGCCCGCGCGATTTGAAACTTCCCGTTGGCAGGCGGCCTTCGTCTTTCACAAGAATTTCACCACCACCCAGTTCCGCCTGCATCCGCAGCAAGGGAACAAGCGGCGTTATCTGTTCTCCTAGGCTGACAATATCTTCCGGTTTTGCGAGAGGAAGCAGCTCCAAGTAGCGCCACATGTCGGGACGGCGCCCAGCCAGTTGCTCCCTGGGAATTGCCGCCTTTACGGCCTCCAGGTCATAGCGTACGAGCAACGGTGCGCCGGCATCAGATATGGTGTGAAAAGCGTCATGCGGAATTCGCGCGCCTGTGCGGCTGCATTCAAGGTGAGATACAAAACTCACTACAGGCTCCCGCTTGCTCCGCTACAAAATCTGGCTCAGGAACTCTTTTGTACGTGGATCCTTGGCCCGTTTGAAGAAGGTCTTGGGCGGTCCATGCTCAACAATCACGCCGCGGTCAGTGAAGTAAATATGGTCCGCCACTTCATTGGCAAAACCCATCTCGTGGGTGACCAGGATACAGGTCATGCCTTCTTCCGCGAGGTCCTGGATGGTGACCAGCACTTCCTTGACGGTTTCAGGGTCAAGCGCGGCCGTAACCTCATCAAACAGCATGACATCCGGGTTCATGGCCAGCGAACGGGCGATAGCAACGCGTTGCTGTTGGCCACCTGAAAGCTCGCCGGGATAATTGTCTTCCTTGCCGCCAAGGCGCACTTTCTTGATGAGTTTCTTTGCCAGTTTCGCAACGTCCTTCTCATCCTGCTTCAGCACCGTGATCGGCGCCATCATGATGTTCTCAATCGCTGTCTTGTGTGGAAACAGGTTATATTGCTGGAACACCATTCCGACCTTTTTGCGCAATTCCAGCTTGTCGAGATCGGGATCATTGACCTCCTGGCCTTCGACCAGTATCGAGCCCTTCTGGATATCATTTAGTGCATTTACGCAACGGATCAGCGTCGATTTGCCTGAGCCTGACGGGCCGATGATGCAGATGCACTCACCCTTCATGATGTCCATGGAGACGCCTTTCAAGACCTCCAGATCACCGAAGGATTTATGGACATCCTTGATCGAGACCATAGGCTTCTTAGGCGTCCAGCCATTGGTTTTTTTCGCATCACTCATTTTTTCAAACTCCCCCTGTAGGGTTCCGGTGCCCTACCCTTTGATCGCGAATTTCTTTTCAAGCTGAATGGACCAGCGTGCAATCGGGTAGGTGTAGACAAAGAAGATTACCAGCAGGAACATGTAGAAGACGGGCAGCATTTCAGGCCGGTCCCCTTCAGCGTTCAAGGCCTGTGCCGTATAGGTGACTGCTTCCTCAACACCCATGATGGAGCATATAGGCGTTGCCATGGTGAGAATGCAGTACCAGTTGATCCAGGGCGGGATCATCCGCTTGAAACATTGCGGCAGGATAATCATCCACATGGTCTGGCGACGGTTGAATGCGAGGCTTTCCGCTGACTCCCATTGACCTGATGGAAGCGATAGCACCGCGCCACGTACCACTTCGGAGATATTCGCCATAACAGGAAGGGCAAAGCCTATGACCGCCTTGATCCAGTCAGGAATGGGGATGATGACGGAGCCAACTTCTATCTCGAACGGGAACAACAGCATGATGGTGAAAAGCAGCACCAGCCATGGGGAGTTTCTGAAAAATTGCGTCACAATCCAGGAGCCAGTCCGCACAGGCAGCAGGAGCGAGACCTGCATCAACCCAAGTGCAGCGCCGGCCACAGTGCCGATCAGCATAGCGAAAAATGAGATAAGGAGATTGAGCGCAAATCCATTCAGGGTGCCTTCTTGTCCCCATAAAATGAACGGCATCCATTTGATGAGTGCGTTAATGGGGCTGATCAGCTCCTTTGGCGCCTGAGCATGTGCGGAGCCAATGGCAAAGACAAAAAATGCCATTATCCAGATGGCATGATGCGGCTTGAAATTAAGCCGGAAAGTGCCCTCCAGCCGCTCTATCATCGCCTGTGATTGCTGATCGCGCGCGCGCGGAAGTAGAACGTCCATGCGCTGCGACTCGGCAATATGAGCAACGGCCTTCGCGGTCATATTTCTGCCTTCCGATATACCCATCAGCCATATCCCGGAATTTTCATGTTCTTTTCCCACCGATCCATGCCCCAGACGAGAATGGCGACGAGCCCCACATAAAAAAGGAACAGAACAATCATCATCTCTGTGACGTTGACATTGTCGGACCAAATCTGGTTGGCGGTGTACATCATTTCAGGCACGGCGATGCCGTAAGCCAAAGTTGTTGTTTTCAGCAGATTGACCAGATTGTTATTCAGTGCTGGCAAGCAAACCCGGAAAGCCAGCGGGAATATGATATGGATGTAGGATTGCAACCGTGTGTAACCGAGTGCGGATGCGGCCTCGACGGTCGATTCAGGCACTGCCTCGATGCCGGAACGGAAAATCTCGGTGTTGAAGGCGCCAGCAAAAAAACCCAATGAAATAACCGCCCAGCCGAAACTCCCGATATAGGCCTCCTGATAGCCGCCAGCATCATAAGAAGGCGTCAGGTTGCCGAGCACGAAATAGAAGAACAGGATCTGGACGAAAGGCGGCGTGTTGCGAAAGAACTGAATATAGCCCGACATCCCGTAGCGTAAGATTTTGGACTTCGCGCCTTGTGCCCAGGCACCGATGATGCCGACGACCAGACTGAAAATCAGACATGCGACAATGAGCTTGATCGTCGTCCAAATGGCGACAATGAACCGGTCCCACTCGACCTGGTCGTAGAAAATTACAAAATTCCAGCCCGATGTTTCATAGAGCTGCTTGAAAAAGTCGCCGAACAGTTCCAAAGGCGTCCCCCTCCCTCAAACGGTGCCGGCGCGGCCACCCGATGAGGCGGCCGCGCCAAGCAAGTAAGCGCCTATTTTGGTTCGTAGGCTTCGAACTTCTTGTGCATCGTCTGGAGATAGGCTGTGGGCTGGATGCCCCACTTCTTCTCGAGCTCGATGAGCCGGCCCGTGCGATGCCAGTTGTAGGTTACACCAGACATGAAGTTGCCCCAGATGCCGCCCTTTTCGTCCAGCGGAACCGCGAGACCCCAGGGCGTATCATCTTCGGTTTTCATCGGCATTTCGTAATCACCATACTGACCTGACGCCAGGTCGGCCATGATTGATGAATCGTCATACACCCAGGCTACACACTTGCCGTCACGCAGCGCCTGCTTGGCTTCAGAGTTGCCGACGAAGGCGACGATTTTCGCGCCATAGCGGCTCGTGACCTGCTTGTTGTAGAACGCGCCCTGCTTGCCGCAGACCGGTTTTCCCTTCAGGTCTGTCCACGCCTTGACCGCGCCCTTCTTGGCCAGCACGTTGGTGCCTGATGTGTAGTAATTCGGGTCTGTGATGCCGACCACTTTGCGGCGATCCGCCTTGTCGGACATGGTGGCGATCATCAGATCGATCTTGCCCTGCTGCAGGAATTGCATGCGGTTCGAGGACTGCACGGGAACGAGCTTCAGCTTAACGCCGAGCGCTTTGGCGACATCATTGGCCATGTCCACTTCCATGCCGACAATCTTGCCGCTGGAATCACGAAAGCCCCAGGGCTTGTAGTCCGCTTTCACGCCGACGACGAGTTCGCCGCGCGCCAGAACCTTTTTGAAGCGGTCATTTTCGGCATAGGCCTGATCCGCAGCAGTCGTCACTGCGCCAAATGCGAGCGCAGCCGCCACACCGGCGATGATGGTTGTCTTTTTCGTTTTCATGTTCGACTTCCTCCCTACTCAAATTCCGGGCTTTTGCCCTTCACCAAATACGGCATTGCTGCTTCGATGCAATTGCGCATCTTTGGAGCGTTACAATACCCACCATTTTCCCGGTCAGTTATAATGTTTTTGCCTGATATCCGGGCACTTCTAAAAAATTATCCCTTTAATCCGTCTTGATTACGACTCTCGAATTCTATTGGCCCACCTAGTTCACCCAATATTCCTGCAACTCATGTCCGGTTGATTCAGCGGAGCGTATGCGTTCGGCGGCCTGCTTCCCTCCACGCCGGACAACCATGCCCATCAGCCCTTCAATCAGCACCAGTGGCGCCACGTGAGAGGGGAAAAATTGCGGACTCTCGGTCTCCACGATGAAACAGTGTGATGCAATTCCTGCATAGGGCGAGCGAGGGCTATCGGTGACTGCTATAACTTGCGTTCCAGCGTTGTGGGCAATTTGCGCGGCGCGAACCGGCTGGTCTGCATAAGGCGGCATCGAGACGACAAAAACTGCATCTTCGGGGCCGAGCTTCGCAATCTCTGTCGCCCACAAAGCACCGTCTGCCCCCGCAACACGCCAATTATCGAATGCCAAGCTCGCCATGCAGCGAAAATAACTGGCCAGCGCCAGCCCGCTCGCTGTACCCAGCAATACGACCTTGCGGGCCCGGGCAAGGATATCAGCGGCCGCGCGCAGCTTGTCCGGCTCCACGGTCTCCATCAGTTCCTGAATGTTTTCCATAGTCGCGTGGGCCTGAACCAAAAACACCCCTGACTTGTCTGCGGGTCCGTCCTCAGATGACAGTTGCAAAAGTGCCTGCGCCTTGTCTGCGAGGAGGCGGTTACGCCGCTTCAATTCACCACGGCAGATTTCACGCAGGTCTTCATAGGTCTCACAGTCCAGCGCGCGGGCAAGGCGCGACAGGGTCGGCGGGGTCAGATTTGCGGTCTTGGCGACCTGACGCAGGGTGCGCGTTGCGATCTCATCAGGATGCGCCATGACGAACTCGGCTGCACTCTTCAGCTTGGGACTGAGGTCGTCCAATCGAGTCATGACCCTGTCTTGTATTGATGTTGCCGCGTGCAACGCATTTATCTCCGATTTGCCAATGGACTTGATTGTCCAATGCGTAATATATGTATTAAAATCAGAATTGGATTGAAACATATGTTTCAAAATGAATCAAGGGCCTGGGAATCTCATCAGTGAACAACGTGGTTTCAGAAAGCGTTGCAGAACGTCTCGGGGTGTGGACTGCCGGTCTGACGCTGAGCCAGGTGCCGGACGAGGCCCTCCATATTGCCCGGCGCTGCATCATCGATACCAGCGCGGTTACCATTGCGGGCAGCCGGACGCCGGTTGCTGAACGACTCCATGCACATGTTGCGCGAGAATATGGGTCCGGTCCCTGCACATTGCTGGGCACAACTCACAGTGCTTCGGCTACGGGTGCGGCACTGGCCAATGGGGTCGCCTCACACGCGCTCGACTTTGACGACACCAGTTATGCCGGGGTGCTGCATGGTTCGACCATTGTCCTGCCCGCGGTGCTGGCCGCCGCCGAACATGCAGACATCAACGGCGCAGGATTTCTCGAGGCCTTTATCGCGGGATCTGAAGCATCCTATGCAATCGGCCTGACCTTGACCGAAACGCACTATATGAGCGGCTGGTGGGCGACAGGAACGCTCGGGGCCATTGGCGCGGCAGCAGGTGCCGCCAAGGCGCTTGGATTGGACGCAGCTGGAACAAGTTCGGCAATCTCCATTGCCGCACTTCAGGCCAATGGCATGATCGCGATGCTTGGATATGACGCCAAGCCTATACTTGCTGGACAGGCGTCAAAGCTCGGGCTTGAGTCCGCACTGTTGGCGGGCCAAGGAAATTCCTCCCCTGGAAATGCTTTTGAAGACCCCCGAGGACTTCTGAAACTCATGAATGAGGGGCGGCAGGACAGTTCCGGCCTGAATGAGCTCGGCAAAACCTGGCGTCTGCTTGAACCCGGTATTGCCATCAAGCGTGCTCCACTTTGTTCCGCAACCCAGGCCGCAATTGAAGTGACGGAAAACCTGATTTCCGGGAACAGCCTCGATCGTACTGAAATCAAGGCCGTGCGCTGTGAGGTTGCCCACCTGGTCAAAATCAGCCTTGTGCATGACCAACCTGAAACCCCCGCCCAGGCGCAATTTTCCATGCCCTTTGCGGTGGGGTGCATTCTTGCGTTCGGCAAGGTTGGCCCAGAACAGATCACGTTGGAAACATTGGGAATTCCAGCCCTGCAAGACGCGATGGCAAAAGTCGGGATGGTCGAGGCCGATGAGCTGAACGGACCTGATTTCCAGCCGGCTTTTCCGGAATGCGCACGGGTGACGATTACAATGTCGAACGGTGACAACTTCACCGGGTTCCTGGGTGCTCCTACAGGCATGCCCTCAAATCCCATGTCCGATGACGAACTGTCCGGGAAATTCAGAAATTGTGCTGACTATGCCGGCTGGCAGGAGAACCGGGCGGCTCGTACTCTTGCGCAACTATGGGATATTGAAACTGCCGGGCCAGTCAGCACCATCCTGAGAGATGATGCGTGATGCACTATTCGCTCGGGTCCATCATCCGCAATGCGGCCACAGGACATAAACACTGGCCAAAGCAGTGGCGCGAGCCCGAACCCAAGAAAGCCTATGACATTGTACTTGTCGGAGGCGGTGGACACGGGCTGGCCACCGCCTATTACCTGGCGCGCAACCACGGGCTAACCAATATCGCGGTGCTGGAGAAGGGTTATCTCGGAAATGGCAATATCGGGCGCAACACGACCATCGTGCGCTCCAACTATTTGTGTCCTGAAAACAGTCAGTTTTATGAACATTCGCTGAAGCTATGGGAAAGCCTGTCCAAGGACCTGAATTACAATGTCATGCTCTCCCAGCGCGGCGCGCTGGTGGTGTTCCACAGTCCCGCCCAGCGTGACGCAGCCATAAGGCGCGGCAATGCCCTGCGACTGAACGGGGTCGATGCCGTGTTGCTCGATGCCGCCGGTGTGAAGAAGCTGGTCCCCGCAATTGATTGTTCCCCATCCGCGCGCTTTCCGGTGCTTGGCGGCATGTTGCAGCCCAGGGGCGGGAGCGTGCGCCATGATGCGGTCGCCTGGGGTTTTGCCCGGGGCGCAGACGCCCACGGCGTCGACATTATACAGAATTGCGAGGTGACAGGGTTCCGCATTGAGAAAGGTCGTGTACGAGGTGTCGAGACCACGCGCGGGCCAATCGCAGCGAAAAAGGTCGGTATCGTGGTCGCCGGGCGCTCGAGTCTGGTCGGGCAAATGGCCGGTCTGCGCCTCCCCATCGAGAGCCACGTGCTGCAATGCTTCGTCACCGAGGCCATAAAGCCCGTGCTCGACACGGTGGTCAGTTTCGGCGCAGCTCATTTCTCCATTGTCCAGTCAGACAAGGGTGGGCTGGTCTTTAATGGAGACCTCGACGGCTATAACAGCTATGCCCAGCGCGGCAATATGGCGGTGGTGGAAAATGTCGCCGCCAGCGCTGTTTCCTTCATGCCCTGTATGAGCCGCCTGCGCCTGCTGCGCCATTGGGGCGGCATCAACGACATGACCATGGACGGAAGTCCCATAATCACCAGGACACCGGTGAAAGGCCTCTTCTTCAATGGCGGCTGGTGCTATGGCGGCTTCAAGGCAACGCCCGCATCGGGCTGGACCTTCGCGCATCTCATAGCCAATGGCGAACCGCACCCACTCGCGGCCAGCTTCTCGCTTGAACGTTTCGAGAGTGGGCTTGTCATCAATGAAAGCGGTACCGGCCCGCTTCCCGGCACACATTGAGGGGGTAAAAAGATGCGTATCCCCTGCCCCTGGTGCGGTGACAGACCCTTAAGTGAATTCACCTATGGCGGCGACGCCAGCAAGAAACGTCCGAAGCACCCTGAGAAAGCCAGCGCCGAGGCATGGCTGGATTATGTTTACTTGCGCGACAACCCGGCGGGAAAGCACACCGAGTATTGGCACCACTCAGGCGGTTGCCGAGCATGGCTTAAGGTGACGCGTGATACCCGAAGCCATGAAATCTCGAAGGCCGTTCTGGCGAGGCCACAATCGGACGGGGCCAGATCATGAGCCGCCAAAGCAACAGACTGCACCAAGGTGGCCTAATCGACCGGACTCGGGAGATTAGCTTCACCTTCGATGGACGTGCGTTGACAGCCCACCCCGGCGACACGCTGTCCTCTGCCCTGCTTGCCAACGGCATTCACCTGACAGGGCGCAGTTTCAAATATCACCGCCCGCGCGGCATCTACACGGCCGGGGCTGAAGAGCCGAATGCGCTGGTAACCTTGGGCAATGGCGGGCGCACGGCACCCAACACCCCGGCAACGATGGTGGAAGTCTATGAGGGACTGGAAGCGCATAGCCAGAACCGGTGGCCGTCGTTGAAATTTGACCTTCTCGCCGTCAATTCCTTGTTGAAACCGTTCTTCCCGGCAGGCTTTTACTACAAGACCTTCATGTGGCCACGCTCCTTCTGGTACCGGCTTTATGAACCCATGATCCGGCGTGCAGCCGGTCTTGGTACACTCGCCAATGAGAGTGACCCGGACCACTATGAGAAAGCCCATGCGCAGTGCGATGTCCTCATCGTCGGGGCTGGGCCTGCCGGACTGATGGCAGCACGCGAGGCCGCACATTCCGGCACCAGTGTGCTTCTGGCTGACGATCACTCCTTTCCCGGCGGACACCTCACCGGAGAGGCAATCGAGATTGACGGCCAGCCCTGCGCGCCATGGGCTGCTGGCATCTCAGATGAATTGAAAGACATGGAAAATGTGCGCCTGATACAGCGCACGACAGTTTACGGACGCTATGACGGAATGACCTTCGGCGCGGTTGAGCGGGTCGGAGATCATCTGGTCCCAGACAGTGCTACGCCACGTCAGCGCAGCTGGACCATCCACGCGAAACAGCTCATCAATGCAACAGGAGCCATAGAGCGCCCGCTTGTCTTTACAGGGAATGATCGCCCCGGCGTCATGCTGGCGGGCGCAGCGCGGGTGTACGTGAACCGCTTCGGCGTTCTGCCCGGACGCAACGTTGTGGTATTTACCAACAATGACGATGCCTACCGCACGGCTCGAGACCTGAGCCAGGCTGGGGCGACAGTCACTCTTGTCGACAGCCGGGCTGAGGAGAAGGTTAGCGCACGAGGAATACTGCCTGAGCACGTGGAGGTGCATTTCGGTCAGTGCATTTCCAAGGTCAAAGGCCGTTCTCATGTACACCGTGCCATGCTTGCGCCTTCGGGCACGGAATTAGACTGCGATCTCGTCTGTGTTTCTGGCGGATGGACACCGTCTTTGCATCTTTTATCCCATGTCGGACACAGGCCCATATGGGACGAGGCCAGAACATGCTTTCTCATGAAAGAGCCTGGCAATGACGCCCGAGCGGCCGGTGGTGCAGCGGCTACATTCGATCTGAATGAAGTCCTGAGTGAAGGTGCAAAGGCCGGTCGTGCAGCAGCAAAGTCTTGCGGGCATGGCAGTCCTGGAAACTCAAAATTACCGAAAGCAGAGAACCTGCCCGCTTACGCATTAGAGCCGCTGTGGCGCGTTCCTGGCAGCGTATCCAGGGCTGATGCGGCCTTTGTCGACCTTCAGAACGACGTGACGGTTGCTGATCTGGAACTGGCCCAGCGCGAAGGCTTTGGCCACGCCGAACACGCCAAGCGCTACACGACGCTCGGCATGGCGACCGATCAGGGCAAACTCGCCAACATGAATGCGCTCGGCATACTTGCAGAGTTACAGGGCTGCCCCATAGCTGAGACCGGCACAACCACTTTCCGCCCTCTCACTGCACCGGTGGCATTTGGCGCGATTGCCGGGCAAACGCGCGGCAAGGCGTTCCGTCCCGTCCGTCACAGCGCCATGCATCACTGGCATGAAATCCATAATGCGGTGTTCACCCATGCGGGTCTGTGGATGCGTCCCTATTATTACCCGCGGAAGGGCGAGGATTTCGCAGCCGCCGTTAAACGCGAAGTGCTGAGCGTACGTTCTTCTGTCGGCATGGTGGATGTCTCGACACTTGGCAAGATCGAACTGAAAGGACCTGATGCGGGCGTCTTTCTCGACCGGCTGTATATCAATTCGTTCTCAAGAATGAGGGTGAACCGCGCGCGTTACGGCGTGATGCTGCGCGAAGACGGAATGGTGTTCGATGACGGTACCGTTTCGCGTCTCGGACCGGATCATTATTTCATCACCGTAACCACCGCCAACGCCTCGGCTGTCATGCAGCATATGGAATTCTGTCACCAGGTCCACTGGCCTCAACTCGACGTGCAGTTCTGCACCGTCAGCGAGGCGTGGGCAGCCATGGCCGTGGCGGGCCCGAACTCGCGCGATGTCCTGGCGCGCACTGTGAAAGGGCTCAAACTCGACAATGACACCTTCCCGTTCATGGCCGTTGGTGAGGGAACGATAGCCGGGGCCCCCGCACGTATATTCCGCATCAGCTTTTCCGGCGAGCTGGCTTACGAGGTTTATACGCCTGCAGGCTTTGGCGCGGGTGTCTGGGAGGCCATCATGGAGGCAGGAAAACCAGACGGTATCACCAGCTACGGCACCGAGGCCATGACGGTCATGCGAACCGAAAAGGGGCATGTTGCCGGGCCAGAACTGGATGGACGCACCACCGCCGCTGATCTTGGGCTGGGCCAGATGATGTCGACCAGGAAAGATTTCATTGGCCGCTGGATGACGGACCGCAGCGGACTTGCAGGCAAAGACCGCCTCCAGCTTGTTGGTTTGAAACCTGTCCGGGTGGATGAAACATTTCACATGGGTGCGCACCTGGTAAATGACCAAGGGGTCACCGGTGTTGATGTCTCGCAAGGACATATCACCACATCCGTGTACAGCCCGACCTGTGGTCATTTCATTGGCCTTGCGCTGTTGAGAAGTGGCCGTGCGCGAAGCGGGGAACAACTGTATGCAGTCTCGCCGCTCCATGATGAAAGTGTCACAGTCGAGGTGGTCAACCCGGTGTTTACCGATCCGAACGGGGAGAAGATGCGTGGCTGATAAACCAACCCCGCAAAGCCCGCTCAAAAGGCACTCACAACCCGCCCCGCAACCGGGATTGAGCGTTGAGGAAGTGCCCGGCATGACCCAGGTCCAGGTGATCCTGCGCAAGCACAAGGGGCCGGGCCCGCTCGAGGGCTTGGCAAAAGACGGCGTGTCCATCTGCACCACCGGCCCGGGCGAATTCTGGGCCTTTTCCGAACAGCATGACACGCACGGCACGGAGAAACGCCTTGGCAAGGTATTAGGAGAATCCGCGTCCCTGTTCGACCAGAGTCATGGCCGTTTGGTGCTGCGTATCGAGGGACCAGGCGCCCTGGAAGTGTTGGCCAGGGGCACACCGCTTGATCTGGCCAAAATGCCTGCCGCAAGTGCCACGCATACTGTGATCGAGCACATCCCGGTGTTGATTGCCCGGCACCGGACAACCGGGCGCTATGACATTTCGGTGCCGCGCAGTTATGCGGTGTCCTTCATTGCATGGCTGGCGGAGGCTATCTGAAACCGGGGAAGGCCTTTGTCCGGGTTGTTTTTTTCAGAAGCAATCAGCGGTGACCTTTCGGCCACTTTCACAATCCACGCGCAAGGATTCATCGCCATAAGACTTCTTCTTTTTCTTTGGCGGGCCTGATGGGGCTTTCTTCTTGGGAGCCGTGTATCCCGTGCTGACGGGCTTCACGCGCGGCGGTGGCGATGTACAGATTTTTCCTGCCGTCGATTTGAGAACTGGAAGCGTGTCTGCATTGGGCTTGGCCGTTTCAAGGCTGAGATTTGTTTGCCGGTTGAACGCCGAGACCGCGTTGACCGTGCGTCGGCCCCAATCGCCGTCGGGACGACCCGGATTGCAGCCAAGCCGGGCCAGTTCCTGTTGGATGGCGAGCGTCAGTTCCTTTGGGCTGAGTTGTGGTTTTGTGCTGGCGGGGGCAGCCGCCGCCGGAACTGTTCCTGCAGGCGCAATTGCCACGGCGCCACCAGATGGTTGCTTGCTTCCGGCGGTAACGCACTGCCCTTGCGAGAACACAAACCCGGCCGGACATGAGGGTGCAGGTGCCGTGACCGCGGGCCTTGCGCACTTGCCTGCATTTAGGACGAACCCTGTCGGGCAAGAAGGGGCAATCACATTCGGCGGAGTATCGGCAGCGGTTCTTACAGGAGGAGCAGCTATCGGGGGGACTGGCGCCGGGGCAGGCTGAACCGCCGGGTTTGCAGCCGGTGTTGCCGCCACTTCCGGAGACTGGGACTTCATGAATTCGAGACGTATCCATCCGTTAACCGGCTTTTTCTGACCACCTGCCAGCAGTTTGTGGGTGATAAAACCCCACTGCTGATTGTCGATATTTACCTGGTGTGAAATACAGGTATCAGTGCCGCTTTCGATCTGGCCGAGATGGTCTCCCGACTGGCCGATGTTCCTGTATATATAAAGGATTGGCGCGTTCACCTTGTAGGGTTTGCATCCGGGATCCGCTGCCTGGACCGTGGACAAAGCCCCCGCCCCGGTTAACACCGCCAGGCAAAATAAGAGTATCTGCTTCATAACCATCTCCTGTTCATACCACTATATGCGTTCAGACCGGGCTCTCAAAGCATCCTATCCGCCAGGAGTTAGTGTGAGGTCGTTCAAGGATAATTATGAAATGGCCCCCAAGGGCGGAATCGAACCATCGACACGCGGGTTCTCGGACCCCGGTTTCCCGCCAAATCCTGACCTTTCCCAAACGCGACTATGCTGCTGAAATTTCTACGAATCTTACACCCCACGCAAACCCTGCAATTCCCCACATAACCCGACAATCCTGTACCATGGTGGTACCATAGGAAACAGAACAGATAGAATTGACCGTCAATGTCCGCTTTACCCCCGAAAGCAGACATAAACCGGGTTAGCCTGGAATGTCTGCTAAGTGCCAATAGCGGACAGTGTGATCAACTCCGTCATATGTCAGCTAAGTGCCAGGAGCGGTCATCACGTTTGTCTGGCGTGCGCCCATCATCCGCAATTCCACCATCGGAGAACTTCTCCACTGCGCCGATTCAGGTTTGATTAAAATCTCTGGAGCAGACTGAGTCTTCACTCTTGGGTTGTGGGGGTCACATGAGCAGGTTCTGGCTCTACTATTCGATCGCTTGCATAGTCGCATCTCTGGCGGGCTTTTCGGCCGTAATGGCTTTCACCCCAGAAAGCCTCTTTGAGGAAGATCGCTTCTGGGCCAGAACGGTTGCGACATATGTCTATCACGATGATACGACTAGCATTGACCAACTCGAAGAAGGTTGGGCTTCGCCAGACAAAAATGGCACCTGGTCCAACCGAAAGAGGTCAACTTTGCTGATAGGCCTGCAAAGTGAACTCCGCGAAGATGTTGAGCTCGAATTTGCATTCACCCCATTCCTCGTACGGGGGAATCGGTCCCAGACTGTCCTTGTCTCTGTCAATGACCGGCCTGTCGCCATTTGGAAGCTTGAAGGCGGGATGCGCCGCAAAGTTACGGCCTTAGAGGTGAAGCAGGAAATCTGGAGCGCGAAACATCCCAAGACGATTGCATTTGAGTTCAAGAATCCGAAGTCGCCTGCGCAAATTGGGTACGGATCTGGTACGGACCCGTTGGGATTTCAGCTCAGTTCACTTGTAGTCCGCAAGGCTCGTTAGGCCGCTCGACTTATCTGCCTATCAGAAGCAAGCGAGCTCAACCCACGTAAATTCAGCCCCGCCTGAATGTGGAGTGCTGTTCAAGGTCACAGACCGTGACGCCTTGGCATGTCCGTTCCGGGTCAGAAGCAGACATAAATCATGCCCCCTCACGATGTCCGCTTTACCCCCAAGAGCAGACATAAATCCGTATGGTCTGGAATGTCTGCTTTGTGCCACAAGCGGACATCAAGCTATACGTTGATTAAAGAAATCCGCACTTCTGAAAGGCAATAGGGTCGCTAGACTGGCCGAATCTGTCCTAGACTGGCCTCATGAAGCTTACCGAATATGCTGCCTATGACGCGCTTGGGCTCGGCGAGCTCGTCGCACGGGGAGAGTTGAGTCCGCTGGAGCTCGCAACCTCCGCGATGGAGGCGATCGAGGCGGTCAACCCGAGCGTCAACGCGGTGGTTGAGACGTATGCCGACCGGATTGTAGACCTGGATGAAAGCAGCCTTGGAGCCGGACCATTCCGGGGCGTACCTTTTCTGATCAAGGACATTTTTGGTCATGAAGCCGGACGAAAAATTGAACTCGGGAGCCGCCTGTGCCGCGATATGCTGGTGGAGCAGGATACGTATCTGGCGAAACTCCTGCGCGCCTCAGGTCTTAATATTATCGGCCGGTCCAACGCGCCGGAATATTCGATGGCCGGTACAGCCGAAAATGTCCTCTATGGCAACACCTCGACACCATGGAAGAAAGGCTATTCCGCCGGAGGCTCAACGGGCGGCGGCATGGCAGCGGTCGTCGCCGGCATGGTTCCTATAGCCCATGGGACCGATATTGCCGGCTCTATCCGCATTCCGGCGAGCTGGTGTGGAGGCGTTGGACTAAAACCCTCACGCGGGCGCATCTCATTCGGACCCGTGATGGATGAAAACGGCTTCGGCCTTGCGACCCATTTTGTGCAGACAAAAAGCGTACGCGATGCCGCTACCATGCTTGACTGCCTTGCCATACCGCAGGCTGGAGATCCTTTCATTATTCCAAAGCCTGACGAAGCCTATGCAGATCTGCGGAGCAGGTCACCCGGAAAGCTCCGGATCGGCTGGTCAACCGAACCGATCATGGGCGTTCCCGTTGAACCCGAGATCGCTGCAGCAGTATTGACCACGGCTGAATTGCTTGCCGACATGGGGCATGAGGTGAGCGAGGAAAGTCCAGAATTTGATGGCGTATCGTCGGTACGCAAATTCGCCGATATCTGGTTCTTCGCCTTCGATGCTCGCCTGCAGGGTTATGCGAAAAAGACCGGAAATGAGATTGGTCCCGATACGCTGGAGCCGGTTATTTTGAAAATCTATGAGTACGCCCGCACGATCACCCCGGCGGACTTTGTCGCCGCCACGCTTGAGTTGAATGGTGCCCGGCGCAAGCTTGCCGCCTTCTATAACCGGTATGACATTTGGCTGAGCCCGACCATGGCCAAAGCCCCAGAGCCGCATGGCCTCTACAATCTCGGCCGGACGGATGTCAATATGGACAATATCGTTACCGAGCTGTTTGCCGCTCCCTTCCAGTTTACCGTTCCCCATAACATCATGGGCACTCCTGCCATATCGCTCCCGCTTGCAATGACCTCCAATCAACTGCCGATTGGCGTACAACTCGGCGCGCGCCCGGCGCAGGAACATGTTTTGCTTCAGTTGGCAACGATACTTGAAGACGCGATGCCCTGGCGCGACCGCATCCCGCCACTTCACGTCTCGCAGACCTGACAGTTTGGCTGTGCCATATGCCTTGTGTTCTCTTAGATATGACTAATCTTTCGCGGGATCGCGCTTGCCTCTAAAATGGACCTAATCGCTTTCAGTTTGGGGTCCGCCTTGGGTCATAAGCAGACATCAATAACGCAGTCTCCCAATGTCTGCTTTACTCCCGAAAGCGGACATTGTGGCGGTACTGTTTAAAAAAATTACACCGCGTATTTGGCGGAAGAAGTGTTCGAGTGAACGCACCGGCAAAGTCCCGGATGCTCCCGGGGTGGGCGATGCCTGAACAGTTGCATTCAGGCTAAACCAGCTGCCTTCTTTTGTTCTTCGACGTACTTTATTTGAAACTGTTCCTCGCCGGTCGCAAATCGCACGCCTGCTGAAAGGATAGCTGAATCCGGTGCAATATCGAGTGGTCTGTAGGGTGTCCCCGGCACGACGGTCTTGAAGGGGCTGTTGTGCTTGGTGTTGTAGCAAGCCAAAAGTGTCCAGCGGCGCTTGTCAGAGA
>JAJFHQ010000061.1 GCA_021775525.1 Hyphomicrobiales bacterium
AGATGGTGATGCCGGGAGACAATGTGACGGTTGAGGTTGAGCTGATTGTGCCGATCGCCATGGAGGAGAGCCTCCGCTTCGCGATCCGCGAGGGCGGCCGTACCGTGGGTGCAGGCGTCGTCGCAGCAATTATCGAGTAGACGAGGGATTGAACGCTGGAAACCGGATTTTACGATCTTGATGCCGGAGCTTGGAATAGAGATACAAGTGGCAAGCAGGTTCCGGTTTTTTGCAGTAGGAGTGTAGCTCAATTGGCTAGAGCACCGGTCTCCAAAACCGGGGGTTGTGGGTTCGAGTCCCTCCACTCCTGCCAATACAGCGGCTGGTGCGAGTGAGAATTTAAAAGCGATAAGCTGTACCGGTGGCGGTGCAGTAACCAAAGCCAACAGGACGACGAAACAGACATGGCCAAAACCAACCCGATGGAATTTGTTGAACAGGTCCGGTCAGAGACCTCAAAAGTGACATGGCCGACTCGCAAGGAAACCGGCATCACCACGGTGATGGTGATGATCATGGTGTTCTTTGCATCCCTGTTTTTTCTCGGTGCAGATACCGTGCTGAGCTGGATTGTTGGGCTGGTGTTGGGGCGTTAGCCTCGAAAATTGGTATGGCGGCGGACGCGGGCTAAGAGCGAGCGAATGACGAAACACTGGTATATCGTGCACGCCTACTCGAATTTCGAGCGCAAGGTGGCTGCAGCCATCAAGGAACGGGCGCAGGCGCAGGGGCTGGAGGACGAGTTCGACGACGTGCTCGTGCCAATGGAAGAAGTGGTGGAGATGCGCCGAGGTAGGAAAGTCGCCTCTGAGCGGAAATTCTTTCCCGGTTACGTGCTGGCCAAGATGGAGATGAACGACCAGACCTATCATCTGGTGAAGAACACGCCCAAGGTCACCGGGTTCCTGGGAACTGACCAGAAACCGATCCCGATAACCGAGGATGAAGCCATGCGTATCCTGCAGCAGGTGCAGGATGGCGTTGAGCGGCCGAAACCCTCGGTCTCTTTCGAGATTGGCGAGCAGGTGCGTGTCGCTGATGGACCATTTGCGTCGTTCAACGGGCTGGTGGAAGAGGTTGATGAAGAACGGGCGCGGCTGAAAGTCGCCGTGTCAATTTTCGGCCGGGCAACGCCGGTCGAGCTTGAGTATGGCCAGGTGGAGAAACTCTGACTGGTTTGAGTGGTGTGGGAGGGCTATCAGAACGCTGCCATGTTCTGTTTGCCCGTGACCGCAAACCCTTGTAATAAAACCGCAAAGCGGAACTGTTAGGGACGTAAAATGGCAAAGAAGATAGACGGATACTTAAAACTCCAGGTGCCGGCCGGCCAGGCCAACCCGTCGCCGCCCATCGGGCCGGCATTGGGTCAGCGTGGCCTGAACATCATGGAGTTTTGCAAGTCGTTCAACGCGGCAACCCAGAATTTGGATCAGGGCTCGCCGATTCCGACCATCATCACGATATACCAGGACAAGTCTTTCACGTTTGAAACCAAGACGCCGCCTGCGTCCTATTTTCTGCGCAAGGCTGCCAGGCTGGAAAAAGGCTCGCAGGAGCCGGGCCGGGAAATCGCCGGAATGGTGAACCAGGCCCAGTTGCGGGAAATCGCCGAGGCGAAGATGCAGGATCTGAACGCGAATTCAGTTGAGCAGGCAATGAAGATCATTGCCGGCTCCGCGCGTTCGATGGGTCTTCAGGTGCAGGAGTAGATGTGATGGCGCAAGTAGGAAAACGTATCACCAAGGCGCGCGAGAGCGTTGATCGCAACATGACCTATTCCATTGACGAAGCGGTGAAGCTGTTAAAGCAAAACGCCACCACCAAGTTTGATGAAACAGTCGAAATAGCCATGAATCTCGGCGTTGACCCCCGCCATGCGGACCAGATGGTGCGCGGTGTGGTGAACTTGCCAAACGGTACGGGGCGCTCGGTACGCGTTGCCGTATTTGCCAAGGGCGACAAGGCGGAGGAAGCCAAGAAGGCTGGTGCGGATATCGTTGGTGCCGAAGAACTCGCCGAAGAGGTTCAGAAAGGCAAGATCGACTTTGATCGATGCATTGCAACGCCGGACATGATGCCTCTTGTTGGCAAGCTGGGTAAAGTGCTGGGCCCGCGCAACTTGATGCCAAACCCCAAAGTTGGCACCGTGACCGCGGACGTGACCGAAGCGGTCAAGGGCGCCAAGGGCGGCGCGGTTGAGTTTCGCGTGGAGAAGGAAGGCATTCTTCATGCCGGCGTCGGCAAGGCCAGCTTTTCCGAAGATGCGCTGGTTGCCAACATTAAGGCGTTTGCGGACGCGGTCACCAAGGCCAAGCCGTCTGGCGTCAAGGGAACATTCGTCAAGCGCGTGGCTATCTCATCGACCATGGGGCCGGGTGTGAAGATTGAACCGTCGAGTATGTCGGCGGTTTAAGGGGGAATTATTAGTTTTGGCGGCGCTTCGGCGTTGCTGATTACAGACTGAAAACGAGTTGTCGATATTCTTGAATTTCAGTCTGGACCTGTCCGAGATTGCCGGTGCCGCGCATCTAGCGGCTTAAGCCTGATTTGAGGGCCTGCATGAGACGGGAGACGAGCTTTAAGCCGGGTAACACCGGGTTAGGTTTGAACCTCGTAGGCACGCCGCTTCCTTGAAGTATCCAAGGAGGCGGGGTGGACAGGCAAACGAGCGCCAGTATTGCGCCTCGGCTTGCCGGTGGCGTCATTTGTGGCAAATGCAACGCGGGTTGCCGGAGTGAAATTCGGGGCCTGCATAGCTGGAGAGAGCAGTTGGACAGAGCGCAAAAAAGTGAGCTCGTTACGACGCTTAATAAGGTGTTTTCGAACACGGGCGTGGTTGTCGTCGCCCAATACTCGGGCCTGTCGGTTTCAGAAATGACCGATTTCAGGAGCCGTGCCCGTGAGGCCGGCGCCCAGGTCAAGGTAGCGAAAAACCGTCTTGCGAAGCTTGCACTCGAAGGGACAGAAGTCAGCGGCATTTCGGAGTTGTTTTCAGGACCAACCTGCATTGCATATTCCGATGATCCCGTTGCCGCACCCAAGGCCGCCGTCAATTTTGCCAAGGACAACGAAAAGCTCGTGATCCTTGGAGGCACCATGGGCGCTACGGCTCTGGACCCCAACAGTGTGAAGTCGCTTGCAAGCCTGCCCTCGCTCGATGAACTGCGTGGCAAAATTGTCGGATTGTTGCAGGCACCCGCGGGCAAGATCGCCCAGGTGGTGTCGGCACCCGCCGGCAAGTTGGCGCGCGTTTTCAGTGCGAAGGGAAGTCAAAACGAAGCGGCGTGACGTTATCCACGTGCTACTTGAACCAGGTTCAAATCTAAAAGGACTAAGAGTATGGCAGACATAGAGAAAATTGTAGATCAATTGTCCGAACTTACGGTGCTCGAGGCGGCCGATCTGGCCAAGCTTCTGGAAGAGAAATGGGGCGTTTCCGCCGCAGCTCCAGTTGCCGTTGCCGCGGTTGCTGCTGGTGGCGACGCCGGTGCTGCGGAAGAGCAAACCGAGTTTGATGTGATTCTGGCCTCAATTGGTGACAAGAAGATCAATGTCATCAAGGAAGTGCGCACCATCACCGGACTTGGCCTGAAAGAAGCCAAGGATCTGGTCGAGGGCGCACCCAAGCCGGTTAAGGAAGGCGTCAGCAAGGACGAGGCAAACGAAATCAAGAGTAAACTTGAGGAAGCCGGCGCGACCGCCGAACTCAAGTAAGCGTTTGCAGTATTGAAACCCAGGTCCGGCCATATCACCGGACCTGGGTATTCGGTTCACCAGGAACAGTTCTCTCAAATACCCCCGGGGCATTTGAGAGAACTGTTATAGAGCGAGACAAGGAGCCCCCATGTCGGAGCAAAACTTTGCGGGTCGCAGGCGCGTAAGGAAGAAATTTGGCAACATTCAGGAAGTGGCGGCAATGCCCAACCTGATTGAGGTCCAGAAACATTCCTATGATAAATTTCTCATAGAAGACGAGCCGGAAGGCGGACGGCCTGACGAGGGTCTTCAGGCGGTGTTTGACTCGGTATTTCCGATCAAGGACTTCTCTGACCGTGCCCAGCTGGAATTCGTCCATTACGAGTTTGAGCCGCCAAAATATGACGTCGAAGAGTGTCAGCAACGAGGCATGACATTTGCCGCGCCATTGAAGGTGACGTTGAGACTGATCGTGTTCGATGTGAACGAAGAAACCGGTGCCCGGTCCGTGAAGGACATCAAGGAGCAGGATGTCTATATGGGTGACATGCCCTTCATGACGTCGAACGGTACTTTTGTAATCAACGGGACCGAGCGGGTCATTGTCAGCCAGATGCACCGCTCACCTGGTGTGTTTTTCGACCATGACCGTGGTAAAACGCATTCATCCGGTAAATTGCTGTTCGCGGCTCGTATCATTCCTTATCGCGGCTCCTGGCTCGATTTTGAATTTGACGCCAAGGACCTGGTGTTTGTGCGCATTGACCGGCGCCGCAAACTTCCTGCCACCACGCTGCTCTATGCACTCGGACTGGATGATGAGGAAATTCTCGCCACCTTCTATGACAGCCTGAAATTAAAGGCCACCAAGGATGGATGGCGCATGCCATTCATCCCCGAACGGTTCCGCGGGTTGAAGGCCTCAAGCGACATGGTCGATGCAAAGACCGGAAAAGTCGTAATTGAATCGGGGCGTAAAATCACGGCGCGCCTGGCCAACAAGGTTGCTTCAGAAGGAGTCAAGGAGCTTCTGATTTCTGATGAGGATTTACTGGGCCGCTATCTTGCCGAAGATCAGATCGACATGAAGTCAGGCGAGATTTACGGCGAGGCTGGTGAGGAAATCACTGAAGAGTTCGTGGCGAAAATCCGTGAAGTGGGCCTGAAGGAATTCCCTGTCCTCGACATTGATCACGTGAATGTCGGGGCCTTTATCCGCAATACTCTGAATGTGGATAAGAACAACTCGCACGAGGAAGCGCTGCTGGATCTCTACCGTGTCATGCGTCCGGGAGAACCGCCTACGCCTGATGCAGCGCAGGCGCTGTTCGACAGTCTGTTCTTTGATTCCGAACGTTATGACCTGTCCTCGGTTGGCCGGGTAAAAATGAACATGCGCCTTGAACTGGACTGCGAGGACACTGTGCGCACGTTGCGCAGGGAAGATATTCTCGCCGTAATTAAGACGCTGGTGGATTTACGCGACGGCAAGGGCGAGATCGACGATATCGATCATCTCGGCAACCGGCGCGTGCGTTCGGTTGGCGAATTGATGGAAAACCAGTATCGCATTGGCCTGCTGCGCATGGAGCGGGCCATCAAGGAGCGGATGAGCTCTGTCGATATTGATACGGTGATGCCGCAGGACCTGATCAACGCCAAGCCGGCAGCAGCAGCCGTGCGCGAGTTCTTTGGCTCCTCACAACTTTCGCAGTTCATGGACCAGACGAACCCGCTGTCGGAGATTACCCACAAGCGGCGCTTGTCCGCGCTTGGACCAGGGGGCCTGACGCGTGAGCGCGCCGGCTTTGAGGTGCGTGACGTGCATCCGACTCATTATGGACGCATCTGTCCCATCGAGACGCCAGAGGGACCGAATATCGGCCTCATCAATTCGCTTGCCACATATGCGCGGGTCAATAAATACGGCTTCATTGAAAGTCCTTATCGCAAAGTCGAAAATAGCAAGGTTACAAACGAGGTTGTGTATCTCTCCGCGATGGAAGAGACGCGTTATCGCATTGCCCAGGCAAACGCGAGTATCACGGACAAGGGTACTTTTGAGAATGAAGTGATCAACTGCCGCTATGCAGGCGATGCCCTTCTCATTCCCGCAGACCGGGTCGAGTATATGGACGTATCGCCGAAGCAGCTTGTGTCGGTTGCGGCAGCTCTCATTCCGTTCCTGGAAAATGACGACGCCAACCGCGCGCTGATGGGCTCGAACATGCAGCGACAGGCTGTGCCGCTCGTGGTTGCAGAGGCGCCGCTAGTTGGAACTGGCATGGAAGAGGTTGTGGCACGTGATTCCGGGGCAGCCATTGCGGCACGTCGTACCGGCGTTGTTGATCAAGTCGATGCCACGCGTATCGTTATCCGGGCGACGGAAGAGGATGACCCATCGAAGTCAGGCGTGGACATCTATAATCTGCGCAAGTTCCAACGCTCCAACCAGAACACCTGCATCAACCAGCGTCCACTGGTGAAGGTGGGCGATCGCTTGCAGGCGGGTGAAATCGTTGCAGATGGTCCCTCGACGGATCTTGGTGAGCTGGCATTGGGCCGCAATGTGCTCGTCGCCTTCATGCCGTGGATGGGATACAATTTCGAAGACTCGATCCTCATTTCCGAACGCGTTGTGCGTGATGACGTGTTCACTTCTATCCATATCGAGGAATTCGAGGTCGTGGCCCGGGATACCAAGCTTGGACCAGAAGAGATCACCCGCGACATACCCAACGTTTCGGAAGAAGCGCTTAAAAATCTTGACGAAGCCGGTATCGTTTATATCGGCGCGGAAGTGAACCCGAGCGATATCCTGGTCGGCAAGATCACGCCAAAGGGTGAAAGCCCGATGACGCCAGAAGAGAAGCTTCTGCGCGCTATCTTTGGCGAGAAAGCTTCAGACGTTCGCGACACGTCCCTCAAACTTCCCCCCGGCGTGGCCGGAACGGTTGTCGAAGTGCGCGTGTTCAACCGCCATGGTATCGACAAGGACGAGCGCGCCATGGCCATCGAGCGTGAGGAAATCGAACGCCTGGCAAAGGACCGCGACGACGAATTGGCGATCCTGGATCGGAACGTCTATGGACGTTTACGTGAGGCGCTTCTCAGCAAGCAGGTTTCCAAGGGTCCCAAGGGGATCAAGAAAGACGCCAAGGTCACTGAGGCGATGCTGGATGAAATCCCGCGCAGCCAATGGTGGGAAATCGCACCGAAGAATCCAAAAGCCCTGTCCGAGGTCGAGGCCATCGGCAAGCAGTATGAATTTGCCAAGAAGCAGCTTGAGCAACGCTTTGTCGACAAGGTCGACAAGCTTCAGCGCGGTGATGAGCTGATGCCTGGCGTCATGAAGATGGTCAAGGTGTTTGTCGCAGTGAAGCGCAAGCTGCAGCCGGGCGACAAGATGGCCGGCCGTCATGGCAACAAGGGCGTGATCTCGCAAATCGTACCGATCGAGGACATGCCGTATCTCGATGATGGCGCCCAGGTTGATATCGTGCTCAATCCGCTTGGTGTGCCGAGCCGCATGAATGTCGGGCAAATCCTGGAAACCCATCTGGGCTGGGCCTGCCGCGGTCTTGGCACCAAGGTTGGTGAAGCGCTGGAGGCTTATCATGCGACCAGCAAAACAAAAGATCTCAAGGATCTTTTGAAGTCTGTCTACGGCGACGACAAATCCATCGCTTCGCTGAGCGAGGAGGGCATCATCGATCTCGGCGTTGCTCTGAAACCGGGCGTGCCGATTGCGACACCTGTGTTTGATGGCGCCCATGAAGCCGACATCATTGAAATGCTTGAAGGTGCGGGCCTTGATGCCAGTGGACAGGTCACCCTTCATGACGGACGCACGGGCGAGGCATTCGATCGCAAGGTGACGGTGGGTTACATCTACATGCTGAAACTCCATCACCTGGTAGATGACAAAATTCATGCGCGTTCAATTGGCCCGTACTCCCTGGTCACCCAGCAACCACTGGGCGGCAAGGCGCAGTTCGGAGGCCAGCGTTTTGGGGAGATGGAAGTGTGGGCGCTGGAAGCCTACGGGGCGGCCTACACATTGCAGGAAATGCTCACCGTCAAATCTGATGACGTGGCCGGGCGGACCAAGGTTTACGAAGCCATTGTTCGCGGTGATGACACCTTCGAGGCTGGCGTTCCTGAATCCTTTAACGTGCTTGTGAAAGAGATGCGGGCACTCGGGCTGAATGTCGAGTTGAACCAGTCACGCGCAGCTCCTGTAAACGAGAGCACGCCGAAATTGCCGCCGCAAGAAGCAGCGGAATAGAGAAATTGGTGCGCCATTGCCATGCGGGCAGCGGCGAGTAAATGACGCGTAACTCGCGCAAGATGATTTTTTTGGCGGCTCAAATGCGGCTCGCCTCATGGGAGATGAACGGATGAACCAAGAGCTTGTGAACCTCTTCAGTCCCCAGACTCAGACACAGACTTTTGATCAGATCAAAATCTCGATTGCCAGTCCGGAGAAAATTCTTTCCTGGTCTTTCGGTGAGATCAAGAAGCCAGAAACCATCAACTACCGGACATTCAAACCGGAGCGTGACGGTCTTTTCTGTGCCCGTATCTTTGGTCCGGTGAAGGACTATGAGTGCTTGTGCGGCAAATACAAGCGCATGAAGTACAAGGGTGTTATCTGCGAGAAATGCGGTGTCGAGGTTACCCTTGCCAAGGTGCGCCGAGAGCGCATGGGCCACATTGAGCTTGCGGCACCTGTTGCCCATATCTGGTTCCTGAAATCCCTGCCGTCGCGTATCGGCCTGCTGGTCGATATGACGCTCAAGGATCTTGAACGGGTCCTGTATTTCGAGAGCTACATTGTTATTGAGCCGGGCCTCACAACGCTTCAGGACCGCCAACTTCTGTCTGAAGAAGAATATATGCAGGCCCAGGACGAGTTTGGCCAAGACAGCTTTACCGCCGGCATCGGGGCTGAAGCGATCCGCGAACTTTTGATAAATCTTGACTTGGAAAAGATCGCGGAAAACCTGCGTGTTGAAATCGCCGAGGCAACCACTGCGCTTAAGCCGTTGAAACTTGGCAAGCGGCTCAAAGTGATCGAGGCACTGATCCACTCCGGCAACAGGCCCGAATGGATGATCCTCACGGTCGTTCCCGTGATACCACCGGAACTGCGCCCGCTGGTTCCACTGGATGGTGGCAGGTTTGCGACATCTGACCTTAACGATCTTTACCGTCGCGTGATCAACAGGAACAATCGTCTGAAGCGCCTCATGGAATTGCGCGCACCGGACATCATTATCCGTAACGAGAAGCGGATGCTGCAGGAAGCCGTCGATGCACTGTTTGACAATGGCCGTCGTGGCCGCGTCATCACCGGTGCCAACAAGCGCCCGCTAAAATCACTTTCGGATATGCTCAAGGGCAAACAGGGCCGGTTCCGTCAGAACTTGCTCGGCAAGCGCGTGGATTATTCAGGCCGTTCAGTCATTGTGGTTGGTCCGGAGCTGAAATTGCACCAGTGTGGTTTGCCCAAAAAGATGGCGCTGGAGCTGTTCAAACCGTTTATCTATTCGCGCCTTGAAGCCAAGGGACTTTCGTCCACGGTTAAGCAGGCCAAGAAGCTGGTTGAGCGCGAGAAGTCTGAAGTATGGGATATTTTGGACGAGGTTATCCGCGAGCATCCCGTATTGCTCAACCGTGCACCGACGCTTCACCGCCTGGGCATCCAGGCGTTTGAGCCGGTTCTCATCGAGGGCAAGGCCATCCAGCTTCACCCGCTGGTTTGTGCCGCGTTCAATGCAGACTTTGACGGCGACCAGATGGCGGTTCACGTTCCTTTGTCGCTCGAAGCACAGCTTGAAGCGCGCGTTCTGATGATGTCGACCAACAATATTCTGCACCCGGCAAACGGCACACCGATCATCGTGCCGTCCCAGGACATCGTTCTTGGCCTTTATTACCTCAGCCTGATGAAGGACGGTGAGCCCGGCGAAGGTATGGCGTTCAGCTCTGTTCCCGAGATCCAGCACGCGCTGGATACGGGCGTTGTAACCCTTCACACCAAGATACATGGCCGCTTCGAGACTGCGGACGCAAAGGGCAAACTTGAAAGCGCCATCTACGATACGACGCCAGGTCGTATGCTGTTGGGTGAATTGCTTCCCAAGCGCCCCGGTATTGAGTTCGACCTGCTCAATCGCCCGCTCACCAAGAAAGAAATCTCCCATATGATCGACGTGGTCTACCGCCACTGCGGTCAGAAGGAAACGGTCATATTCTGTGACAAGGTCATGGGTCTTGGCTTCCGCCATGCTTGCTGGGCCGGGATTTCCTTCGGCAAGGACGACATGGTCGTGCCGGAGCGCAAGGACAAGCTGGTCGATGAGACCCGCGGTCTCGTGACGGAATATGAACAGCAATATAATGATGGACTGATTACCAAGGGCGAGAAATACAACAAGGTTGTTGATGCCTGGGCCAAATGCACCGACCGCGTTGCGGACGAGATGATGGACCATATTTCCTCGGTTTCGGTCAACAAGAAGACAGGCCGCGAGGATCCGATCAACTCCATCTACATGATGGCTCATTCCGGAGCACGTGGTTCTGCTGCCCAGATGAAGCAGTTGGCCGGCATGCGCGGCTTGATGGCCAAGCCGTCAGGCGAGATCATTGAGACGCCCATCATCTCGAACTTCAAGGAAGGCTTGTCCGTGCTGGAGTACTTCAACTCCACTCACGGGGCGCGAAAGGGCCTAGCTGATACGGCACTCAAAACAGCGAACTCCGGTTATCTCACCCGGCGTCTTGTTGATGTTGCGCAAGATTGCATCATCAATGAAGAGGATTGTAAAACCAAGAACGGCATTACCCTTCAGCCGGTCGTCGATTCCGGTGAAGTGGTCGTGACGCTTGGTGCACGTGTCCTCGGCCGTACAGCGGCTCAAAAAGTTGTTGACCCGGAATCCGGCGACGTTCTGGTCAAGGATGGCGAGCTGATCGAGGAATCTCACGTCGAAAAAATCAACGCCTCTCAAATCCAGGAAATGCGCATTCGCTCAGTTCTCACCTGTGAAGCGGGCTACGGCGCATGTTGCAAATGCTACGGCCGCGATCTCGCACGCGGGATGCCTGTAAATATGGGCGAGGCCGTTGGTGTAATCGCCGCGCAGTCGATTGGTGAACCCGGCACCCAGCTCACAATGCGCACCTTCCATATTGGCGGTACGGCGCAGGTCGTGGATTCGTCATTCATCGAATCGAGCTTTGATGGAACGGTAAAAATCCAGAACCGGAATATTGCCAAGGATTCTCAAGGGCGTCTTGTTGCCATGGGCCGTAACATGTCGGTGGCGATTGTCGATGCAGATGGCACTGAACGGGCCGCGCAGCGGATAATTTACGGTTCGCAGATGCGTGTGGATGACGGTGACAAAGTCAAACGCGGCCAGCGCCTGGCTGAGTGGGATCCTTACACCCGGCCGATCCTTACTGAAACCGATGGTGTCGTTAAGTTCGAGGACTTGGTGGACGCGATTTCGGTCAACGAGAAAACGGACGAGGCCACGGGTATCACAAACCGTGTTATTGTTGACTGGCGCACCAACACACGCGGAGAAGGCCTGAAACCGGCCATTGCCGTTAACGATGCCAAGGGCAATCCGATCACTTTGTCCCGTGGTGGCGAAGCGCGCTACCTGTTGTCGGTGGATGCTGTCCTGTCAGTCGATCCGGACCAGAAGGTCAAGGCTGGTGATGCGCTTGCGCGTATTCCGCTGGAGAGTGCCAAGACCCGTGACATAACAGGTGGTCTGCCGCGCGTTGCGGAACTGTTCGAAGCACGCCGTCCCAAGGATCATGCCATCATCGCCGAAATCAGCGGTACAGTTGAGTTCGGACGCGACTACAAGAACAAGCGCCGGATTGCCATCCAGCCTGAAGATGATGCTGAGAAGGTCGAGTACCTTATCCCGAAAGGACGTCACCTGAGCGTCCAGGAAGGCGATCGTATCGAGAAGGGCGAGTTCCTGCTTGATGGTCATCCCGCACCGCATGATATTCTAGCGATTAAGGGCGTTGAGGAACTGGCGGCCTACCTGGTTTATGAAATCCAGGAGGTTTACCGGCTCCAGGGCGTAACCATCAATGACAAGCATATTGAGGTGATCGTTCGGCAGATGTTGCAGAAAGTCGAAATTGACACCCCGGGTGATACTGAACTTCTCAAGGCAGAACAGATCGACCGGAAAGATTTCGATCGCCGCAATGAGCAGGTCAAGGCGAATGGTGGCAAGCAGGCGACTGCGAGCCCGGTTCTGCTTGGCATCACCAAGGCATCTCTGCAAACCCGCAGCTTTATCTCAGCTGCATCGTTCCAGGAAACCACCCGGGTTCTCACCGAGGCCGCGCTGAATGGCAAGGTGGATACGCTGGAAGGCCTGAAGGAGAACGTCATTGTCGGCCGGCTGATCCCGGCTGGGACAGGCGCCATGCTGAACGATCTGCAGCAAGTTGCCACCCATCGTGACGAGCTTATTCTTGAAGAGCGCGCGCGGGCCGCAGCTGAACGCCTTGCTGAACAGGGTGGTGATGATGCCGGTCTGATCGCTGATGAAACAGCAGAAGCGGAAGCGCCGGCCGAGTAAAAAAGATCATTGGAGGAGGCGTTTGCGCTCTTCTCAGTGCATGGAAACGAAGGGTCGCCAGGTTAAGGCGACCCTTTTTCTATCTTGGGTTTTTCTGTTGGCGGGCTGTGTCAGGTGACCAGCGTGAAGAGCAGGCCTGATATCACCGCACCGATGAAGGCGAGCAGCAAATAGGCTGCGAAGACCGGCAGGCGGACAAGCGCGAACACGGCGATTGCCGCGGGTATGGAACTGACGCCGCCGGCAATCAGAAACGCCATGGCGGCGCCCGGGTCCATGCCTGCGTCTACCAATCCCGACATTAGCGGAAGAGCGGCATAACCATTGAGGTAAGCTGGGATGCCGATCAGGGCGGCCAGGGCCGTACCTGTAAATCCACCACCGCCAAGGAATTGGGAAATCCATTCACCGGGCACATAGGCGAGCATCAGGCTTTCGAGCAGGAAAGCGAGCGCCAGCCATTTACCCAAGAACATGAAGTTGCGGGCCAATTCCCTTGTGAAAACGGCTCGGCGTTCTGAGTCTTCCCAAAACCTCCAATGAATGGGTTTTGTGCTGCGCACCGAAGCGGCGCCACATCCGCCATCGCCGATGCCCGGCTTTAGAGGGTTGGCCAAGAGCGAAGTAAATCCGAGGCCCAGCATGGCGAAACCTCCCATCAGGCCGACCCCGATTGCCGCAGTCGTCTTGGCGAGCGCAAAAGTGGTTCCCAGAGTTCCTACAGTGAGAACGAACATGGACGGGTCCATCAACGGGGATGACAGCCAGAAAGCCATTACCGCGGGAAGGGGGACACCCATTGTAAGGAGCGCGGCAATTAAGGGAATGACACCGCAGGAGCAGAATGGTGAGAGGCCGCCAAGCAGGGCGGCCATCAGGATCATGATGGCGATGTGGCCTGTAAATGCGCGCGCGATCAAACGATCAGCACTGCTTGCCTTGGCATAGGCGGCGAGACCGACAGCAAGCGCCAGAAACGGGAGAACATGGCCGAACTGAACAACCATGAACTTGGCGGATACCGGCAATTGCGGGGTATCAAACAGCGCAAGTGCCGCCAAAACCAGCAACGTAGCGACCACTGCGCTGTCGAAATTAAGTGCCGGCAGTTTGCGGCGAATGGTGGAGAATGCCTCTGTGCTCATTGGTCAACCAGCTCCAGTTCTTCATCTTGCTGAATTTTTGCGGTGAGGGCCTCTTCGGGCAATCCTTCACAGCAATTCTCGGTGAGATAATTCGTCAATGTCCGCAGCACGGAATAATTCACCGTACAAATGACTTCACGACCGGCTTTGTTTTGCGTGACAAGACCGGCCCGCGACAGGCTGTCGAGATGATGAGCCAGCGTTGAGAGGGGAATCGATAGTTCGGTACCTAGCCGCCCTGTTGCAGACCCCTTGTCACCGGCGCGTACAAGAAGCTTGAAAATCGCCAGCCGGGTTTCGTTTCCAAGTGCTGAAAACCCGTTTGCGGCCTGTTTATCACGCATGAGCGCCATCCCAGTTTCAAATATATATCGATATAACTAGTTATATAGTTATGAATGTATTTGTCAACGCCCTTTCACGCCCCAAAGCAGGAAACGGAAAGCCAATTGGTGAGGATGAAATGACCAGACATGATTTGGGGCCGTCGCAAGGCGATGTCGGACATCTTGCGCGCTTCTATAAGTCACCGGAAATCCCACGAAAATTCCGTGAATTAGCTGTTGACGGGCATAGAGTGCATGCGTATGTTGCGCCAACTTTGCGGCAGGCGGTAGGACACACTGCACTGGGAGGTATAACCCGGGAATATGTCGGGTGTCTTCTAAACGCTGCCGTCAAAAAACCGGACTAGAACTGGGACATGATCTTCGGACTAGGCTAAAGCCCGTAAGATCCTCTGGTTTTCAAAGTGCCGAGCGGCGCGTTTGCGTTCGTCTCGGCTTTTGGTGCATGAGGCTATGGTGTTGGTTCGCCGGCTCTCATGAATTTGTTTTGACTGAATAGATTTTGAGCGAAGAAAGTTAGGCATGCCGACAATACAACAGCTTGTTCGCAACCCGCGCAAAGCGCCGATAAAGCGCACCAAAGTGCCGGCAATGGAAGCATGTCCGCAAAAACGGGGAGTTTGCACGCGCGTCTACACAACGACGCCGAAAAAGCCCAACTCCGCACTTCGTAAAGTTGCCCGTGTTCGCTTGACCAATGGCTTTGAAGTCACGAGCTACATTCCAGGCGAGGGTCATAATCTTCAGGAGCATTCGGTTGTGTTGATCCGCGGTGGCCGGGTCAAGGATTTGCCGGGTGTGCGTTATCACATCATTCGCGGTGTGCTCGATACGCAAGGCGTGTCGGACCGCCGTCAACGACGCTCGAAATACGGCGCCAAGCGCCCGAAATAGCGTTGGTCCACCGGTAGGTACGAGATAAGGGAAGAGAACGGATATGTCCCGTCGGCACAGAGCTGAAAAACGAGATATTATTCCCGATCCGAAATTCGGTGACGTCGTTTTGACGAAGTTCATGAATTCGGTGATGAAGCACGGCAAGAAATCGGCCGCCGAGCGCATTGTTTACGGTGCCTTCGATGAAATGGAAGCCAAGGCAAAACAGAACCCGGTGGAGATGTTCCACCAGGCTCTGGAAAACGTTATGCCGGCTCTCGAGGTTCGTTCGCGTCGTGTCGGTGGTGCGACCTACCAGGTTCCCGTCGAAGTCCGGACTGAGCGCCGTCAGGCACTTGCGATCCGCTGGATTATCTCTGCGGCGCGGGCAAGGGGTGAAAATACGATGATTGAGCGGTTGTCGGGGGAGCTGATGGATGCAGCGAACAACCGTGGGACGGCAGTGAAGAAACGCGAGGATACGCACCGCATGGCGGACGCGAACCGCGCCTTCTCTCATTACCGGTGGTAAAGCAGACCAACAGGCAAAGTTAAGAGATATGGCACGAGAAACCCCCATCGAAGATTATCGCAATATTGGCATCATGGCCCATATTGACGCCGGCAAAACCACTACGACCGAGCGTATTTTATATTATACCGGCAAGAGCCATCGCATCGGCGAGGTCCATGATGGCGCGGCCACCATGGACTGGATGGAGCAGGAGCAGGAGCGTGGCATCACGATCACCTCTGCTGCGACCACCGCCTACTGGAATGACAAGCGCGTCAACATCATTGATACGCCCGGCCATGTGGATTTCACCATTGAGGTCGAGCGCTCGCTGCGCGTGCTGGATGGCGCGGTAGCGCTGCTGGACGCTAATGCGGGTGTGGAGCCCCAGACGGAGACCGTGTGGCGCCAGGCTGACAAATATCAGGTGCCGCGCATGATTTTCGTCAACAAGATGGACAAGATCGGTGCTGATTTTTTCAAGTCGGTTGAAATGATAGAAGATCGTCTGGGCGCAGTGCCCGCGGTGGTTCAATTGCCGATCGGTGCTGAAAACAAATTTGCCGGTGTTGTCGATCTTATCAAGATGAAGGCAATCGTGTGGGATGACGAGACGCTGGGCGCCAAGTTCCACGAAGAAGACATACCCGCCGACCTTGTCGACAAGGCCAGCGAATACCGTGAAAAACTGATCGAGCTCGTCGTTGATCAGGATGATGCAGCTATGGAAGCTTTTCTTGAGGGCAATGAGCCTGATCAGGACACGCTCAAAGGGCTGGTCCGTAAGGGCACCTGCAAGAATGATTTCGTGCCAATTTTCTGTGGCTCGGCTTTCAAGAACAAGGGCGTGCAGCCGCTTCTTGATGGTGTTGTCGATTTTTTACCTTCACCACTGGATGTGCCGCCGATCAAGGGTATTGACGTCAAAACAGGTGATGATGCTGTTCGCAAGTCATCTGATGACGAAGCGCTCTCCCTCCTGGCGTTCAAGATCATGAACGACCCGTTTGTGGGCTCGCTCACCTTTGCGCGCATCTACTCCGGCAAGCTTGAGACGGGTCAGCAGGTTCTGAATACGGTGAAAGAGAAAAAGGAGCGGGTCGGGCGCATGCTGTTGATGCACTCCAATTCCCGTGAGGATATCAAGGAGGCCTTTGCTGGCGATATTGTCGCCATTGCCGGGCTGAAAGACGTGACCACCGGCGACACGCTGTGTGCGGTCGACGCGCCGGTCATCCTTGAGCGTATGGAATTCCCAGAGCCTGTTATCGAGGTGGCGGTCGAGCCCAAAACAAAGGGTGACCAGGAAAAGCTGTCGGTAGCACTCAATCGTCTCGCACAGGAAGATCCATCTTTCCGTGTGTCCGTCGATCAGGAATCAGGACAGACATTGATCCGCGGCATGGGTGAGCTTCATCTCGACATCCTGGTTGATCGCATGAAGCGCGAATTCAAGGTGGAAGCAAATGTGGGCGCTCCGCAGGTTGCCTATCGCGAAACCATCACCAAGCCGTCCAAGGTTGATTACACTCATAAGAAGCAAACCGGTGGTTCTGGTCAGTTCGCGCGGGTCAAATTTGATCTGGAGCCTGGTGATCAGGGCACGGGCTTTGAATTTGAAAGCAAGATTGTCGGCGGCAATGTTCCCAGGGAATACATCCCGGGCGTTGAAAAGGGCATCAGGAGCGTTTTGGATAATGGCGTCCTTGCGGGGTTCCCGATGCTGGACATGAAGGTGACGCTCACAGACGGCGCGTATCACGAGGTCGACTCGAGTGTCATGGCATTTGAGATCGCTTCACGCGCTGCATTTCGTGAAGCCGTCCAGAAGGCCGGGCCGAAACTGCTTGAACCGATGATGAAAGTTGAGGTGGTGACGCCCGAAGATTATGTCGGCGGCATCATTGGTGACCTCACCAGCCGGCGCGGCCAGGTCCAGGGCCAGGAAATGCGCGGTAACGCGGCAGTTGTTAATGCCCAGGTGCCGCTGGCCAACATGTTTGGATATGTGAACACGCTGCGGTCCATGTCACAGGGGCGCGCCCAGTTTACCATGCAATTCGACCACTATGCCAAGGTGCCGCAAGCGGTTGCCGAGGAAGTGCAGGCCAAGTTCGCTTAAGTGAGCGAATATAGTTTCGAACGGAATAGCGACTAGGAACGGAGTTACGACATGGCTAAGGAAAAATTCGAGCGTAACAAACCGCATTGCAACATTGGCACGATTGGTCATGTTGACCATGGCAAGACGACGTTGACGGCGGCGATTACGAAG
>JAJFHQ010000062.1 GCA_021775525.1 Hyphomicrobiales bacterium
TCAAAAGGAATCCGCGTTGGCCACGAAACGGTTTTCGATTCCGGCGCCATGATGGACTATGTCTAACAGTATAATCCCCAGGGTTTGACGCTTCTCGGGCGGAAAATAGACAGGAATTATCTCAATTCGATCGGCTGGAAAGGCATCCGCCAGCGCAAAATCCATATTGAAGAATTGCTCCATAAAGCGATCAATCACCTCCGAAAAGCAGGGACTCCCATTCGCATTTTGGATGTCGCCGCCGGTCATGGCCGCTATGTACTGGATGCCATCGAGAAGAGTGATTGCCGGCCAGACTCAATATTGTTGCGTGATTATAGCGACCTGAATGTCGAAGCCGGGAACGCTCTCATCAAGCAAAAGGAACTCTGCGATATTGCGTCATTCGTCAAAGGTGACGCGTTTGATTCCCAGAGCCTCGCAAATGTCGAGCCGCGCCCCACGATCGGGGTCGTGTCTGGGCTGTATGAGCTGTTCGCTGACAATGATTTGACCCGGGCATCACTCGATGGGCTGGCTAAAGCGATCCCCGATGGCGGTTATCTCATTTACACCGGCCAACCCTGGCATCCACAAATTGAGTTGATTGCGCGAGCACTGACGAGCCACCGGCAAGGCCAGGCTTGGGTCATGCGCCGGCGCACGCAAGCTGAATTGGATCAACTCGTTGCTGCTGCCGGCTTCAAAAAGATCGACCAGCGTATCGATGAGTGGGGCATTTTCACCGTCTCCCTGGCCCGCAGAGTCGCGGCATGAATGGTACTGCCGAAACATCAGAGAACATGCCTGAATGTACCAGGACGATGGCGTGGCCCTGGAAGAGAGCCACTCTGTGGCTCTGCTGTCTGGCGCCATTTTTCTTCCTCAGCTATGGCTTTGCCAATTGGCTGGCAGCGCAGCAGACTGACGTAGGCTCGATTGTCTATGCCTGGGAACGCTCCATTCCGTTTCTCGCCTGGACGATCATTCCCTATTGGTCGATCGATGCGCTCTACGGGCTGTCCCTGTTTGTCTGCACCTCGAAAGCAGAAGTTGATGTCCTCGGCAAGCGTCTGTTGAGCGCGCAGGTTATTGCTGTCATGTGTTTTTTCGCCTTTCCGCTTTCCTTCAGCTTTGACAGACCTGAGACAGGCGGCCTGCCGGGCACGCTGTTCACGCTCCTCGAGGGCTTAGATCAGTCCTTCAATCAGGCTCCCTCCCTGCATATCGCGTTGCTGGTCATTCTCTGGACACTTTACGCTAGGCATCTCCCTGAGCGGTGGCACTGGCTGCTTCATGCCTGGTTCACGCTCATCGGCATCTCAGTACTGACGACATACCAGCATCATTTCATCGACGTACCAACGGGCGCACTGCTGGGATGGTTTTGCATCTGGCTTTGGCCGGCGGAAGAAAACACTCCCATCTCAGGCTTCCAGCTGAGCCTGGACCGCCGCTGCTGGCATATTGCCATCACTTACATTGTGGGAAGCATTGGCTTCGCGGCCGCGGCTTTCGTGATGGGCGGCATCTCCCTTTGGCTGCTATGGCCGGCAATATCTCTGTTGTTGGTTGGTGCGGCTTATGCGGGTCTCGGGGAACCCGTCTTCCAGAAAACAGCCCACGGGCAGATGAGCATGGCCGCAAACTGGTTGCTGGCACCCTATCTTTTTGGCGCCTGGGTCAATTCAAGGCTCTGGACACTCCGCCAGCCGGTGCCTGCTCATGTTCGGGATAATGTCTGGATCGGCCGGTTTCCATCTGCAAGTGATGTCGCACAGCAAGGCTTTGCCTCGGTCGTCGACCTGACGGTTGAGATGCAGGCACCAAGCACGCAGGGCAATTGGCAGTCTGTACCGTGTCTTGACCTTATATCTCCAAAGCCTGCGGTCTTGCGTGAGGCCTCCGAAACCATCGAGCGGTTCAGACCGTCAGGCAAAGTTCTTGTCAATTGCGCGCTTGGCTGTTCACGCAGTGCAGCAGCCGTCGCAACATGGCTGGTTATAACTGGGCGGTCGGCAAGTGTTGAAGATGCGTTCGCAATCGTTAGCAACGCCCAGCCGCACATTGTGCTGGGAAGTAAACACCTTGCCGCAATAAAGGAAGCCGCGCGCTCAGGGTGAGCTTGATGACATGACCCAGATATTGGCAGCTCTCTTCACCAACGTGATTATCCTTTTAACGCGCATGACAACCGCGGTTCAGGCGCATTGGATCGGATGTGGCCCGGATCCTGTGCAGCGTATCTATTACGCCAACCATGCGAGCCATGGAGACTTTGTCCTTATATGGACAGTCCTTCCACCCGCTTATCGCAAAAAGACACGGCCAGTTGCGGGAGCCGACTACTGGTTGACCGGACCTATTCGCAGTTTTGTTGCAATCAACATATTTCGCTCAGTTCTAATCGACCGGCAGAAATTTCAACGCGGAAGTGATCCCATATCGCTGATGTCCAATGCCATCGACGCCGGAGCATCGCTGATTCTTTTTCCAGAGGGTACCCGCAACACTACGGATACTTTGCTGCTTCCATTCAAAAGCGGGGTCTATCACCTTGCCCGCAAATGTCCCGAAATTGAACTGGTGCCGGTGTGGCTTGCCAACTTGAACCGAGTTCTCCCCAAGGGCGAAATTATACCCGTTCCACTTCTGTGCACCGTTACGTTCGGGACTCCGCTTAAACTGCAGCCAGATGAAACGAAAATTGATTTCCTCGCCCGAGCCCGCAAAGCCCTGTTGAGCATCTCACCTGAAGCATCCATGGAAAACGAGACGAGTAAATGACCCCGCAAGAACAGATATTTGCATTGTTCGCAGGCATTGTGGGCATTCTGACGGTCGCCACGATCACAGGCCAGGTACTCCAGCGCCGTCAGCATGACGCGCAGTCAAATCCTGTCATAGAAAATCTGAATGCCCGCATCAATTCATGGTGGGCCATGGTGATACTTGTTGGCATTGCATTCATTTGCGGCAAGACCGGGGTTATCGTCTTGTTCGCCGTCCTGTCTTTTGCAGCGCTTCGAGAATTCGTCACGCTGACATACACACGGCCCGCTGATCACTGGGCACTGCTCATAGCCTTCTTTGCCGTATTGCCACTTCAATACTTTCTGATTTGGGATGAGTGGTATGGCCTCTACACGGTTCTTATCCCGGTATATGCCTTCCTCTTCATGCCGATTATTTCGATTCTGCGACGTGACCCTCAACGCTTCCTGGAGCGTGTCACCGAGATGCAGTGGGGCTTGATGATCTGCGTGTTCTGCCTGTCGCATGTGCCGGCTCTGCTGACACTCGACATTCCCGGTTATGAAGGCCGTCATCTGCTGCTGATCGCCTTCCTTATTGGCATCGTGCAAATGAGCGACGTGCTTCAATATATCTGGGGGAAGTTATTCGGACGCCACAAGATCGCACCTGCCGTCTCACCCTCCAAAACCATCGAGGGATTCGCGGGCGGTGTATTAAGCGCCACCGTGCTCGGGTCAGGATTGTGGTGGATCACTCCGTTTAACCCATGGCAAGCCGCATGCCTTGCCTTTGTCATTACATTGATGGGCTTCCTCGGCGGGTTGGTCATGTCAGCAATTAAGCGAGATCGTGGCGTAAAGGACTGGGGTTCTATTATCGAGGGTCATGGCGGAATTTTAGACCGGCTCGATTCGGTTGTTTTCGCCGCACCGATTTTCTTCCATATGGTCCGCTATTGGTGGACGGTATGAATTCTGATTGTCATTGGTTGATTGAGATCAGGATACCGCTGTTTTGTAAAATGGCCTCAATGTCCGCTTTGGGTCATAAGCGGACATTCTGAAGGGTCGCGTTTCATGTCCGCTATGCCCCCGAAAGCCGACATACAGAACCGACCATTAGTAGTGAAAATCTCATCTAAATGTGGTATATAAATACCTCAATCCCTACCATATGGGGTTGACTGATCTGAAATTGAGCACAGTGAACGGGGCCGCTCATGGCAATGGGTTTCGTAAGGAAAATATCATGACCCCTTCCAGATTGCCCAATGGGCGCTTCCCGCCCGGGGCATCGGGGAACCCCACCGGACGTCCCAAGACCGAGAGCGCTGCTTTACGCGCCGAATTGGCAGAGCATGGGCCGGCCATTGCTTCAGTGGTTATTGAGGCGGCGATTGGTGGCGATTTACAGGCCGCCAAGCTGGTGCTGGACCGAATAAGCCCACCGCTGAAGGCACAAGCCGCGCCCGTCCTGCTGGACCTGCCACGAGAAGAGAATGCGACCGGTACTGCCACCGCAATCATCCGTGCTGCTGCTGATGGAGAGATCCCGTCAGATGTTGCAGCACAACTGGTCACCGCCGTTGGCGCCTTGGCGAGAATTATCGAGATTGACGAACTTAAAGACCGGCTGGAGTCGCTAGAACGGGCAATCGAGGGGCAAAGGAAGTGAATATTAGCGACACCGTCTATGAGACACTAAGCCCACGCCAGCGCATCATCGCCACCATAGACGCAATCGCCCGCGATGATGCAGCTGAAATCGACCGGTTGAAGGCCACCTGCCCGATAAAGTCATATAGCCAGTGTGATATAGCTTTCAGTGATGTTATGGACGGATTGTGCGGGGCCGGGCTGGCCGTGGAGGCCGACTTGCGGGGCGCGGCCCTGTGGTGTTGTGCGCGTACGGACCCTGAATGTGGCTTGGAGGCGCTGCAAGACATGGCGGCGATTGAAGCGGCGTGGCTGGCTTTGTTGGCCGAGATGGGCATAACCTCACCGGCAGCGGCGGCGCCGCCAAGACATCCTATGGTCGTTGCCCTGTTGGAAAATGCGCCAGAGCCAGCATCGGAAAGAGTTGAGGTAATTTACGCGGCTCTGAAAGCTTCTGTTTTTACCTGAAAAGCAGGTGGCAAACAGGACGTCCCAGCCTGGGTGTGAGTGAGATCTACCCAGCCAATGTCACCCTCTCCGACCTTTACGACGACATTGCCTCTAGGCCAGAATTGAAATGTAGGAGGCGGTATTACGCTGGCCTCTTTTTTTGAGTTTTCCATTTTAAGCCGTTAATTTCCTTGCCGCCGTCTGCCTTGCGGCTACTGTGTGCTGCTGATTATGAGTCAGGACACTAGGTGAACTTAGGTTTGTCTTGGGTTACAATTAGCAAAGTATTGGCTTTCATAATTTTTATTTGGAATACAGAATTGTCTGTTGACCTGCCGGAATTCCTAAAATCAGGTGAGCGAGCCCGTCTCATTCCCGTTGCTTCGTCTACTCACAAAGAGCGGTATGCGGCTTCCGTATTCTTAGCCACATTGTCGATCGTAGCTCCATATTGCCGGGAGGTCTTGGCTACATTGGGCAAGCGAGTTGGCCAACGCAGCAATATTCAATCTTTTACCGAAGTCGTTTTCAAACAGGCGGCAGGGAAAGCAAACATCCGGCCTGATGGTTTGTTGATACTCGATACGAGCCGCACCCAATGGAAGGCTCTGATCGAGGCGAAGATTGGCACTGCCAAGATCGATCCCCGCCAAGTTGAGCAGTACGTTGAGCTCGCGCGGGAGAATAACATCGACGCCGTAATCACCATATCCAACGAGTTAGCGTCGATGCCCGAACAAACTCCCTATGCGCTGGCGACGAGGACCGGCGGAAAGGTTGCAATCTACCACTGGTCGTGGATGCGTCTCATTACCGTCGCTACATTGCTGATTGGTGGCGAAGAACCATTCGATCCCGAACAGCATTACATCCTGAAGGAAATGCTCCGGTATTTCACTCATGAGAATATCGGCGTCAGGGGCGTGCATCGGATGAATGCCGACTGGAAGCGGCTCATGACGAAAATTCATGCGGGTGGGCAAATCAAGAAGAACGACGAGGAAGTCACTAATACGGTTTGCTGCTGGCATCAGGAAGTGCAGGACATTTGCCTGCTGCTAAGCCGCAAACTGAAAGTGCCCGTGGGTTTGGGTCTGAGGCGTCACCACAGAGAGGACCAATCGGCACGCATTTCCGACGATGCTACGCAACTTGCTGAAACAAAGCGGTTGACGTCTGTCTTTGAGATCCCTGATGTTGCCGGTCCTATTGAAGTCGTGGCCCATGCCATGCGGCGCAATATCATTTGCCGGATGCAGCTTGCCGCACCGCTTGACTTGCAGAAATACACCTCCCGCCTCAGATGGCTGCTGCGCCAACTCCCTGAGGATATTGAATCGTCTGCCTCTCTGAGGATTTATTGGGGAGGGGGCGGTGAAACCTTCGCGCCCATTTTAGGTTTGAAAGAAAATCCTGAAATTGCGGAGATTGGCAGGCCCGGCGCTCTGCCCAAGTCGTTCGAAATTGCGACTGTTATGGATATGGGAGTGAAATTCACTGGTCCTGCCAGTTTTGTGGAAGGTCTGGAGAGCGCCGTTCCTCTTTTTTATGACAATATTGTTCGGCACATTGAGGCTTGGCAGCCGGCTCCTCCTGTAGGGCCAGCACGTGGTGATGTTGAAAGCTTGTCCGAAGAGATCGATGCTCTTCCCGGCACAAAAAAAAGACCCAAAAAAGTTGTACAGAAAGGCGAAATTGACGGTCGTGCCTTCACGATTTTCGAGGATGGTTCGATCGAAGTGGAAACCACCCAAGGCGTCAAATGGTTCAAAGACCTCGCCGCACTTCAATCTTTCTAGAGCCGAACTGTTATCACACCATCATGAACGGGTCAGCATCGCGCTGGCCCGCAAGCGACCTTGGTAATCCACCTCAAGAACGAGAGTTAAACGGTCGTCGGAAAATACAGTCTATCGATCAGATAGTTATCTCTTTTGCGTCTCAGGCAGCAATCAAATAGCAATCAGGTGAAGGGATTTTTCTGGGGAGGGCAATCAAACCGAGCTAGCTCCGCCTGAGATTTTGACGATCTGCGGGTCATCGTCCCGAGTAACTGCGAGGGCGTGGATGCATGTATGCGCAACCAAATGGGGACGAGTTTGTGTGCTACTTTGACGAAAAATGACGTCATCTACGCTGCTTATCATTGAACGGTCTGATAAAAGGCTTGCGCAACACCTATCTTGTTGAGAGAAAGTGATTTGGGGTAGTGCCATTGTGCGCATCAACAACTACTGATCACAGTCACTCGTCAGATGAGAGTGCTCGCCAAGAGGCGGTCGGGATACTTGCGCTGTCTACTTTAAAAGGCGTGGGATTCCAGACTTTGTGGCAGCTTGCTGAATCAGGCTATTCGTACAGCCATATTTTGGCTTTGAATGACACCGAAGAAGTCGCTGACTTACTCAAGCTCCACGGTGCCCGTCTCGACAAAATGGTGCTCAACGATTGGGCTAGTGTTCGCCAGAGATTAATTGAACGCGGTCTGTCCCAGTTTGACAGGCTGGCCTCACAAAACATTTCAATCTTGACCCAAGCTCACCTCAAATATCCAAGCGCACTATTGGAGCTCAATGATGCGCCACACTGGCTGTTCGTCCAGGGTAATGTTGATGTGCTCAATATGCCTTCAATCACAGTTGTCGGAACACGCGCTCCCTCAAAACATGGTCTATGGCTAACCGAATTTGTTGGGTACTGCTTGCATGAATGGCAGTGTCCAACAGTAAGTGGACTTGCAACGGGTATTGATCAGGGGATCCATTTGGCAAGCATAGAGGCCAAGGTACCAACGATTGCTGTCTTAGGAACAGGAATCGATTCTGACTATCCTAAGAATGCTCAGTCAATGCGACATGAGATTCTGGAGGGCGGCGGCGCTCTCGTTACGGAGTATCTACTGCAAGAGAAATACAGCAAACAGAATTTCGTTCGTCGCAATCGGTTACAAGCGGCCCTAGGCCGAATTTTGATTCCTGTCGAATGGAAAGAGAAAAGTGGGACAGCTCACACAGTCCGCTTTGCAACCAAACTGAAGAGACCCGTAGCCGCACTGGCGGTGCCAAGTCGGTCACCGCACGAGGTCAATTTAACAGCAAATCTGGGGGGGAAGAACTCCAGACTATTCAAGATACCAGGGGAAGAACCTGCATTCAGAACTTTCGTTACTACGGCACTTCGTGCAGCAGCGTACGTTAGACATACACAAACGAGTTTGTTTGATTAGTAGGCCATACAAAGATGTATCAGTTGAAGGGCGCAGTCTTTTCACTCAGAGATGTGTTGGTGGTCCGGGGCACCATCGGCAATGACATTCTCGACGAAACTGTGAATCTGTTGCGCTTCATTTTGTCCAAACAAATACAACCAATCATTGTCAGCAACAGCAGTTGGCAATTCGTCGAGCAAAATAAATCCGCCCAACAGGTGCTATCCGAAATGGTTGGGCAAGAAATTCCCTACTATCAAGGCGGAAAAGACATGCCTGCCAAGCAAACGGCTAAGGCAATGCAGCATGTTCTAGATAAACATGGATGGAAACCGCAGGAGGTCATTTATATTGGTTCGACGAAAGAGGACATGCAGGCAGCAAATAACGGAAGTCTTCTTTTCCTAAATGCAAACTGGCATGCAAAGAACAGTCCTTATGGTTTTGAATTTGATTCCCCTAAAGATGTCGCCCGCTTTATCGATTGCTGCTGCCTTGGCATAGGGGACTGGTTTTGGGCGCTAGAATCTGGACCACTGCGTGTGTATGCGATAGCCCCGCTTGCAGAATATTCCAAGAGGTATCCAGGAGCCGCCAAGTATTCTGCAGACGCCAAACAAGCCGCAAAATTTGATCGCGGAGATTTTATATACTGGGGCCGTCTCATGGCGGCTCGAATTTACTTTTCTGGTCTTGGACAAGAAGCCGACTATGTCGCGCCGTACCCCGGGCACAAGCCGGATTCAAAAAAGCCTCTACTGACAAACGCATTAAGAATTGTGGGGGGCTCCCTTAAAGCACAATATCTTGACGATCTAATTGTGAGGCACACGCAAGCGCAGAAATCTAGCTCTGCAAGGAACCAGGGAATTGTGCTCGACCACATCAACCAACTTAATACGATTCGACTTAGGAAGGATCCTATTAGGACGGGACCGAAGCAAATGCGCTATGTCAACTCTCCACTCAAGAAAGACAAGACAGTTATGGTGGTAGACGACATATGCACCCAAGGTTATTCAATAGAATCTGCGCGGGCGTTTATCGAAACGACCGGCGCAAATGTAATTAGTGTTTGCTGGTTAAAGACGCCCGGTCCAAACCACTATGAACAAATCGAAAGCTTGGATCCGGGCATCGACAATCCGTATAAACCGTACGAAGCCAAGGCGGTTAAGTCCAAGATCCACTCAAATGACGCAGGAATACGCAATGCAGGTGCTCCCGATGAAATCGCTGTTGTTTTTGCGCGCTACCGCGCTTGGGATTGGCCGTAGTTAAGGCGTTGTTCCGGCATTTTCAACTTAACGACAAACAGACGCGAGAAGGAATTTTCTAGGTAGAATTGATCGACGATGATTGCTATTTGATTGCTGGAACGGAGAGCCCCAACTTTCAATTCGCTTAAGTCATTGAAAAAATGGAGCGGGCGATGAGATTCGAACTCACGACTTCAACCTTGGCAACTTCAAGGAAGACCAAAGGGTTTTTTTAGCTGGCGGTATAGCGACCTGCATGATCGAACCAATTAGATCAGGCCGGCCACTCTCCCTCTCTCACCAATGAGATCACTTGGCAGCGGGTTTGACGTCGAGGGCTGCTGCAATTGCGCTCGAAACACTATCAGCAGTGAATATGAGCGCGGTGTCCAGATGCACTTAATCTGCGGATACACTCCTGCTTGCGCGTCCTAACGGGCCAACGATGGAGAAAGTGGAGTGTGTTATGGGGCCGCACCGACTCATAACAGCGATTGCGGACAAAGCAGCACAAAATTGATAAATTGTTACCTACAGCGTTACCTAAAGCCCCTAAGCGGGGCTGGAGATTTACCCTAACCTATTGAAAATAATGGTGGAGCCAGACGGGATCGAACCGACGACCTCGTGAATGCCATTCACGCGCTCTCCCAACTGAGCTATGGCCCCACACTTTTCGCGGGTGCCGGAGGAGCCAGCATTCCGCATATGTCTTTAGTTAGGCTCCCGCGCTGGCGCGATCAAGCGAAACATGCCGGGCAACTGCCAGAGGGCCAGAACATTCAGATGGACGTTCAGACACCGTCCTTGGGCTCGATCGGCGTTCCGATGATTCCACTCACATCCGAACCGCCTTTATCATCGTCGTCCTCAAGAAAGACATCCTGGTTGTCATCAGGAGGAATATCCGCACTATCATCATCCCCCAGATCTGCAAGCTTCGCGTCTTCGTCGACGTCTTCTTCGGCAGCCGCATCTTCGAGACTGACGAATTCAGGGTCGGGCGGCGGTGGCTCGCCACCTGCCGCAGCTTCTGCTTCAACCACGGGTTCTTTAACCTCCGCAGGCTCTGCAGCTTTTTCAGGTTCCGGAGCCGCAGCGGCTTTCGGTTTCGGCTTAGGCTTCGGTTTATCTTCGACGAAAGGCGTTTCACACACCGGGCAAATGATCGGTGATTTGCCCAGGTCGTAGAATTTCTTTTCACAGCTTTTACAAAGCCGCTTCGTCCCGCGTTTATCCTTAGACATGAAGCTTTCCCAAATCGCGTGAATCGCCGGTTCCTTGCCATGATGAGACGCCGGTGTCAAAAGCTAAAAATGCATACGCACAACCGGAACTCGATGGACATTGACAGGCGCAGGGCCAAACGGCTCTATGGCGCCAACATTATCGGCCGTGTTATTTCGCTCCATTCAACACCCCATATACGCACATTTTGAGCATATGTCCGTCATGCTAACCTCAACAAGATCCGGCTCCCTGCAGGGCCATGTCCTCGTGCCAGGGGATAAATCCATCTCCCACAGGGCGCTCATCCTCGGAGCGCTGGCAACCGGCACCACGACAATCACAGGGCTTCTGGAGGGCGAGGATGTGCTTGCCACCGGCACGGCACTGGCCGCACTGGGCGCGGGCGTGGAAAAAAAAGGGCCCACCTGGGTCGTACATGGGCGCGGCGTCAGTGGTCTCGCTGCGAAACCTGATACGCTCGACTTCGGCAATTCGGGCACTGGCGCCAGGCTGATGATGGGCGTTATTGCCGGGCAGGATGTTTGCACGGTCTTCACCGGCGATGAATCGCTCTCCCGCCGCCCCATGGGGCGCGTCCTTGCACCATTGAAGCTCATGGGGCTGGGCGTCGAGGGCGATGGAGACACACTACCCCTGACACTCAGGGGAAGCACTGACCTGGTGCCAATCGTGTATGAGCTCCCGGTCCCTTCCGCACAGGTGAAATCCGCCGTGCTGCTGGCTGGCCTCCATGCGCCGGGAAAAACCTCTGTGATCGAGAGCGCGCCAACCCGCGACCATACCGAACGCATGCTGCGCCATTTCGGGGCCGAGCTGACGGTCTCTCGGGAGAGAAATGGCACGGCCATCACCGTAAGCGGTGATGCGGAGCTGGTCGGCAACAACGTCGCCGTCCCCGGTGATCCCAGTTCCGCAGCCTTCCTGGTGGCGGCCGCACTCATCACCGAAGGATCGCAGCTTACAATCAAAGGCGTGCTGGTGAACCCGACACGTACCGGTTTTTATGTGACGCTTAAAGAAATGGGCGCCGACATCCGCTATGAGAATGAGCGCGAGGAAGGCGGCGAACCGGTGGCGGATATCGTCGTGACATCAAGCCCCCTGAAGGGCGTCAGCGTGCCGTCTGAGCGGGCGCCTTCCATGATCGACGAATATCCCGTCCTGGCGGTCGTCGCGGCATTTGCTAACGGAGTAACACGCATGGAGGGTGTTGGCGAACTGCGCGTGAAAGAAAGCGACCGGCTGGCCTCCACGCTGGCAGGCTTGAAGGCATGCGGTGTGGACGCGGCCGCGGGCGAGGACACGCTTAAAGTACATGGCGGCAAGGGCGTGCCCGGGGGCGGACATATCGAAACCCACATGGACCACCGCATCGCCATGGCCTTTCTGGTCTTGGGACTGGCATCAGAAAACCCGGTGACAATCGACAATGCAGCGATTATTGCCACGAGCTTCCCAGACTTCGTGGAAGTCATGCGCGCCGCAGGGGCGCAAATACAGCAATTGGAATCCTAGAGCCATGATTATCGCACTGGACGGCCCGGCAGCTTCGGGCAAAGGCACCCTGGCCAAAAAACTTGCCGCGCATTACGGGCTCGGTCATCTCGACACCGGCGCCCTCTACCGCGCCGTTGCACGCGATATGATCGCAGCAGGCATGGCGCTGGACGATGAAGAGTCCGCCGCAAGAATTGCACAGGATATCGACCCCGGGTCCCTGGAAGACCCCGTTCTGCGCACCGCTGAGACAGGGGCCGCGGCCGCTCACGTGGCCAAGTTCAAGAACGTGCGTGCCGCACTGGTGAACTACCAGCGCAAATTTGCCGAACGCCCGGGTGGGGCGATTATCGAAGGCCGTGATATCGGCACGGTCGTGTGCCCCGGCGCAGATGTCAAAATCTTCATCGAAGCCTCGACCAAGGTGCGTGCAACCCGCCGCCACACTGAGCTTATGGAGGCTGGAGAGGACATCTCCTACGATGAAATTCATGCCCAGATCGCGGCCCGGGACGAGCTGGACCGTTCTCGCGCTATTTCGCCTCTGGTCCCCGCTGAAGACGCACTCTTGCTCGATACCTCGGATTTGGGTATAGAAGCGGCGTTCAAGGCCGCTATCGAACTTATCGAGACCAACAGAGGATAAGGGATAGCGGGCCAATTGGTATGCCCGATCACGCTCATCTCTGACCCGGCAGACCATTTAGGCAATATCATGAATTAGAATATGAGCGCCGAGCCGGCACGCTGCCGCTTTGGTTAAACAGAAGCACTAATTTGATGTCCCACCAAGCGAAACTCAATCGCAACGTGGCAAACAATCGGTCGATCAGGAGACCTGATGAATCAACCCCAAGCAAGTGAACTCAACCCCACGCGCGATGATTTCGCCGCACTTCTAGAAGAATCAATGGGAGATTCGTCCCTCGCGGAAGGGTCCGTAATCAAAGGCAAGGTCGTTGCCATCGAAAAGGACCTTGCTGTCGTCGATGTCGGCCTGAAGACCGAAGGCCGCGTGCCGCTGAAAGAATTTACCCTCCCCGGCCAGGAATCCTCCATCTCCGTAGGTGATGATGTCGAGGTCTATCTCGAGCGCGTCGAGAACGCACTGGGCGAGGCGGTCCTGTCCCGTGAAAAAGCGCGGCGCGAAGAAAGCTGGGTTCGGCTTGAAGAGAAATTCAAAAAGAATGAGCGCTGTGAAGGCGTCATCTTCAACAGGGTCAAGGGCGGCTTTACCGTCGATCTTGATGGCGCGGTTGCATTCCTTCCCGGAAGCCAGGTCGACATACGGCCCGTTCGCGACATCGGCCCCCTGATGAACACACCGCAGCCTTTCCAGATCCTCAAGATGGACCGCCGGCGCGGCAATATCGTCGTCTCGCGCCGCTCCATCCTCGAAGAGGCAAGGGCAGAACAGCGCAACGAGATCGTCGCCCAGCTGGAAGAAAATCAGGTCATTGAAGGCGTCGTCAAGAACATCACCGACTATGGTGCGTTTATCGACCTTGGTGGCATCGACGGCCTGCTGCATGTCACCGACATGGCCTGGCGTCGTGTCAGCCACCCGAGCGAGATCGTCAATGTTGGCGACAGCGTGAAGGTGCAGATTATCCGCATCAATCCCGATACCCAGCGTATCTCGCTTGGCATCAAACAACTCGAAGCCGACCCGTGGGAAGGCGTGGAAGCCAAGTATCCTATTGGCAACCGCATCACCGGCACCGTCACCAACATCACCGACTATGGCGCGTTCGTCGAGCTTGAGTCCGGGGTTGAGGGCCTGATCCACGTCTCTGAAATGAGCTGGACCAAGAAGAACATCCATCCCGGCAAGATCGTTTCGACCAGCCAGGAGGTTGAGGTCCAGGTGCTCGAGGTTGATCCTCAGAAGCGCCGGATTTCACTTGGGCTGAAGCAAATCCAGGAAAATCCGTGGACCGCGTTCGCGGACACACACAAGGCCGGTACTGAAGTAGAGGGCGCTATTCGTAACATCACCGAGTTCGGCCTGTTCGTCGGGCTGGATGGCGGTGTCGACGGTATGGTGCATCTGTCTGACCTGGACTGGTCCCGCTCCGGCGAAGAAGCAATTCAGGACTTCAAAAAGGGCGACATGGTGAAAGCCGTCGTGCTGGAAGCCGATGCGGAGAAAGAACGTATTTCTCTCGGCATCAAGCAACTCGGCGAAGACCCTCTCAAGGGAAGTGGTGGGCTGAAGAAGGGCACCCGGGTCACTTGCGAGATCACCAAAGTCACGGACAACGGGCTGGAGGTCAAGCTTTCGGACAACGACATGTCCACCTTCATCCGCCGCTCCGATCTGTCGCGCGAGCGCTCCGAGCAACGCCCGGAACGCTTTGCCGTCGGTGAAAAAGTGGACGGCGTTATCACCCAGATCGACGTTGCAGCCCGCAAGCTGACCATCTCGATCAAGGCGCTTGAGATCGTCGAGGAAAAAGAAGCTGTCAAACAATATGGCTCGACCGTCAGTGGCGCATCGCTCGGTGACATCCTGGGAGCAGCCCTCGACAAGGCCAAGGATGACGACGAGGACGAAGCCCCCGAGGCCGAAGCCAAGCCAGAGAAGGCCAAGGACAAGGATGACGGCGAGGATGATGCCCCCGAGGCCGAAGCCAAGCCAAAGAAGGCCAAAGCCAAGGCCAAGGATGACGGCGAGGACGATACCGCAAAGGCGGAGGATAAGCCTGAGCCGAAAAAGGCAAAGGCCAAACCCAAGGCGAAGGCGAAGGCAAAAGACAAAGCCGATACCCCGGCTGAGGATGACGGCAAAGACGCCGGAGAAAAAGACAAGGCCTGATTTGGCTTTATTTTAACGGCAACTGGTGCGGCGGATTTCACCCGCCAAGTGAGGCGAGATGACGCTTCGGGCAGATTTTCTGGTCGACAGGCGGCGGCTCAAGCGCAGCATTACACTGTGGCGGCTGCTGGCCGTCATCGGTGCGCTCGTGCTGATCAGCGCGGTTGCCCTGCAAAGCGACCAGATCGCCGCTTCGATCGGCTACAAGCCGCATATCGCCCGCATCGATATTTCCGGGATTATCCGGGAAGACCGGGACCGGGACGAGTTGCTGAAGAAAATTTCAAAGTCCAATAACGTCGAAGGCGTGATCCTACGCATCAACAGCCCCGGCGGCACAACGGTTGGCGGGGAATCCCTGCACAACGCACTTTTGGAACTGGCCAAGGAAAAGCCGGTCGTGGCGGTGTTCTCCACCGTGGCGACCTCGGCCGCCTACATGGCGGGCATCGCTTCTGATCATATTATTGCACGCGGTTCATCAATCACCGGCTCGGTCGGCGTCATTCTGCAATGGGCCGAGGTGACCGAGATGCTGAACAAGCTCGGCATCAAGATGGAGGAAGTCAGAAGCGGACCGCTGAAGGCCGTCCCCTCGCCATTCCGCCCAATCGACGAGCAGGGGCGAGAAGTCACGAAAGAGATGGTTCTGGAGGCCAAGACCTGGTTCCTGGGTATGGTGGGCAAACGGCGTTCGCTCGACCCCCAGAGCGTCCCCGGACTGACCGATGGGCGCATTTATTCCGGACGCCAGGCCCTGCAGCACAAGCTGATTGATCAGCTTGGCGGTGAAGATGACGCCGTTAAGTGGATGGAAGAAAAACGCCAGGTTAAAAAAGACCTTGAAATTATCGACTGGGAGGTCAGTTCCTCCAACTCTGCGGGAATCTTCTCCAAAGCAGCGAAAAAGCTCCTCGCATGGACAGGATTACCTCCCTCAATACACGACGCAGTGCTCGGACCCGGAAACCCGTTAGAGCGAGTACAGCTTGACGGCTTGGTCTCCGTTTGGCACGTTCAGGGTAATTGAAGCGCCGTAAAAACTAATAAGAGCAAAGAGATAGGCGAAGTGGGAGGCAGTCTGGGGTCGCGTCATGATTAAGTCGGAGCTCATTCAACGGGTCGGTGCAGCCAATCCGCATCTCTACCAGCGTGATGTCGAGCGCATCGTCAATATTATCCTTGATGAAATAATTGCGTCACTCGCCCGGGGTGACCGGGTTGAATTGCGCGGTTTTGGCGCATTCACCGTGAAACACCGCACGGCCAGGCAGGGGCGCAACCCGCGCACCGGCGAGACTGTTTTCGTGGGAGAGAAGTTCGTTCCCTTCTTCAAGACCGGCAAGGAGCTGCGCGAACGTTTGAACAGGGGGTATGACGGGTCCGCTTCCGGGGCGCCCGAAGAGATGTAATACCCTGCGTATTGCAGGTGGTGCGGGGTTGAGTTGTGTTCAAAAAATTTGTCTGGCTGTTTGTCATTTTCCCGTTGGGCGCCGTGCTTGTCGCCTTCGCCCTCGCCAATCGCCATGCCGTGCGGCTGAACCTGGATCCTTTCTCTAGCGAAGACCCGTTCCTGGCGCTCGATGCGCCGTTCTTCCTGTTTCTGCTGGCGGCCCTGATAGCGGGGCTGCTGCTTGGCGGTTTCGTAACATGGCTCGGCCAGGGCAAATGGCGCAAAGAAGCCCGTCACCGCGCTTTGGAATCCCGGGCGCTGCGTGCAGAGAGAGAACAGCTCAACAGTCAACTGCACGCCGTCGTTAGTGAGCCCAGGCTGGAGAGGGCCGAGGCTGCCGAGTGAGCCGGTGACGTTGCTGCGGGAGCATGGACAGCGCATGCCCTATCTCATAAGTTCGGCAATGATCCCCGGTGCCAGTGTGCCGATGAACCTCAAACCCGCTCAAGACCATGAACGCTAAGGTGAAAATCTGCGGTATTCGCACGTCCGAAGCCCTTGAGGCTGCGCTTGACGCGGGTGCGGATTACTTCGGCCTGGTGTTCTATGCCCCCTCGCCGCGCAACGTGGACCTGGAGACCGCGCACAGCCTCGCTGTAACCGGCCGGGGACGCGCCAGTTCCGTGGCCTTGCTGGTGAACCCCGACGATGAAGCGGTGCGCCGTGTCATGGATGAGGTTGATCCCGACATCATCCAGCTCCACGGCAACGAAAGCCCGGAGCGCGTGGCGCAAATAAAACAAATTGCGCAAAAGCCGGTCATGAAGGCAATTACGGTGGCTTCTGCAGATGATGCGGCCGTGGCCAGCGCTTACGGCGGTGCCGCAGATATCATTCTCTATGACGCCAAGGCGCCCGACGATTTGGCGGATGCCCTGCCCGGCGGCAACGGTGTAGCGTTCGACTGGCAGGCGCTTCAAGGTGTTAAGGGAGGGAACAGCTTTATGCTGTCAGGTGGCCTGAACCCGGGTAATGTCGCGTCAGCCATCGCGGCAACCGGTGCCGCAATCGTTGATGTATCCTCGGGCGTTGAAAGCGCGCCGGGGAAAAAGGACCCTGATTTGATCCGTCAGTTCATTGCCGCTGCCAAGCCGGCATCTCGCAACTCGTAAACCTGTAAAAGAGCACGGGACCCCATGTCTGAAACCCCAAACAGTTACCGCACCGGCCCCGACGAGCGTGGTCATTTCGGCCTCTATGGCGGACGGTTTGTCGCCGAAACGCTGATGCCGCTCATTCTAGAACTCGAGCAGGCCTACGAGGATGCCAAGGCCGACCCGGAGTTCCATGCCGAGCTCAAACATCTGCTGGACCATTATGGTGGAAGACCAAGCCCGCTCTACTACGCCGAACGGCTGACCGAGCATCTGGGCGGGGCGAAGATCTATTTCAAGCGCGATGAGCTGAATCACACCGGCTCTCACAAGATCAACAATTGCCTGGGACAAATCCAGCTTGCGCGGCGCATGAGCAAGGGGCGCATAATTGCTGAAACCGGGGCTGGACAGCACGGCGTTGCCGTCGCCACGGTCGCGGCGCGATTCGGGCTTCCATGCGTTGTTTACATGGGCTGCACCGACATCGAGCGCCAAGCGCCCAACGTGTTCCGCATGAAGCTGTTGGGGGCAGAAGTCATCCCTGTCACGGCGGGTTCCGGCACGCTGAAGGACGCCATGAACGAGGCGCTCAGGGACTGGGTCGCCAACGTCGAGGATACGTTCTACATCATCGGGACGGCAGCCGGACCGCATCCCTACCCGGCCATGGTGCGAGATTTCCAGTCCATCATCGGCCAGGAAGTCCGCTCCCAGATGATGGAGGCGGAAGGGCGCCTGCCGGACACGCTGGTGGCCTGCATCGGCGGTGGCTCGAACGCCATCGGCCTGTTCCATGATTTCCTCGATGACAAGGATATCGCGATCTATGGCGTAGAAGCCGGCGGGCTTGGACTGGGCAATCCGGACGAGCATTGTGCGTCGATGAATGGCGGTAAGCCAGGCGTGCTGCACGGCAATCGCACTTACCTGCTGCAAAATGACGACGGGCAAATCATCGAGGGCCATTCGATTTCCGCCGGGCTCGATTATCCCGGCGTCGGGCCTGAGCATTCCTGGTTGAGGGATACGGGCCGCGTGAGCTATGTCGCCGTCACCGACAAGGAGGCGCTGGAGGCGTTTCAGCTCTGCACGCGGCTTGAGGGCATCATTCCCGCACTCGAACCAAGCCACGCGCTTGCTCATGTCACCAAGCTCGCGCCAACCCTGCCATCAGACAATCTGCTGGTGATGAATATGTGCGGGCGTGGCGACAAGGATGTGTTTGCAGTCGCCGGACTTCTCGGCGTGGAGATGTGAGCATGACCACACGCATCGACACGCGCTTTGCCGCGCTGAAAAAAGAAGGCCGCGCCGCGCTGGTGACTTTCACCACGGCCGGTGATCCTGACTATGACACCTCGCTGGCGCTGCTGAAGGCGCTGCCAGCGGCAGGCGCCGATGTGATCGAGATGGGCATGCCCTTCTCTGACCCGATGGCCGATGGTCCTGCCATCCAGGCATCGTCCCAGCGCGCCCTCAAGGCCGGACAAACCATGAAGAAAACTCTTCAAATGGTCCGCGAGTTCCGTGAAGGAGATTCCGACACCCCGCTGGTGCTGATGGGCTATTACAACCCGATCTACATCTACCCCGTCGAGGATTTCATCAAGGACTGCCTTGAAGCCGGCGTTGACGGCCTGATCGTAGTGGATGTGCCACCCGAGGAAGATGAAGAGCTCTGCATCCCGGCCCTGAAAGCGGGCCTCAATTTTATTCGCCTAGCAACGCCCACAACGGACGCCAAGCGTTTGCCGACCGTCCTTCAGAACACATCAGGCTTCGTCTATTACGTCTCGATAGCCGGTATAACCGGCACGAAAGCGCCAGACCCCAGCGAAGTGCATGCCCAGGTTGCCCGAATCAAGGCAAAAACCGAATTGCCGGTTGCGGTTGGCTTCGGCGTGCAAACCCCCGAGCAGGCAAGCGCCATTGCCGATGGCGCAGACGGCGTGGTGGTAGGTACCGCGCTGGTAAAAATTATTGAAAGCTCGCTCGATAGCGAGGGCAAAGGCGCACCGGAAGCCGTGGAAAAAGTAACCAAACTTGTGCGAAGCCTTGCCGACGGGCTGACAAGCAGCGAAACTGTTGCCGCGAAATAGCCGCAGAGCATTCATAGGCTTGCAAGCGTACAAACGACCAGATTGAGGAACTCACCGTGAACTGGATCAACAACATCGTCCGCCCGAAAATCCAGCGCATCCTGGCGAAGCGCGAAGTGCCGGACAATGTCTGGATCAAGTGCCCCGAAAGCGGGCAGATGATCCACTACAAAGATCTCGAAGCCAACCAGTTCGTGGTGCCCGGTTCCGATTACCACATGCGTATGACCGCAGAGCAGCGCCTCAAGGCCCTGTTCGATGTCGGCGAGTATGAAACGATTGCGACACCCGAAGTGGCGCAGGATCCGCTCAAATTCCGTGACGAACGCCGTTATACGGACAGGCTGAAGGACAACCGCTCAAAGACCGGCCTCAATGATGCCGTTCTGGTGGGCGCCGGAACGCTGGACGGAACACCCGTTGTTTCCGCTGCGCAGGATTTTGCCTTCATGGGCGGCTCGCTCGGGAGTGCCGCTGGCGAAGCGATCATCACGGGTCTGCGCGAAGCGGTTTCCCGTTCAACACCATTCATTCTGTTTGCCGCCTCGGGCGGCGCCCGCATGCAGGAAGGCATCCTTTCGCTGATGCAAATGCCGCGCACCACCGTTGCCGTGCAGGAGCTGAAAGAAGCCGGACTGCCATACATCGTCGTGCTGACCCACCCGACCACCGGCGGCGTCACCGCCTCCTATGCCATGCTGGGTGACATCCATATTGCTGAGCCCGGCGCACTGATCTGTTTTGCCGGGCCACGCGTGATCGAGCAGACCATCAGGGAGAAATTGCCGGAAGGGTTCCAACGCTCTGAATACCTGCTGGAACACGGGATGATCGATATGGTCACTCACCGCCACCAGTTGCGCGAAACAGTAAGCCGTATCTGCCGCCTGCTGATGGAAGCCCGCCACGAGGAACTGGCCATCGGCCCGGTCCCGGAAGACGGCGAAATGGTCCAGTCCCGGACCATTGCAGAAGATGATGTGGACGAGGCGGTATTTGATGATCTCCCGCCCGAAGGCGACGTATCGGACGATACTGGCAATGAAGACTCCCGCCCCCCGCACGAGTGATGCCCCCACTCTTTAGCCAGCACCCATGACATCTCTCACACCCTCGCCCGACCACCAGGACACACTGCCCATGCCCCATGGCGATAGCAGTGCTGACATACTGGAGCGGATGGAGCATCTCTACCCCGAGGTCATAGACCTGGGGCTGGACCGCGTGCTGCGGTTGCTGGATACGCTGGGCCGGCCACAGGACAAGCTCAGTGGCGTGGTTCATGTCGCCGGGACCAATGGCAAGGGCTCCACCATTGCCTTTATCAGGGCGATGCTGGAAGCGGCTGGCAAAAAGGTTCACGTGTTCACCTCGCCGCACCTGGTGCATTTCCATGAACGCATCTCGCTGGCTGGCCCACGCGGCGCGGAACAAATTTCCGAGCAAGATTTATGCGCCTACCTTCTGCGGGTTGAGGAAGCCAATGCGGGCGAGCCCATAACCTTTTTCGAGATCACGACAGCGGCCGCCTTCCTCGCTTTTGCGGAAATACCGGCAGACTATGTGCTTCTGGAAACCGGGCTTGGCGGGCGTCTCGATGCCACAAACGTGGTGGACATGCCAGCTCTGACGGTCCTCACCTCCATTTCGCTCGATCATGACCGTTACCTGGGGTCCGTACTGGGTAAAATCGCCTATGAGAAGGCAGGTATCCTGAAACGGGGCGTGCCCTGCATCGTTGCACGCCAGGAGCAGGAAGCGTTTGAAGTCATTGAAGACCGCGCCCGCGAGTTGGACGCCCCCCTGATTACTCACGGGCAGGTTTGGGATGTTTTCGAGCAACAGGGCCGCCTTGTGTTCCAGACAGACACCAGCCTGCTTGACCTGCCGCTGCCGCGCCTGCCGGGCCGTCACCAGATCGACAATGCGGGAATAGCACTCGCGGCCGTACGTGCGCTGGCAGGTGAGAAAATTGGTGAAGCCGCCCTATCCGCCGGACTGAAATCAGCACGCTGGCCTGCCCGGCTTCAGAACATCACGGACAGTATTTTGAAATCCCACGTCGCGGAAGGATCGGAAATCTGGCTTGATGGCGGACACAATGCCTCCGCGGGGCAAGCCCTTTCCCAATCGATGGCGGAGATGGAGGAACGGGTGCCCGTACCTCTGCATCTCATTTGCGGCATGATGACGGGCAAGGATGCCTCGGCCTTTTTCCAACACTTCAGCGGGCTGGCCCAATGGGCAGCCACGATACCGGTGGCCGGTAAAGACAAGGCCTATGACACAGACGAACTGGCCCAGATTGCCGTAGATGCCGGGCTCGATGCCGTTGCCGAACAAGGATTGGTTCAGGCGCTAGAAGCAAGCCATGCACGCACGCACGGCCCGGTGCGCATCCTCATCTGCGGTTCTCTTTACCTGGCAGGCCAGGTTCTGGAGTTGCTGGATAAGAAAAACCCCGGCACCTAGACACCGGGGTTTCCCTTAAATCTCTGTGAGCTGTCCGCTTCAGGAAATGGACTCGTTAATCCAGTCCATCAGCTTGCCCTTGGGATGCGCGCCCATTTGGGTTGACGACACCTCGCCATCCTTGAACAGGATAAGTGTCGGGATCGCGCGAATTCCGTATTTGCCTGGCGTGCTTGGATTCTCGTCGATGTTGATTTTGGCGATCTTGACCTTCCCGTCCAGCTCGCTTGCAATCTCTTCGAGCGCGGGTGAAATCTGTTTGCATGGCCCACACCATTCTGCCCAGAAATCGACCACGACCGGGGTCGACGACTTCAGAACTTCGTCATCGAATGTATCGTCAGAAACATCTGAGCTAGACATGTTTGCATCTCCTGTGATCTCGGGTCCGGGCTCAATCCACGCCCCGTCAGAATTTGACCGGAACGTAGGTGCGCGGCTGCGCAGCGTCAAGGGGTGGGTCAGAGTGATGTGAGTATTTCAGCCGCTTCATCCAGCAATTTGTCCGGCATCGGCATCAGGTCGGGCACATCCGTCCATAAAAGGGCCGCGCGGATGCGCTTTCCGGGAAAAACTTGCGAAAGCGCGGCCCGGTAGGCGGCAAGCTGTCTTCGATAAAGGGGCGCCACATCTTCAGGTGATCGGGGTGGTGGCCGGTTGGTTTTATAGTCAACGATCAACACTTCGTCATCGAGTTCCACCAACCGGTCGATCTGTCCGGCAAGTTCGATGTCCGGCCCATCTTTTCTTGCGATCCGGGCGACGATTGGCACCTCCGCCTGGCTTGCGGGTGAGAACAGTGGCGCGAATTCCTTGTCCGACAGAACACCAAGTGTCTCGGATACAATCGCCTTTTGCTGGCTTTCATCAAGCGCGCCGCCACGAGCAGCAACAAAGGCGCGCGCTGTCTCTTCCCTCTTGCCCTCAGCAATGCCCGGTAAATGCTCTAGCAAGGCGTGTACGATCGTGCCACGCAGAAATCGGGCAGGGTCCCCACGCTCCAGCGGCGGCACCACGTCGGTCTCGGAAAGTTGGAGGCCCGTCTCGCCAGACTCAGCCGCAATTGCCGACGGCGTGAGCGGCAATGTGGCCGGCGTCTCATGGACAGCGTCGGAGAGCGCCCAGCCGGGCAATTCCTCAGGCGCGGCAAGTCCATCAACGGCCTCCGCCCGGTCCTGCGGGATGGCGGATTGTGCGCGCTCATAACGAAGCACGCTCTCGCCAAGCGGGCCGGATGCAGGTTTCGCCACTCTTTCAAGACCGGCGCTCACGAGGTTGTGCCAGCACTCTTTCGGGGGCACGTTAGAACCCTTCCACCCGCACACATACAGCCTGTCGCGCGCACGCGTCATTGCCACGTAGAGCAACCGGTTATGTTCCTCGCGTTCCGCTTCCTTCAACAACCCCTTGGCTTCTTCAATGGCCTCCAAAGGCATGGTGCCCGCCGGCACCCACACGAGATGGCCCGGCGTGCCGGGAGGTGCAGATAAACGCGGCAGAGGCAGCAATTTCGGTTTGGAGCCACCCCCGCTCGATGGGCCCTTACAGGTATCAGGCAGGATAACGATATTGGCTTCCAGCCCCTTGGCGCCGTGTGCGGTCATGATCCGCACCTCGTCGCGCCCCTGCTCCATATCCCGCTTCACCTGCACATCGCCCTTGCTCATCCAGTCGAGGAATCCCTGCAGAGTAGGGGGCGCGAGACGCTCATAGTCGAGCGCCATGTTGAGGAACTCGTCGATGGCATCTCCCGCATCCACGCCAAGCCGGGCAATCAGGGCGAGGCGCATTTCCATCTGGCGCTCTTCCAACATTCCCGCAAAAAACTCGTAAGGCGGTTTGGTGTCAGCCCGGTCCAGCCAGTCCTTGAGTCGCGTAACCACTTCGCCGTAGCGCTCATCAGCCCCGGCCCTGTCCCGCAAGGAATTCCAAAGAGCCCCGGGGCGGCCATGGGCCAGGTCAAACAGATCTTCATCATCAAGACCAATCAGCGGGCTCTTGAGGATGGTGGCAAGATTAAGATCATCGTCAGGCATCAGCACGAAGTTGCCAACGGCCATCAGATCCATTACCGCCAGTTGTTCAGTCAGTGTCATGCGATCTGCACCGGCGACGGGAATATTCCGGCCCTTGAGCGCCCGGATCAGTTTTCTTACAAATTCATCTCGAGACCGCACCAGGATAAGAATGTCACCGGGCCGAATTTCCCTGTCCCGCGCCTCCAGTCTTTCATTGGTATCGAGCCAGTGCCGGATTGTATCGGCGATGCGCTCAACAAGCCGGTCGCGGGCATGCGTCCCGGTTTGCGTCTCGAAATGGGGGCGCATGGGATGAACGTCATCCTGCTCTTCAGGCTCCTCGATCTCCCAGAGCTCCACCAGCCCCGCCTGCCCTGAGCGCACTGCCTGGTGGACAACCGGAGTGCCCGCCCATGTCACGCCGTCGCGCGCGCCATCCCCGGAAAATACATCATCAACCGCATTCAGTACCGGCTCTGTCGAGCGGAAGGACACCGTGAGCGGTACGCGCTCCCATGGACGTCCAGCCCCTTGAGCCGCTTTTTGAAACGCCGCGCCCTGCTTCGCGAAGGAGGCGGGGTCCGCGCCCTGGAATGAATAGATCGACTGCTTCTCATCGCCCACTGCGAACAGGGTGCGTGCGGTGGCTTGCACGCCCTCGCCGGAGAAAAACTCGCTGGCGAGTGCCGCAATAACCTTCCACTGGACCGGACTCGTGTCCTGCGCCTCGTCCACAAGGATGTGGTCGATGCCATAGTCGAGCTTGTAAAGCACCCACTGGGCGGCGGGGGATGATCCCAGGAGCTGCACGGACTTCACGATGAGATCGTCATAATCAAGCGCGGCCCTCGCATCCTTGCGGCGCTCATATTCGCCAATGATCTTGTCTGCGAGCGTCAGTAGCGCCCCGGTGCACGAAGCGATGTGGCGTGCGGCCTGTGCGCGCGCCAGTTCCACGAAACGCTCCTGTGCGTCCTCAATTTGCACCGCGAGTTCGGGCATGGCTTCTTTCACCGGCTTTGTCAGAAGGGATTTACGTTTTTGTTTCGCCTGCGTGAGGAAGGCCTCGAAAAGAGCCTGTGCGCGCAGCTCCGGATACTGCGCGGCCCTGGCTTTTGCAAACGCATCGAGCAGGTTCTTCTCCGTCACCTTCTCGGGCGGGATTTCCTTCAAGGCAGCATCAATCTGCGCATCGCTCAGGACTGTGGCCATCGCTTTCCAGAGTTCTGCATCGCTCCTGTCGATGCCTGCATCGAGCGCCAGCGAAACCGAATGACGTTCGGCCTCACCGACACTGTCAAAGGAATCGGCAAACCGAGTCATTTGGCGCAGTTCATCCTGGCGGCCCAGCGTTACATCGATGATTTCGCGGAAGCGCTCCTCGCCCGTCGCCGCGATCACCTCCTGAAGCGCCTTGCCGAGCGGTGCGTCCAAGTCCAGAGCCGCCTCTGTCAGCACCGCGTCAATGGCCGCATCACGCAGCACTCGGCGCTCATTATCCTCAAGCACTTTGAAGTCTGCCTGCACGCCAGCCTCTAACGGGAAGTGATGCAGCAGCCTCTCGCAGAATGCATGAATGGTATGGATTTTCAGCCCACCCTTGGTGTCGAGTGTGGTCGCGAACAGGGTCCTTGCACGCGTCATGTCCTGCGCACTGGCCGGCTCCCCCCGTAAATCCTTCAGTGCCCCGGCCAGCTCAGGCTCGCTCATGACCGCCCAATCCGACAAGATATCGAACAGCCTGTTTTCCATCTCCGCTGCCGCTGCCTTGGTGTAGGTCAGGCACAGGATGGTTTCAGGCCGGGTTCGCTGGCCGCTGGCAGCGTCCGTGTGCAACAGCAAACGCAGAACCCGGTTGACCAGAACAGTGGTCTTCCCCGTACCCGCATTGGCCGACACCCAGGCGGAAGCGCGCGGGTTCGAGGCGCGCGCCTGGTTGGCATCGGTCTCCTGTTTGAATTGCTCGACGGACATGGGGCTAATCTACCTCGCCACCAGCCTGCCACTCCTGCAGGCGAGCCAGGTGGGCATAGTCATCGTAGCGATAATCGAACCGGGCACGCCGCAAAGCCTTGTAAGGTTGCGCGTCATCGGCATAGGCCGTGACCAGGACCTTTAAATGTTCCAGCGCCTCGGATGCGAGTTCATCAGGGATAAGCTTATTGCCTGCATCGCGCTCTTCGCCGCCCTCGCCATACCCTCGGGCGCGAATGTAGGCAAGGCGAGAGACCCGGGCAGCAGGGATGCCCTCAAACCCCCCTCCCTGCGCTATCACGGCTTCGAGCGGTAGTTGCGGGGCCTTGACATCATCAACATTTCGCGCGGTAGGAACTGTCCCCGTCTTGTAGTCGTAGATCACGAGCGTTCCATCCTCGAGCTCATCAAGACGGTCTGCCACCGCAGACAAGGTGAATTCCTCTGCGCCTCCGAGGTCCAGTTTCCCTGGCACCTCGGCGTGAACGGTGCTGACCCCGTCGCGCCGTCCCGGTTCCGTGGCAGCAAACCAGCGGGCGAACACCCCCAGCTGGCCACGCCAGAACGCCTCAATGCGAGCATGGTCGCCAAACTCACCGAACAGCGTATTTGCATAACGCATGAGTTCAGACGCAATGTCATTGGGAAGACTGCCGGGATGAGCCTGCGAGAAGCGCATCAGCGCATCATGCACCAGCGTGCCCTTGAGAGCGGCGCCGGGTTCTCCCGCCAGCTCGTCCAGCTTGTGGAGCTTAAGGATGTCACGCGCGAAGATGGCGTAGGGGTTGGCCATCCACGCCTCGATGCGCGTGACTGACAGACCTGTGGGCCGCGCTGAAACAGGCGGGCAAGGGGCTGGCGCTGAAACAGGAGTAACTGCATCCACCGCATCTCGTGCACGCGCCCAGGCCAACCATGGCTGTTGCGGCTTCAGAACATCTTTCAATTCCAGAGCATCCAGCACCGCATCAAGGCGCAGCAGCCAGCGCGAAGGTACGGTCGGGGCACCGCCCACCTTTTCGGCGCGCGTGAGATAAACCTCGCCCACGCCCATCAATTGCGTCACATCGTGGGCGGCCAGTCCGATACGCCGCTCGGGCGAAGGCAACCCCAGATCGGCGCGCATGGGCCGGCTGAACCAGGAGTCAGACTCCGGCGTTGCCGGCCACGTCCCTTCATTCAGCCCGCCCAGCACAACCATGTCCGGACTTTGCAACCGTGCTTCCAGCGGACCCCAGATATGGATGCGTGGATGGGTTGGCGCGCGCGGACGCACCGCCATGCCCGCCACCAGGGAACGGTAGAGCTCAGGATAATCCATCGGGCCGATTTCCAGATCAGAGCCTTTTGCCGAGAGAAGGGATTCAAGCAATCCTGCCAGCGCCTCCCCGGCTTCTCCACGCCACAAAGCAGCGCTCGATTGACCTTCATCACAGGCGAGGGCTTCACCGGCCAGAACATGAGCCCGCAGAAGATCACCAAACACGACCTCCTTGCCCGGGATTGTAAAAAAGCTTGCCAACGGGAGGATGGCTGCCTCCAGGTCAACGAGAAGTTTATCGATGCTGTTCCAATCCTCAGGCGTCAGCCGCTTGAGCGCTGGATTAACCCGCATGCCGTCGCTCAACATTTTACGCACCCTGACGACCGCCTCACGATGGGCGTTCAGCCCCTTTCCCGTCGCAGGTTGGCGGAAGGCGGCGAGTTCCAGATGCCGCGCTGTACGGCGAATCTCACCCGGTGTGCGCCCAAGCCGGGTCAGAGGATGCTTGAGCAGGGCCAGAAGCGGGACCGGGGCGAAGCCGCTCCCGGCTGCTTCGCCAAGCGCATCCATGAAACTTCCCGGCCGGGTTTTGTCGAGTGGCGTCCCGGCAGAATCATCAACGTCCATGTCCCACTTTTCAAGCCGTACGGACACCCGGCGCGCAAGGGTCCGGTCCGGCGTCACCAGCGCCGCGACCCGGCCCGGCTGCTCAACCGCATGGCGCAGCAGAAGGGAGATCATCTCTGCCTCGTCCTGCCCGGTTGGCGCATTGATCCGCGCAACACCCTCGAGTGACTTCGCCATCGCCTCTCGATCAGCCGTTTGAGCAAAGCCGAGCCACATCTGCGTTGTCCCCGCGGGGCGCAGGGCTTCGGAGATGAGCTGCGCGCGCCCACCCGGCTCGCCTCCACCCAGCTCCATCACGTCAGCACGGGTGAGCCCGATGCGGGTGAGAAACTGGTTCATGCCTAATTGGGGATGCTCATAATGGGGGTTTGGCTCAGTGATTTGCGCCCAGCTTTCTGCGTCCAGTTCCAGATCAAGCCCCGGCAGAACCACCGCCCCGTTGGGCAACCTGGCAACCGCTTCCAGCAGGGCGGCGGTGGCGGGAACGGTGCCCGTGGACCCAGCGGCGATAACCGGTGCGTCCGGGGGGTTGGCTTGGAGTCGGGCTGTCTCCGCCGCCATCAGCGCATCACGCCTCTCGTATGGGGCCATCACCCCATTCTCATCAAGATGGGCAGACCACATCTCGGTCACGATTTTCAGGAAGTCGAGGGTCTGCTCCCAATGCTCGGCATAAAGATCAGGAACCAATCCGGCGAGCTTGTTCAGCTTCACCCGTTCAATATCGAATTCATCCATCAGCGCCGCGAGCTGGACTGCAAGACTGGATGCCTGCGCCGGCGTGGCGCGTGTTCGGTAACCCTCATCTGCGGCACGCTCAGCGTTTAGACTGCTCCATTTCAGGATCAGCTTCGTCAGCGCCAGCCGCCGTTCAATCGTGCCGATGGCAGGCGGGAGCGATAACGCCAACTCCGCCTCGTTTCCCGCCCCGGGTGGTGCTGAAAGCGCCACCGCATCCTCGTCGACATCGCCGAGCGGACGGATACGCGGCAGCAGCATCGCGCTGTCGTCTGAAATGCGCAGGAAAGCCTCGCTGAGGGCACGTGCGGCGCGGCGGGTCGGGAGAAGGACGGTCCAGCGAGGAAGTTCAAGCTTCCCGGGCGCCGCTCCCCCGGCCACCGGCAAATCTCCGCTCAGAATGGCGCCCGCCAGCGTGTCTAGAAAGGGGGCGTCAGGCGCCACCGAATAGAGTCGCGCAGTACCTGGCCTACCCTTGCTCATGGCGTAACCGCTCCCCGGCCTCTCGTACGGCCTCCGGCGTGCCCACATGCATCCAGATGCCTTCATGGCGCACACCGTGAACGCGCCCTGACGCTATCGCCGTGTCCCACAGGGTGTTGAGCGAGAATTTCCCTTCCGGGCACCCGTCGAACAGGCGCGCATCGGCTATAGACACGCCGGTGAAAACGAAAGGCACGGTCTCTCCATCGTCTGGCCTGCGGACGACACCCACATCATTCATGTCGAAATCACCGCGTCCGTCATATCCCAGAGTGGTGGCAATAGGCGCAAGCAGCAACAGGGTGTCCATGATGTCCGGATTCCACGCTCTCGCCATTTGTTCTAGACATGGTGACGCGCCTTCGATCCAGACCGAATCCGAATTGTGGATGAAGAAAGGATCCACCCCCAGCTCCGGCAAAGCCCGGGCGACACCCCCGCCCGTGTCGAGCAGCACATCGCGTTCATCGGAGATCACGATTTTAGGCGTGGTGCGAGCTTCCAGATGCGCCTCGATCTGGTCCGCCATGTAATGCACGTTGACCACAGCGTGCTCGACGCCAGCTGATTTCAGCCGGTCGAGAACATGATCGAGCAGCACCTTACCCGCAAGCGGCACCAGAGGCTTGGGAACGGCATCGGTGAGTGGGCGCATGCGCGTACCCATACCGGCGGCCAGCACCATGGCGCACTTCACGCTCACGTCTTCACCCCACGACGCAGTTTAGATGTCGAGAGGCTTGAGCCGCGCTTCGCGGGGCAAATGCTTATCGAACCATGCGCGCAAGGACCCGAGCGCGGGGTGGTCAAGATCGCGCTCCAGGTAGGCGGATACGCGGGGTATGTGGGCGAGATAGCCATGCTTTCCATCCCGTTTCGCGAGCCGTGCGAAAATGCCGAGTATTTTCGAATTGCGCTGCGCGCCAAGCACAGCATAGGCGGCTGCAAAGCTTTGTGCGTCAAATTCCGAATCGCGGTTGCCGCGCGCTTCACAGTAGTGGGCGACCAAACGCCCTTCAAGATCACCAGCGATATCACGCCGCGCATCCTGCAGCAGCGAGACAAGATCATAGGCCGCGTGGCCGATGAGCGCGTCCTGGAAGTCTATGACGCCAACGCGCGCCAACCCCTCGCCATCGGGTAGCCACAACAGGTTTGGGGAATGATAATCTCTCAGCACCCAGGCCTCATCGCGACCTTCGACCAGGGGGAAGAGACCGCGCAGGACCGCGAGGTAGTCCGCGCGGACTTCATCGGGGCAGGGTTCACCTTGTATGGCCGGGTAGAACCAGTCGAGCAGAAGTTCCGCCTCGAATTCCATGATCTGCCGGCTAAAGCCGGGAACTGTATGCGTGCCGCCACCCGGCAGGGCCAGCGGTTCTGCCGGTACGAACGCGCGCAAGGCGACAAGCACATCTGTGGCGGCACAATAAAGCTCTTCCAGCGGAGGATCCTCGCCCGTTTCGCTTGCGTATACCCGGTCACCCAGATCCTCACAAATGAGAAAACCATTTTCCAGGTCATGGGCGAGGATGCGCGGAACGCTCACGCCCGCTCCCTCGAGTGCAGTGGCAACCGCTACAAAGGCCCTCACATCATCAGCCAGATGCACGAGCGCACTATATGACTTGCCATCGCGCACGGGCGGGCCGTCCGGCCAAGCGGGCGAGTCCATCAGGATTGCTGTCTTGTCATCAAGGTGCAGCCGGGCATAGGCGCGCGATGACGCGTCACCCTGAAGGAAGACGGGCCTGGCAGCAGCCCATGTTGAACTCGCGCAAAAGTCCATCATTGCCTTTAGCCGCCCGGCACGTCGCTCCCATGCGCCCTGCCCGGTGAGAGTGAGCGTTCTGGTCTCTTCCCGTGTGCCATCGGCAATGGCAATTTCCAGACGACTTTCGGGAAGCTCAGTCTCGACCCTTTCGGCCCACTCGATCAGGGCTGCCCCGCGGATCAGAATATCCTCAAGACCGATTTCCTGCAGCTCTTCCGCGCCCGCCATGCGGTAACAGTCAATATGTGCGAGCGGTATACGGCCTTCTTCATAGGTTTGAACAAGCGCAAAAGTCGGACTGGGAATGTCCTCCTGGCTTTTATCAAGCATTGAGAGGATCACCGTGCGCGCAAAGGTCGTTTTTCCCGCGCCCAGCTCGCCATTCAGCGCGACCACGTCACCCGGCTTCAGCACCAATGCTAGATATGCGGCAAGCTGGAGAACATCCTCGAGGTCCGCGTCCTCGATGACCCAGGGATCGCTCATCCGGTTGCGGCAGCGGGAGGTAGTGGCGGCACTCCCTGTTCCGCCTCATCACCCTGCGGTGTATCCAGCGCTGGCCCTTTAGCCGCCATGGCCTCCCTGACCGGCAAGCGCACGGTCACCGTGGTGCCCGCGCCGGGCGCCGAGGTAAGAGACACCGACCCGCCATGCAACTCCACAAGGTTCTTCACGATGGTCAGGCCAAGACCGGCGCCGCGATGACGCGACCCTTGCGGGCGGGTCTCGAAGCGATCAAAGGCGCTCTCTTGGTAGTCCTCTGGAATTCCTCGCCCCTTGTCCTCGACCGAGATGGCAATCATGTTCTCTTCCCGGCGGCAATCAAGGATGATGCTCCCGCCAGATTCAGAAAAACCGATGGCATTGGATAACAGGTTGAACAGGACCTGTGTCACCCGCTTGCCATCTGCCACGAAATCCTTCGCGTCCTCGCTAACATTCACGCCCAAATCCAGGGCACCATGCTTGAGACGCTCGCGCACACCAACGACAGCCGCCTCGATCACTTCCTCGGCCTTGACAGGGGCAATGGAGAGTTCAAGTGACCCGGCGTCGATCGTCGCCAGGTCGAGAATGTCGTTGATGATGGTCAGCAGTGAATCGGATGATGTCTGGATGTCGCCCAGATAGTCACGCTGCCGCTCGTTCAGCGGGCCCGTGGCCGGGCTCGTGAGAAGCTCGGAAAATCCGATGATGTTGGTGAGCGGGGTGCGTAATTCGTAGGAGACGTGCGATATGAAGGCGCTTTTCAACCGATCCCCGGCTACCAGCGCTTCATTGCGCTCGATCAGTGCATGCTCGACACGCTTGCTATCGGTAATGTCCACATAAGTGAGCAGGGTCGCGCCGTCTGGAAGCGGCGTGCCGGCATAGGCGAGCATCGAACCATCGGGACGGCCCAGGTGCCCCTCAAGCGGCTCGCGTTCATCATCGATGCTGGTGATGGCACATTTCACTTCGTCCCATGCGTCATCGTCATCGAGCAACACGCGGCACCACCCGATCACCTCATCGATATGCGGCTCGTCTTTCAGCGCCTCCACGTTCAGCTTCCAGATACTGGCGAACGAAGGATTGAACAGTTTGAGACGGCCATCGGTCCCGAACACGGCCACGCCCTCGCGCAGATGGTCAAGAGTTTCCTTCTGCACGAGAATGAGTGCGTTGTACCGGCTTTTGAGCGCCAATTGCTCGGTGATATTTTCATACAAATACGTGGCGCTGCCATCGGCAACATGATTGGCGACGACATGGATAGTGCGCCCGTCCGGCAGATGCCAGCGGTCATCATGAGAAGATGTCGTCTCGTAGCGGTCCAGATGCTTCTGCTTCCAGGAGCGATAGTCGGCCTCTTCCGGCAGGCAGCGGCGCTGGCGCAGCGTATCGAGTATCTCGCCATCGCTGGGAGAAGCCTCAAGCCATGCTTCCTCCAGTTTCCACAAGTCCATGAATGCCTGATTGTAATATTGCAGTCGCTGGTCCGGCGTGAAAATGGCAACGGCCGTGGCAATACGGTCGAGGGTACGGGTGTGATCCTCGATATGACGGGAGAGAGCGCTTTCGGCCACTTCCAGTGCGGCAACGTCGATGGCGATACCTGCGCTGGCCTGGCCGAAGGGAAGTGCAATGACATCGAACGCCTTGCGCTCGCCTGAAACGATGGCATGGATGCGCTTGGAGTGGCTCTTGCCCTCCTCGAATGTCCGCTGCGTTTCGGTGCGCTGTCGCTTGCTCAGAAACTCGATTTGCTGTTCACACACCTCGCTCGTGTTTGCCGCATCAACGGCGCGCGCATAGGCCTGGTTCACCCAGCCAAGTTTGCCATCTGGGTTGCGGAACCAGACAGGCATGGGAAGGGCATCGTAGAGTGAACGGGTGACATCTTTATCTTGGCTGAGTTGTTTGCGCTCATTTCCGATCGTCGCCACGTCTTTCCGGTCACCTGTAATATCGCGGATTTTCAATATGGCGCCACTCGCGGAAGCACGTCCGATCGCTTCAAGCTGCTTGCCCGATGCGGTTTCAACAAGATGCGCAAAGCTTTCTCCCGCCTCGAGCAAACAACTCATCCGCTCTTCCAGCTCAACTGCGGAAGTGCTCTCCAGCCAGTCGGCGTAGCGCACGACCTCCTCGGCTTTGGCTGGAACTCCAAGATCCGCATCCAGCGTGACGGCCGCGAGTTCCGGTGGGCCATCCAGTTCCCAGCGCAGCAGAACCTGCGGCTCGGCAGCAATGAGGGAGCGGATGGAGGCCCGTTCGCCATCAAGGTGTTCAGCATTTTCGCGAGCCAGTGTTTCCGCCTTGCCCGCGCGCCTGGCAGCCCGCAGGAAAAGACCCCCGGCGAACACGGCAAACACCATGCTGCCGGCAAAAATTCCAACAAGAAGGAAGGAGCGGGCATCAATCCCGAAGTCGGCGATCAGCTCAAGCGGATTTGCCGCCGCCGCACCGGGAAATGCCGCCACAGCAAGCAGAAAAACCAGGCTTCTCAACCCCGATATATTCTTCAGCAACACGCCGGCAAGCATTCCCTCGCTCCAAGCCAACCCCCGTTTGGTCTGCACGCGTTTTACGCAACGCAGCAAACACCTTTTTATAGGCGTGCATGGACCGGTCTCATCGGGCGAATCACTTGCAGATTACCCATATCGCCCGGTTATGCCCACACCCGTTCACGGCTCATATAGAAAATAAGCAGCTTGCCGATGCAAGAAATGCAAACCGAAGCAACATGAGAATTTTTTTCTATTTATGCGTGTAGACAAACTGTATTAACACGCAATAAGGAAGAAATACAACCTATGAGTGTTTCCAAAAGGTTAATAAAACTGCCCCATTATCCACACTAGGGAGGCGAAATACTCACACGTTATTTGAGGTAGTCGCCATGACGAAGTTAAAGAATATTAGCCTGCTCCGACCAAATTTGACCCACTTGAAGGGTACCGGTGGCAAAAGCCTGTCCTGGCGGCTCATTTTACCCGTTCCCATCGCCATCATTCTGTGTGTCGTGGCCATTGCGTTGATTGTGCCGAAGATGATGGCCGGGAATGCAAGAGATGAAGCTACCCGCCAAGGCCAGCAAGTTGCAGATCAATTCAAGACCATTCGTGGCTATTACACAAAAAACGTCATCAAGAAGGTGGTGAAATCAAAATCGCTCAAGCCCTCGGTCAATCACAAGAGCGAAGCAAACGGTGTGCCCCTGCCCGCGACTTTCATTCATGACGTGAGCAAGTTGCTTGAGAAGAAAGACATGAAGGTCAATCTCTATAGTGGCTTTCCCTGGCCCAACCGCAAGGACCGCAAGCTGGACAAATTTCAAACTCAAGCCTGGGCTTTTCTGAGTGTAAATCCGGACAAGACCTACTCCAAGCAGGAAACGATAAATGGCAAGGAAGTCGTGCGCGTAGCTGTGCCTGACAAGATGGTGGCCAAGGGTTGCGTGTCTTGCCACAACACGAATGCATACTCTCCTAAAACCGACTGGAAGCTTGGCGATGTGCGCGGCGTACTTGAGATTTCTACGGTCATCACGCCGCAGCTCGCAGCCGGTTCCGCGATGGCCAACAAGATGGTAATTGCAGCCATCGCTATCGGCACCATCCTGAGTCTCGTGACAATCCTTGCCGTCAAATCGGTGACGGGCCCGCTGATCAGCTCTGTCGGTGTGATGAAGCGTCTGGCCGAGGGTGACAATGATGTCGAGGTTCCGGGCCTTGAACGCAAGGACGAGATCGGACAGATGGCAGACGCCATGCAGGTTTTCAAAGAAAATGCAGCAGAGCGCGCCAGGCTGATGTCAGAAAGCGAGAAAGAACATGAGGAGCGCACCGCTCGACAAAAACGGATAGAAGATCTCATTTCATCCTTCCGTGAGGTGGTCCAGTCGGTCCTCCAGACAGTCTCAGCAAATACCGGCCAAATGGAGACCACAGCCAAATCACTATCTTCGATTGCTACGCAAACGACCTCACAAGCCAGCAGTGTCGCAGCCGCATCAGAAGAAGCCTCAGCGAACGTGCAGGCAGTGGCGGCAGCATCGGAACAGCTGAGCTCGTCGATCGGCGAGATTTCCCGCCAGATCATGCAGACCAAGGACGTGGTCGACAAAGCGAGTAAAGCGACAACGGAAACCGATGCCAGGATCACCAGTCTTGCCGACGCCGCGCAAAATATCGGCGAGGTGATCTCGCTCATACAGGACATCGCCGAGCAGACCAACCTGTTGGCGCTGAACGCCACCATTGAGGCCGCTCGCGCAGGCGAGGCCGGCAAGGGTTTCGCTGTTGTGGCGTCAGAGGTTAAGGAGCTGGCGACACAGACAGCGAAAGCCACCGAGGCAATTTCCGAGCAGATCACTGGCATCCAGAGCGAGACCGACAGCTCGGTCGAGGCAATCCGCGGTATTGCGGAGACCATGGTGGAGGTGTCCTCCGCGACCGAAGCGATTGCTGCGGCTGTCGAGGAGCAGGGCGCCTCGACATCGGAGATTTCAAACAATGTTCAGCAAGCTGCAGCCGGCTCGAACGAGGTCTCCCAGAACATCACCGGCGTCAATCAGGCGGCGGACGAGAGCCAGAAGTCGGCCGACCAGGTGCTCAAAGCCTCCCAGGATGTTTCCAGCAACGCTGAGAAACTGAACAGCGTCGTGGACCAGTTTCTCAGGGATGTCGCCGCTGCGTAAAACGCTCGACAGAACTTCAACTTCTCAACAAAAGATGGCGGCGAAATCTTCGCCGCCATTTTTTATGTGCCAACCAAAGTATGCCAGGCTAATACCGGTAGTGCTCCGGCTTGTAGGGACCTTCGGTTTTCACACCGATATAGTCTGCCTGTTCGTCCGAGAGTTCCGTCAAAGTGACACCCAGCTTGTCGAGATGGAGGCGGGCTACTTTTTCGTCCAGATGCTTGGGCAGCACATAGACTTCGTTCTTGTAGTCATCGCCCCTGACCCAGAGCTCGATCTGCGCCAACACCTGGTTGGTGAAGGAGGCGCTCATTACGAAACTGGGATGTCCCGTTGCGTTGCCAAGATTGAGCAGCCGTCCCTCTGAAAGCAATATCATCCGCTTGCCGTCAGGAAACTCGATCATGTCCACCTGCGGCTTGATGTTGGTCCATTTGAGATTCTTGAGCTGTGCCACCTGAATTTCATTGTCGAAATGACCGATATTGCCGACGATGGCCATGTCCTTCATATCCCGCATGTCCTCGAGAGTGATGACGTCCTTGTTGCCGGTGGTGGTAATGAAAATATCCGCCGTCGGGGCGGCTTCTTTCAGCGTGACCACCTCGAAACCGTCCATGGAGGCCTGCAGCGCGCATATGGGATCGACTTCAGTCACCTTCACCCGCGCACCTGCGCCGCGCAGGGACAGCGCCGAGCCTTTGCCCACATCGCCATAACCGCACACCACCGCGACCTTGCCGGCCATCATGGTATCAGTTGCGCGGCGAATGCCATCTACGAGGGATTCCTTGCATCCATACTTGTTGTCGAACTTCGACTTGGTAACGCTGTCGTTGACGTTAAATGCCGGGAAAGGCAGCAAGCCCTTTTCCACCAGCTGGTAGAGACGGTGAACGCCCGTGGTTGTTTCCTCGCTCACGCCCTGGATTTTTTCGCGTTGAGCTGTAAACCAGCCCGGGTCAGACGCCATGCGCTTCTTGATCTGGGCGAAGAAATATTCTTCTTCTTCAGATTGCGGAGATTCAATGAGGTCCGTTTCGCCTGCCTCAACGCGCGCACCGACGATAATATACATGGTCGCATCGCCGCCATCGTCGAGGATCATGTTGGCGCCATCGTCGAACAGAAATATCTTGTCGGCGTAATCCCAGTATTCTTCCAATGTTTCGCCTTTTACAGCGAACACCGGGACACCGGCCTCGGCGATCGCCGCTGCGGCGTGATCCTGGGTGGAGAAAATGTTGCATGATGCCCAGCGTACATCCGCCCCAAGGGCCGTCAGGGTCTCAATCAGCACAGCCGTCTGGATGGTCATGTGCAGTGAGCCGGCGATGCGTGCACCCTTCAGCGGTTTTTCACTGCCATACTCCTCGCGGATGGACATGAGCCCCGGCATTTCCGTTTCCGCGATATCGATTTCCTTGCGGCCAAAATCCGCGAGCGAAATGTCTGCAACCTTGTAATCCATAACTCGTGCCCTTTTGATATTGCGGCTGCCGGATGCTCAGGCGGCGGCATGCGCATGTTTGGAAGCGCATCTCTTAGCCCAGCGCCCCGCGGGATGCAACAACGATATAAAGAAATCGTTATGTCTTTTCACAGGGGGCGGTTTTATCCCTATTAGACTCTTAATTATTCAATGAAAATTTTTGCTATCGGGTAACAGAATCGCAACGCAACTATGGTCAAATTCAACCGTGCGCTGATCTGTGGTCCCAAGCTAAGCGGCTTTTAAAACCATCACATCCCATTGAGTTCAGTAAAGAGATTCAAAGTCATGGCCGCAAAATCCTCAACTCTGAATATGTTGAACCGGGTGTTTTCCAGCGCTGGTGAACGCGCCGCCCGACTGGTGCGCAATTTCAGTGCGGATCGTGCCGGGGCGGTGGTCCTGCTGTTTGGACTGACCCTGATCCCGATTCTCGGTTTCGTTGGGGGTGCCATCGACTATGCCAATGCCTACCGGAACCGGGCCAAGCTGCAAAACGCATTGGACTCAGCCGCACTGACAGCGGGCCGGGCCATCGATATGGGTCAATCTGAATCCGATGCACAGACAGCCGCCGCGAAGGTCATGGAAGCCAATCTCGGCGCCGGTTTTCCACCCTATTCCTCAAATTTCAATATCGACACCACGGCCAAGACGGTGCTCGCCACGGCGAATATGAATGTAGATACCTATATTCTTGGCGTGATGGGCTTTGACTATTTGCCGGTCGCCACAACCAGTGCTGTCAAGCTGCCGAATGGCAAGGTCGAGGTTGTTATGGTGCTCGACAATTCAGGTTCGATGGGTGGCTCGAAACTCACATCGTTGAAAAACGCGGCCACCAGCCTGACTGAAATTTTGTACGATGCCACGACCATTCCTGACTATGTGAAAGTAGGCCTTGTGCCATTTGCGGCATCTGTCAATGTCGGCACGGGATATTCTAATGCATCATGGATGGACACCACGGGCCAGTCTTCAATTCACACTGAGAATATCAAAGATTCTCTCACGCGATGGACTCTGTTAAATCGCATGAACAACACGAGCTGGGGCGGTTGCGTCGAGGTTCGCCCTTCACCGCATGACACAGATGATACGACTGCCGGTACCGGCGGAGGTGACAGCTATTTCGTTCCTACATTCGCTCCTGATGAGCCGGACAACGAATGGGATACCTATTACAATAGCTATCTCGATGACAGCGACGGCACCTGCAAAAAAGATCCTCCGAGCGAGATAAAAGCGCAGGAAAGAGCGTGCAAATATAAAAATGAGACGCCCAGTGGTGGCAGCGGTCCAAACTATATGTGCACCTCCCGGGCGATCACACCTCTGACCGCGACGGAATCGACGGTGACCAGCGCCATCAACAATATGATTGCCTCGGGCGCGACCAATATCATGGAAGGCGTTATGTGGGGTTGGCGCACGCTCTCGCCCAGCGAACCCTTCACCGAAGGCCGCGCCTATGAAGATGACGACAATCGCAAAGTCATGATCATCATGACCGACGGCGCCAACACCCATTACGGCATGTCAAACCAGAACATGTCGCGCTACTCAGCCTTCGGGTTCGCCAAGAATGGCCGGCTGCGCAGCCCTACCAGCTCCTCATCATCACTGGTTACTGCGATGAATGATAAAACCAGCGAGGCCTGCACAAATGCCAAGGCGCAGGACATCCTGGTCTACACAATTGCTTTCGACATCAGTGACCCTGACACGCTGGCACTCCTGGAAGGTTGCGCGACTTCATCGTCACGCGCTTTCGACATTGATGACGGCGACGCGCTCGTTGCTGTGTTCGAGGCGATTGCCGGTGAAATCAACAAGCTGCGCATCACCAGCTAATTGTCTTCGTTGAAGCCATCCTTGACGAGAGCAAGCAGCGCTTCCAGCGCCTCGTGCGCCTGAGGTCCTTCGCACTCAATAAGGACCGCGTTGCCCTGCGCGGCGGCCAGCATCATCAGCCCCATGATGGAGGTTCCCAGAACGGTTTGGCCCTCGCGTGTGACCTTCACCTCGGCATCGTATGTCTCGGCGCATTTCACAAATTTTGCCGAGGCGCGGGCATGCAGTCCCTTGAGATTGGGTATGATAATCTCGCTGGAGCAGTCCGCGCCAGAGTGCCCGTCCTGCGGTGTATCCCCGTCCGCCACTATGACCGGCTCATTTCTCGTTCAGGATCTTGCTGGCGACCGAGATATATTTGCGCCCGGCATCCTGGGCTTCCGAAATTGCCTGGCCCAGTTCGCTTTCCCCGCGAATGCTGGCGAGCTTGATAAGCATCGGCAGATTAACACCTGCGATGACCTCGACCTTGGCCTGTTCCATGACAGATATCGCCAGATTGGAGGGTGTACCGCCAAACATGTCGGTCAGCAGGATAGCGCCCTTGCCGCTATCAACAGCATTCACGGCTTCTACGATTTCGCTACGGCGGGTTTCCATATCGTCATTGGGGCCAATAGATATCGCAACCACCTGTTCCTGGGGTCCGTGGACATGCTCCAGCGCCGCCAGGAATTCCTGCGCCAGGTCCCCGTGGGTCACGACCACAAGTCCGATCATTGTTATTCCCCCTCAACTGCGCACAACTAAACTCTTGTCCCGCCACCGCCTTATATAAGCGCGGAAGCAGCACCACACTTTGTATTCGCTTCGCGTCTAACGCAAGCGGCATGACATCGTATATTCCGACAAACTACTTGACTTAAATCCGGCCTGTCAGGACCAGCTTGAGCTTGACCGGGCTTGAGACTTCAAACGGGTCCAGTTTCAGTTGCGGTACGCAAACGCCGAGCACCCCCTCGCAAGGCAGCGGATCGGGCGGCAGGCGCGGCACGTCCTCCGCATTCACCAGATCTACGATTACAACAAGAGTTGCTGATGTACGATGGTCCACCTCAACAATGCCCACTCCGCGCACTTCTAGGCGCCCGGCAATTGTGCCGGGCGGGCGGGCGAGAAGCGTATCGCCATCGCGGGACAGGAGCACCTGATCGTCCGCTACGAGCCTTGCGCCCTGCGCCGATGAGTCACCAACGCCAAATTGAGAGATGAACCGCAGCGCCAGGTCGGACTTGCCGGAGCCGGGCGCACCCCTCAGCAGCGCCCCCCTCACATTGCCATCGGGACCGATTATGGAAATACAGGTACCGTGAACAAGCAGGCTTCCGACAGTTCCATCCGCCGCCAGCATGTCAGGTCCTTTTCACCACGGCTGCTGGCAGCCGGATGACGAAACGGGCACCGCGCGGTTTAGCTGCCCGGCGCGCGCCCTTGCCGGACCGGGCAGGCGTAATGCAGTTCTCGGCCCATATCTTGCCGCCATGGGCGGTCACTATCTGCTGGGAGATATTCAGTCCAAGGCCGGAATTCTTGCCAAACGCATCCTCGCCGGGCCGATCAGTATAGAAACGATCAAATATCCGATCCAGATTGTCCGGTGGAATTCCAGGGCCTTCGTCCTCGACCGCGATTTCAACTTCCCCGCCGATACGCCGCGCCGATACCGAAACCGTGCCGCGTACCGGTGAGAAAGAGACCGCATTGTCGAGCAGGTTTGTGATGACCTGCCCCAGGCGGCTGTCATGGCCGATGACCCTGTAGCGGTTGGGCCGGCGTGAATTGGTCTCGGGAATATCTAGCACGATCTTCCGCGACTGGCCGCGTATGGACTGGGTGAAGGCCGGTATAATGGTGTTGAGCATGTGGATGACATCCACCGGTTCAGCATCTTCGCGGGTCAGTTCTGCGTCCAGACGAGAGGCGTTGGAAATATCGGAAATGAGACGATCAAGCCTTAGTACGTCCTCACCGATGATGTCCATGAGGCGCTGGCGCGACTCCTTGGTCTTGACCCGCGGCAGTGTTTCCGCAGCGCTGCGTAACGATGTCAGAGGATTCTTGAGTTCATGGGCCACGTCGGCGGCGAAGCTCTCGATAGCGTCCATGCGCCGGTAGAGCGCCGACGTCATATCTCGCAGCGCCCCGGACAAATGACCAATCTCATCGGAGCGGTATGTGTAGTCGGGAATCTCCGCTCGCGCCTTGATACGCCGGCGCACATGATCTGCCGCATTTGACAAATCGCGCATCGGCCCCGCGATGGTATGTGCCATCAGCACCGATAGCAGCATCGAAACCGCCGCTGCATAAAGACCCATACGAATAATTTCCCAGCGTTCGCTGGCGACGATGCCGTCAATGTCGCCGCCCCGTGTCGACAGCAGCAGGACGCCAAGCACGGCTCGTACCGGCTGGATGGGAACTGCAACCGAGACAATCAACTCGCTCCGTTCATTGACCCGGACAATCGGAACTGACACGCCACTGAGTGCGGAGGCCACCTCGGTGATCTGCTTGCCATTGATGCTGCTCGCATCTATGGAAGACGGCAACTGCTGCGGCCAGAGCCAGCTGGAAAACTGACGCCAGTATTTCGTGAGCAGGTCCGGTTTTTCCCCGCTGGGTGGCGGCAGGTCATAGCGCAGAATCTGACCGCGCGAATAGAGCGTATCTGAATCGAGGATCAGCGCTCCGCTACGGTCGAAAATGCGCGCCCGTGTTTTTGTTGGCCGGATCAGGTCACGCAACTCGGGTGCAGCGCGCTCAGGATTGATCGAGAACTCAAGTGACCCAAGACCCTGGTCGGACTGAGCAATCCCACTATTCTTGCCTGCGCTCTCGGTTTGCAGCGCCGGCTCGATTTCCAGCACCACCTGCTCGGTGTCGATGGCAGCCGAGGCGCCGATTGCGCTGGCGATGATCTCTCCCTGCGTGAGCAGGGACTGCACCTTGGCGTCAATCAGCCCGGCGCGAAATTGATTCAGGAACAGAATACCGGTCACCAAGATGGCGAAACCGAACAGATTCAGAATCACGATGCGCTGCGTGAGGCTGGCAAAGGGGAAGCCGGACTCGATCTTCCTCGCAATGGCACGCAGGGCATTCAACGGACCGCGCATAAGGCGCTTGGTGCCGGAAAATGTTATTGACCGGTTTGTCTCAACCGCCATTGCCAGGATTACTCATCAGTTTTCTTTGAACCGATAACCCACGCCATAAAGCGTCTCGATCACATCGAAGCTGTCATCTACCAGCTTGAACTTCTTGCGAAGCCGCTTGATATGACTGTCGATCGTACGGTCATCAACATAGACCTGATCGTCATAGGCGGCATCCATCAGCGCATCCCGGCTCTTCACCACGCCGGGGCGCTGGGCGAGCGATTGCAGGATAAGGAATTCGGTCACGGTCAACGTCACTTGTTTCCCGTCCCATTCACAGGTGTGACGCTCTGAATCCAGTTTCAGCTTGCCCCGTTCCAGAACCTTTGCGGTGTCGGTGGCGGCGGAGGTTGCCTCTCGCGGTTGCGCGCGCCGCAGCACGGCCTTGACCCGCTCAACAAGAAGGCGCTGAGAAAACGGTTTGCGGATATAATCGTCCGCGCCCATCTTGAGACCGAAGAGCTCATCGATTTCCTCATCCTTAGAGGTGAGAAATATTACCGGGATTTCAGTTATCTGGCGCAGCCGGCGCAGCAACTCCATCCCGTCCATGCGCGGCATCTTGATATCAAGAATGGCCATGTCCGGCGGTGAGCCCGTCAGGCCCTCCAGAGCGGAAGCACCATCATTATAGGTCTGTGTATTATAGCCCTCGGACTCCAGCGCCATGCGCAGGGAGGTCAGGATATTCCGGTCATCGTCGACTAATGCAATTGTCGGCATTTACTTGTTCCTCGCGGTAGAGAAGCGTCCCCCACGCGGCGGTCTATGGTCGCAACTTGGGCAAATTGTGGCACGATCTATAGTGCGTTGCGTCCGAAAATGTTACTGCAATGCAATAATATGGCAAATGAGCATAATATGACAGTCCCCCAGCATGACGAGCACATAACGCCCGCGAAATGGTCCAGGGACATCATGCGCAGGGCTCTAAAGGGTTCGCTGGCGACCCTCCACCGTGAGACCGGTTACCCATATGCCTCTCTGGTTACCATCGCCGCATTGCCCGATGGCTCACCGCTTACCCTCATTTCCACTCTTGCGGAACATACCAAAAATATTCTCAATGATCCGCGCGCTTCAATCCTGTTCGATGAAACCGGCGGCCGGGGTGACCCGCTGGAAGGTGCCCGGCTTAGCGTTTTTGGCACAATGGAAGTGGTGAGTGACCCAGCTGCGCGGGCAAGGTTTCTAACCCGCAACCCGTCAGCGGAAATGTATGCGGACTTTGATGACTTTGCATTTTATCAGCTGCGGGTCGAAGGCGCTCACTTTGTTGGCGGGTTCGGGCGCATCAACGATCTCACGGTCCAGGATCTGAAAACCGGGATCACGGATGCTGAAGCTCTCATCGAGGCGGAAGCTGACATCGTGGAGCATATGAATGAAGACCACGCGGACGCCGTGCAGCTCTATGCAACCAAATTGCTTGGCGCACCTGAAGGGAACTGGCGGTTTGTGTCCTGCGACCCCGAAGGGTGCGACCTGGTGAGCGGAGAAACGGGGCTTCGCCTCGATTTTCCCCAGCGCGTCACTACGCCGCAAGCGGTGCGAAAAGCCCTCGTTGAACTGGTGCAAACAGCCAGAGGTTAACCACAGTTCGTGAACATGACACCTTCATGACATGAAATAGATTGATTCAGACGGTCAAATATAGACCAATGACTCCTTGTTAGCTCGGAAACGGTGCAATAGCGTGCGGCGCTTCTCAAAAACGGACATTTTGGGAGCCTCGGGGGATTTTTCGCACATTGCACCTCATGGCCGACAGAGAGACAAGTTGTGTTAGGGAGTGAACACAATGGCGGAAGCCGGAGCCCAAAAGGCCGGTGTTATCTTGTTCCCGATTCAAAATCCGGGAACGCATCACAAAAACACGTCTGCTGACGAGCTGATCGCGCAAGCGTTGCGGCGCGAAGAAGGCAAGCTCACGGACACTGGAGCACTCACCGTCGAGACAGGTGCGCATACGGGCCGGGCGGCGAAGGACAAGTTCATTGTCCGCGACGCCTCGACCGAGGACACGGTCTGGTGGGACAATAACCAGGCCATGTCTCCAGAGCATTTCGAGGTGCTGCTGGGGGATTTCCTGGCCCATGCTGACGGCCGGGAGCTGTTCGTGCAGGAACTGTTTGCTGGCGCCGATGAAAACCATCGGATGCCAACGCGGATTTACCTGGAATATGCCTGGCACGCACTGTTTATCCGTTATCTGCTGCGCCGGCCCGGGACATCAGAGCTGCAAGGCTTCTCGCCTGAATTTACAGTGGTAAACCTGCCGAGCTTCCGCGCCGACCCGGAACGCCACGGCTCCAATTCAGATACCGTCATTGCCTGTGACTTCACCCGCAAGCTCGTGCTCATTGGCGGCACCTCTTATGCGGGCGAAACCAAGAAGTCGGTATTCGGCTACCTGAATTACAAGCTTCCCGCTAAAAATATCATGCCGATGCACTGCTCCGCCAACGAGGCCATGGGCGGTGGCAATTCAGCCGTATTCTTTGGCCTGTCGGGCACCGGCAAGACCACGCTTTCGGCAGACACCAGGCGGACGCTGCTTGGCGACGACGAACACGGCTGGTCTGATAATGGCATCTTCAATTTCGAGGGCGGCTGCTACGCCAAGACCATCAACCTGTCGCGTGAAGCCGAGCCTGAAATTTACGATGCGTCAATCCGTGCCGGCGCAGTGCTGGAGAATGTTGTCCTCAACGACGATGGCTCGCCCGATTTCGATGACGGTTCGCTGACCGAGAATGCTCGTTCCGCCTACCCGCTGGAGTTCATTCCCAATGCCAGTGGGACCGGCACATCGGAGCATCCACAGAATGTCGTCATGCTGACGGCGGACGCGTTCGGTGTCCTGCCTCCCATCGCCAAGCTGACACCAAGCCAGGCGATGTATCATTTCCTGTCCGGTTACACTGCGAAAGTAGCCGGCACTGAAAAGGGCCTGGACGGCGTTCAGGCAACCTTCTCTACTTGTTTCGGTGCGCCCTTCATGCCGCGTCACCCGTCAGTCTATGGCAACCTGCTGCGCGAACTCATCGCCAAACATGACGTCGATTGCTGGCTGGTAAACACTGGCTGGACCGGTGGCGAATATGGCGTTGGTCACCGGATGCCCATCAAGGCCACCCGGGCGCTGCTGAACGCGGCGCTCAACGGCTCACTGGCGGATGCCGAGATGCGCCGCGATCCGGTGTTCGGGTTCCAGGTTCCGCTGGAATTGGAAGGTGTCGACAGCGCCATCCTCAACCCGCGCGACACCTGGGAAGACAAGGCAGCCTATGACGCCCAGGCCAAGGCACTGGTGGACATGTTCATCGACAATTTCGAAAAGTTCGAGGATCACGTCGACCCCGATGTACGCGACGCCGCGCCTGCCATGCGGGACGCTGCTGAATAGACTTTCTTTGCATATCGAGACGACCCAAGGGAGGCTTCGGCCTCCCTTTTTTATTGGGGGTCTGCCCTAAGGCAGCCCGTTGCGCCCATGCGCCAGATATGCCGGGCGGCCTGAGAGCGTTTCGTAATAAGCGGCGACGGCTGGCGTGTCAGGCCGCTCGAAAGCGAGATTGAACCAGCGGTTCACGATCAGTCCGATGGGGATATCGGCGAGGGTGAATGTGCCGCCGGTCATGTAGGGTCCGCCCTGCACGAGATGCGCTTCAATCTGGCCAACCTGCATGATGATGTCATCGCGCCCCTGGCCGATGAACCAGTCATTGTTCCAGGGCGCTTCGCCGAGCTTCCCGCCGAGAAACGCGCCCCTGAGCGAGATCGAGGTCTCGTAATTGGCCCAGTCCATCCATTGCTCGACGCGGGCGCGCGCAACAAGTTCGCGCGGGTAGATATCTTCCGCGCCGTACTTGCTGGCGAGATAACGAATGATGGTATTGGACTCGCGCAGCGCCTCCCCATCGTCAATCACCGCCGGCACAAGACCAATCGGGTTGACCTCCAGGAATTCCGGATCATCGGTCGCCCGGAAACCACGCCCCCAGTCCTCGCGCACCCATTCAAGGCCGATCTCGTCGCAAAGCCAGAGCACCTTGCGGACATTGAACGAGTTTGCCCGTCCCAGAATCTTGAGTGTCATTACAGCCCTTTCCCATTTAAGCGGCAGGGCGCCTTGAAATCCGGTCCGACCGTGCCAAGTATCGCCGTGCAATATTCCACCTGGCGACCTGACACTAAAAGCATCTCCTTTGAAAAACAGGATCACCACGAATTGAGTTGCCCTTACTCGCAGGTTTGCCATTATTTTTACAGCATGACCAATCGGACTCTTCTAAAAGTGGGCATCGTCGGAATTGTGATTGCGGCACTGTGCTGCTTCACACCAATTCTGGTTGTGCTGTTTGGCATCATCGGACTATCAGCATTTGTCGGTATGCTCGACTATGTGCTGTTGCCCAGCTTGGGAATATTCTTGGCACTTACGGTATATGCGCTATGGAAAAAACAGCAACAGATGTCGAGCTGATCTCGACAATTACCTGTCCTGAATGCGGCCATGTTGAATCCGAAACCATGCCCACCAATGCCTGCCAATGGTTTTATGACTGCAAAGGATGCGGCGTGGTTCTCAAACCTGAAAAAGGCGACTGCTGCGTGTTCTGTTCATATGGCACCATACCCTGCCCGCCGATCCAGCACGGCCAGACCTGCTGCAGCTAGCTCTGTTTGATCGGCAATTGCGGACCATCCCGGTCCGCTGATATGACTTGTCCCCATGAAGAAGTCGAAGCAGCGCAAGACCCGCCCGGCAAAACCGAAGGGCCGGCCCAAGCAAAAGCAGATGCCAAAAGCGACGGGTCAAACTGCGGCCCCTGCCTCAGCGGCTGATCTGTATTCCGGCGGCTTCGATTTCTCGGCCTCGGCTGCACCCGCCGTCGAGGCGGATGTGGTGAACCAGGCCCGCGCCGAGCTTGCCCAGGGCAATCACAAGCAGGCCCTTGACCTTGCCCGGCAGGCGCTCAAAACCAACCCGGAAGATTCCGATGCGCTCAATATTGCCGGTGTTGCAGCCTTTCAGGGCGGCGGTCAGCAGGAAGGGCTGGACCTGTTGCGCACGGCGGTTGCCTTCGCTCCCGGCAATGCGGAAGCACAGACACACCTTGGCAATGTGCTGGCCGCGCTGGACATGTACGCAGAAGCAGAACAGGCCTATGCAAACGCGATTGCCGCCGAACCGGCCTACGCCGATGCCCCTTTCAACCTGGGTGTGCTGATGGAGGCACAGGAACGAACGACAGAAGCACTGAAAGCCTACGAGCAGGCGCTGGAAATTTCCCCGGCTCACAACAGCGCCCTAGTGGGCCGCGGCAATGCTCTTAAAGCGCTCAAGCGTCTCGACGAGGCAAGGGCTGACTACGAGGCCGCGCTGGAGCGCAACCCGGCCCTGCCGGAAGCGCGCACCAACCTATCTGCCGTCCTCCAGGAGCTCGGGGATTTCGAGGGCGCGGCAAGAGAATCCAAGCGCGCCTTTGAAGCCGACCCGGACCTGCTGGAAGCGGAGTTCAATTACGCCATCGCCTGCCAGGAGCTGGGTCGTTTCGATGACGCTATCAAGGCCTACGAAGATGTCCTGACCCACGCGCCTGAGCACGCCGCCAGCGCGCTCAATATTGGCTATGGGCTGCAACAGCTGGGCAGGCTGGACGAGGCTGCTGAGGCGTTTGAGAAGACCATCAAGCTCGACCCGGATTTCGCCAAGGCCCATGTCAACCTCGCGGATTTGCACCTGCAGCGGGGCGAGGCGCAGGCCGCCCTCGAGGTCTGTGACGCGTTTCTTGCAAGTCACCCCGGACAAACCGACTTGCTGGCCTTCAAGGCGGTATCGCACTGGGACCTGGGCGAAGAGGTACAGGTGCGCGGGCTCAATGACTTTGAGCGCTTCGTGCACCCGGTGCATATCACCCCGCCAGATGAATATGATGATCTGGAGAGTTTCAACGAAGCGCTGTGTGACCATGTAATGGCCCACCCGACCCTCACCGACTCCCCCCAGAGCCACGCCACGCGCAAGGGCAAGCATTCCGGCGAACTTCTATCAGAGCCGAAAGGTCCTATCGCCGGGCTGGAGGTTGAAATTTACAGATTGGCAGATGCCTACCGCAATGATCTAGGCGGCGATGAAACCCACCCCTTTACTGCGCGCCGCCCTGAAGACTGGACCCTTTCGGTATGGGGCGTGGTCATGCAATCAGCAGGTCATCAAATCCCGCATATCCATCCGGCGGCATGGTTGAGCGGCGTCTATTATCCAAGGCTTCCGGAGATCGTCGGCGACAAGGACGGAGGAAAGGCCGGCTGGATAGAGTTTGGCCGCCCGCCGGAGCATTTTCACAATGCCCGCCAGCCCGAAACGCTTTCAGTCCAGCCAGAGCCGGGCCTGATGGTACTGTTCCCGTCCTATTTTTATCACCATACAGTACCGTTCGAGGCCGACGGCACGCGCATTTCCATCGCATTTGACCTGATGCCCGCGTAAAGCAAGAGTGCAGTTTCCTGCCGCAAAATTGACAAGGAGCGTGTATTCTCTGATCAGGCCACGAACCATATGCGAGACTTAAGGGTTCACAAGGAACACGATTATGATCCGACATCTCACTTCAGCTTTTGCTGCCATCGCCCTTATGACAGGATGCCTGTCGCCGGCCAACGCAGGGCAGTATGACTGTTCCGTCGTTTATGACGAGTTCGACAGCTTCATGAACAAGAATTTCCTGGTAAAGCCGGAAGGGTTTGTCAGCACGGTTCAGGGCAAACTGTCGAGGGACGACTATAATACCAAGCAGAAGGGCAAGCTGCTTCTGGGCCCGAATCGCCAGGGCATGGGCGTCGCAATCGTGCACACGAACAAGAACACCCGCGGCAAGTTCCTGTTCACATGGGGCGGGCGCGGCGACCAGCGCGGCTCACCGCTGATGATCCTGCGCGACGTGACGCTGTTTGGACGGGTTGAGGATGGGTTCAGGCCGAAGAAATACCGCGAAATCCGGGTCAGTTCCTCTCAGACGGTTGACCTGGATACGGGCCGCCCTACCCAGGGTGAGAGCGCGGACATCCGGTACAACGCCGTGGACGCCAAGACGATTTACATCGAAGCGATCAACGGTGCAAAGCTGTCTTTCCCGATGGAGACCATGTGTAAGTAATATCAGAGTTCATTGATCAAACAGGAAAATGATAGACAAGCGAAATTTCCTGAAATCGATGGCCACACTTGTCACAATGATGGCGTCACCCCGAGGAACACTTGCGGATTCGAACGGGATGACAAGTGATACCGGATTCTGGCTGCCGGAAGAATCCGAACCGCACATGCGTACATTTATGCAATGGCCGGTTAGTCGCATCGTACACCCGGATCCGGTGTTCCTCGATATGCTACAGCAGGCCATCGCCGACATCGCCAATACAGTCGTGGAATTTGAACCTGTTGTGATGCTTGTGGACGCAAAGTTCTCTACTTCCACGCGCGGTAAGCTGAGTTCAAAAGTCGAACTGTGGGACATCCCGACTGACGATCTGTGGTGCCGCGACAGTGGCCCGCTGTTCGTTCGAAATGAAACAGGTGCCCTTGCGGTCTGCCAACTGAATTTCAACGGTTGGGGCAATAAGCAAATCCACAAAAATGACGGCAAAATTGCCAAGCGTGTTGCAAAGAGGCTTAGCCTGCCGATCATCGACAGCGGGGTTGTCGGCGAAGCGGGTGGCATAGAGTGCGACGGCGACGGCACACTGATCGCCCATGAGAGCAGTTGGGTCATAAACAACCGCAACGCACTATCGAAAAAAGTGATCGAACATCGCCTTTTGAGGGCTCTTGGCGCTGACAAATTCATCTGGGCGCTTGGCGTGAAGGATCAGGACATCACCGACTACCACATCGATTCACTTGCCCGGTTCGTCGAACCCGGAGTCGTATTGATACAGATGCCCGACAAACCCCGCCCGGATGATCCCTGGACGAAAGCCGCGATAGAGACCCATGACATTCTTCTCACAGCCACCGACAGCAAAGGGCGGCGTTTGAAGTTGGTCGTCATTCCCGAACCCACCCATCTGCGTAACCGTTCCGATGATTTTGTCGCCTCCTATGTCAACTACTATGTCTGTAACGGAGCGGTCATCGCCGCTGAATTCGGGGATAAGAAAGCCGATGAGGAAGCACTTGAGAAACTACGGCGGCTCTATCCAAATCGTGAAGTCGTCACTCTGAATGTCGACCCGATTGGCGAAACCGGCGGGGGTATTCACTGCGCAACGCAGCAACAGCCCAAGGAAACTCTTGTGTAATCCATGTCGCCGGTCAACGGTTCTACTTCGGTTCTATCCTGATCAACTCACCATTGGGCGCATCGGTCAGCACCCAGAGATGACCGTCCGGCCCTGAGCGTACATCGCGAATGCGTGCACGCAGCTCGCTTAACAGCAACTCCTGTCCGACCACCTTGTCGCCGTCGAGATCAATCCGGCGCAGGTGCCGGTCCTTGAGCGCGCCTACGAACAAATCTCCCTTCCATTGCGGAAATTTATCTCCGACGTAAAACGCCATGCCCGAAGGCGCGATGGAGGGTGTCCAGTGTAGCACCGGCTGTTCCATGCCCCTCATGTGCGTCTTGCTCGAGATGACCGAGCCGTCATAGTCGATACCGTAGGTGATAAGCGGCCAGCCGTAATTGGCGCCACTTTTGAGGATATTCACCTCGTCTCCGCCCTTCGGCCCATGCTCCTGCGCCCAGACGATACCTGTGCGGGGATTGAGCGCCATACCCTGCACGTTGCGATTGCCCCAGGTATAAATCTCCGGCAGGGCATCGGCAGAATTCAAGAACGGATTGTCCTTCGGGATTGACCCGTCATCCTTCACCCGCGCGATGGTACCCTGGTGGTTTCTCCGGTTCTGGGCGCGCTTCATGCGTCCCCGGTCACCCATCGAGATGTAAAGCATACCGTCGGGAGCAAATACCAACCTCGAGCCAAAATGAACCCCGCCGGAAAGTTTTGGCTTTTGCGAAAATATGGTTTTCACCTCACGAAGCGCATTCCCTTCCAGCCGGCCGCGTGCAACCGCCGTGCCCTGCCCGCCACCGCCGGGCTCAGAAAAACTGAAATAGATGAGTTTGGTTTTCGCAAAATCCGGATGCAGAGCCACGTCGAGCAGGCCGCCCTGACCCACGGCGGCAATCTTCGGCAGACCCGAGACCGGCTTTGAGATAGAGCCATCTTTTGAGACGATCCGTAGCCGCCCGGGGCGCTCTGTTACCAGCATGCGCCCATCCGGCAGGAACGCCATACCCCAGGGATGTACAAGGCCTTTTGCCACCGTGACCGTGCGGTAGGGCCTGTCCTGGGCATAGGCTGCAACCGTGGAATAGAGAGCGGCGATAAGTGTCGCCAACAACAGATACTTCACCAACCTGTACATATGTAAAAAGCTCCTCTATTCATCATGCTATAGGCAAAATCAGGCAGCATTGAAACGAAGCGGACCCCCCAAACCTGTTGCAGCCCAAAACCTGCCCCGCTAGGAAGTCCCCATGAGGGAAAGCAAGGGAGTCGTCGCCGCCGGCCACAAGGTGACCGCCGAGGCAGCAGCGGAAGTGTTGCGCGAAGGCGGCAATGCGTTCGACGCGGCCATCACCGGCATGGTCGCCGCCACGGTGCCGGAGTTCGTTTTTTCCTCTATCGGTGGCGGCGGGTTCCTGATGGCGCGGCCCGCGAACTCCAGAAAAGCAATTTTGTACGACTTTTTCGCGCAGACGCCCCTCGTCAAACGCCCAGAGAACGAGCTTGAATTTTATGGAATCGATGCCGACTTCGGCCCTGCTACACAGGAGTTCCACATCGGTGCGGGATCTGCCGCAGTGCCGGGTCTGGTTCAGGGGCTATATACCATTCATGCTGACCTGGGCAGTCTGCCCATGGCGCGCCTGGTTGAGCCGGCCATTCTGGCCGCGCGCGAAGGCGTGAACGTTTCAAAGCTGCACGCCTATCTCTACACCATCGTCTCGCCCATCCTCACCGCGAGCCGGTCAGTGCGAGAGGTCTTTTCTCCCAACGACACGCTGCTTGCCGAGGGGGACACTTACAAGAACGCGGAAGTTGCCGACACGCTCGATTGCCTTGCGCGCGAGGGACCGAGGCTGTTCACCGAGGGCGAGGTGGGCCAGGCCATTGCAGAGCAATCTTGCGACCTTGGCGGTCATCTTTCGCTGGAAGACTTGAAACAATACAAGGTCGAGCGCCGGTCCCCCCTCGCATGGGATTATCGCGGCCATGAATTGCTCCTGAACCCGGCCCCTGCGGCCAGCGGTGCGCTGATCGCCTTCGGCCTGGCGTTGCTGGAACGAATGCTGCCCGGGGGTGATGCACCGGACCCCGTGGTCCTCGCGCGCGTGATGGAGGAAACCAACACAGTGCGCAAGGCGCGCGGCGGTGCTTTGGATGAAATCATCCAGGACGAGACAATCACCGCACACCTCAAGGCAATTGCCGACCACACGCCATCGACCCGGGGCACGACGCATATTTCTGTCATCGACGCTCAAGGCAACGCGGCATCCGGAACCATCACCAATGGCGAAGGCAATGGCCATATGGTGAAGGGCTGCGGGTTCATGCTGAACAACATGCTGGGCGAGGAAGATTTGAACCCCGACGGGTTTCACCTGTGGGCTCCCGGTACGCGGCTCTCCACCATGATGGCGCCTTCAATCGCCCTGAGCCCGGACGGCGCACTGTCCGCACTCGGGTCAGGCGGCTCGAACCGCATCCGCACCGCCGTCCTTCAAGTGGTCCTCAACCTGTTCGACCGGGGCATGGGGCTGGATGACGCCGTAAACGCCACGCGCCTGCATATGGAACGTGGCGGTACGCTGAGCTTTGAAGAGGCACCGTGGGACATTGCCTTCAATGACGATGAACGTGCACGCCTGCTGGAGGTCTACCCGGAGGCCCATGGCTGGCCGGAGCAGAACCTGTTCTTCGGCGGGGTCCACACCGTGCGTAGAACCGGCGATGGCAGATTCGAGGGTGCGGGTGATCCGCGGCGAGAAGGCTTCGCGGTTGTGGTTTAGGGGTGGATTGTTTTCGCTCACAACTATTCCTGCCTTCAGCAGGACCTGCCGTGAGTGATATTACGGCTCCAGCTCGATATCCCAGTAAAGATAATCCATCCAGCTTTCATGCAAATAGTTTGGCGGGAAGGCGCGGCCATTCTTGTTCAGTTCGTGCACTGTCGGGCGATAGGGCTTTTGCGTCGGCCACATATGGGCATCGGCGGGCATCTTTCCGCCTTTCTTAAGATTGCACGGCGCGCAGGCCGCCACCACGTTATCCCACAGCGTCTTGCCACCACGCGCACGCGGGATGAGATGGTCAAAGGTCAGCTCGTTCTTTGCCCCGCAATACTGACACACGAAATGATCGCGCAGGAACAGGTTGAATCGGGTGAAGGCCGGGTAAAGTGCCGGCTTTACGTAGGACTTGAGCGACACCACGCTCGGCAGTTGCATCTCGAAGGTGGGCGAGTGAACCGCATAATCATATTCGGAAACGATATTCACCCGGTCGAGAAACACGGCCTTGACCGCATCCTGCCAGCCCCACAGAGACAGGGGGTAATAGCTGAGCGGCCGGAAATCGGCATTCAGCACAAGTGCCGGATGCGCTTCAGGTGATGCTACTGACGTATCCAGCATAGTCGTCCTCACACGCTGCCAGGCGGCAGACGTCCGGACATTACTCTCTCGGTCCGGATCGCCGGTCCCTGGCACGGGCAATACTATGCATGTGCGTGACGTCTGTGAAGTGTGCAGTCTTTTGTGGGTAAAGAAGCGCAGTTTTATGTCCGCTTCTGGGGGTAAAGCGGACATCCGAAGTTGAGTGGTTTTATGTCCGCTTATGACCCAAAGCGGACATTATCGAACATAAGGAGGAAGCCATTTTTAGGTTCCTCCTTGGTCAACATTATCTGATATCTGCCGTTTCGGCGTTGACCTTCAACATTGACCTGCTGAGAAGTTACCAAAGGCGTTCATCTCGGGTAAAATGTCACCGTGTCTGGATCAATATTCTCAGCTCTTTCACTGATATTCGCACCAAGACAGGGTGTGCTTGACCCTCATACGCCTGAAACAGCGATGGGTGATATCGTCTTCACGGGAATAAACGGTGAAACGATCTCCCTATCAAGTTATGCGGGGCAAACCGTTGTCGTCGTGAACACTGCATCGAAATGTGGTTTCCGGCAACAGATGAGTGAGTTGCAGCTTCTCCATCAAGACTTTCATCAACATGGTTTTCAGGTGCTTTGCATGCCATCAGCAGATTTCTGGAACCAGGAGCCCGGTGACGCCCGACAGATAAGCGAAATATACCGTTCGGAACTGAACATCACCTTTCCCTTGACCGAGAAGGTCAAGACTAGAGGAACAAACCAACACCCGTTCTTCCAACGGGTGGGCTCCATTGCCGGCACGAACGCCATACCAAAGTGGAATTTCTACAAGTACGTCATTGCCAGAAACGGTCACCTAGCAGCCTGGTTTTCCACTCCGATCCGGCCTTCGTCGCCACGCTTCAGATCGACGATCGAAGCGTACCTTTAGTGGACATCGGCTGATACCACCCTTGGGATGGAAATGTCCGCTTATCACCCAAAGCGGACATCAGACACGCCGAGGCAGTCCGCAAATTTCACTAATATC
>JAJFHQ010000063.1 GCA_021775525.1 Hyphomicrobiales bacterium
AGACAAAGATTTCTGCAATGTTTACGCGCTTCTTTGATGCACCATGGTGGGGTCATGGGGTCGTTGACATGAGCGGTGGCCTACATGCCTTAAAGCCTGATGGATCGCTGCAGCCAATGAAGACCGATGGTGCCCCGAGGCTAAGGTATAAATCAGCGACACAGATTCTTTCACGAAACCGAAACCTGCGCGCTTCCGATGCTATCCCGCTTGTCCGCCTCAAGTCAGTTCTTGTCTGGAGCAACAGTTCCAGAGAGAAATCGGATAGGGGCTGGTATCTGATTGCTGAGGACAAGGTCTGGCGGCGTGTTTCTGGATTGCCGTCCGAAAGCGTAGTACACACGACACACGATCCCGGTAACAACGGGATTTTGCTGGGCACCAGCACGGGTGTGTACCGGCTGGATAAAGATAGCTCGGCGACCCCTCTGGCCGGAAATGAGACAGCACGAAATGCAATCTATGCCTTTGCGCGAAGCGTGGACGGGCGGTCGATATTGGCTGGTGGGAATAAAGGTCTATTTCGTATTTCTCAAGAACTGGACCGCATCGAACCATGGCAAATGGAATTTCAAAAAGCCATCGGTTCCGTTAGCGCATTTACCAAGGCTGAGTTACAAGGGTTAGTCTTTGTACATGCATCTCTCGGCACCTATGCCATCAACGCCCAAGGTGAACTTAGCCGTGTCGATGCACTTTCACCGGCAAAGGGTGTATCTGGCCCAGTGGTTATCCCTAGATCCGGTCGGATGTTTGCTTTGCGGCGACGTGCCCCCAAAGGGGCTATGATATTTGGCATAGGCAGAGAGACCATCCCCGAGAAATGTACATTGCTTGAGTGAGTGATGTCCGCTATTGGCACAAAGCAGACATTTGATGCAGTGTGGAATAATGTCCGCTTTTGGGGGTAAAGCAGACATGGCTCCCTACACATAAGGGCTTGCTGTCGGTTCTTTGCGTTTCTGCTGGTGGAAGATGCCGGCTTGGCGCGAACATCTCCAGAACATTTGTGCCATCCATGTGCCACGGAGCTGCCGTGAGCGCATCGTAATGTTTGGTACGTCACGAAGTAGCGCTTTGTAATTCTTGGGAATTTAGGGAAATGTGCGTGTGTCAGTGTGTGCCACAAGAAAAAAGGCGGCCTGTTCTCATTTTGGCCGCCTAATTATCAGTTATTTCAAAGAGTTAGAGTGGTGCCCAGGGGCGGAGTTGTACCACCGACACGCGGATTTTCAGTCCGCTGCTCTACCAACTGAGCTACCTGGGCACATCGCGCTTTCGTTTGTCTCGCAAGGCCAATCGACTGTTGCCAATTGCCACCGCAAACCGGTCAAGACGGCTTGGCTTATAAGCAATCGTTTGAAGCGTGTCGAGTCGTCCTGACACGCCAAACGATCTGCTCAAACGACATTGAAAAACAAGGCCCAATCATTCTTTGTCCTCTGTCGTTCCCGCACCGCCACCAAGGCTGGCGGGGATCGCATATTGGCCCTTGAGCCAACGGCCAAGATCGATGTCCGCGCAGTGCTTGGAACAAAAGGGGGAGTATTTCTCAACCACCGGCTTGTCGCAAAGCGCGCATTTGGAGCTGCCTTTCTTACTCTTCGTGCCGTCCCCGCTGCTGCGACCGCCAGTCATTTTCTCCACCGGTTTCATGTGTCATCAACCTCGGCCGAATTCAGCCAGTTAAAATAGACCGGGAAACCCTCGCCCTGCAGCATGTTCACAACTTCCGTCAGCGGCAGGCCCACAACGTTGGTATAGGAGCCGACGATCTTGCGCACGAACGCCCCGGCGATGCCCTGGATGGCGTAAGCGCCGGCTTTGCCGCGCCATTCGCCCGACGCCAGGTAACTTTCAATTTCATCATTGCTCAGCCGCTTCATGCGCACCCGCGTCTCCACCACGAACTGGCGAAGCTCGCCGGTGGGCAGAACCATGCAGACGGCCGTATAGACCCGGTGTGAACGGCCCGAGAGCAGCTGGAGCGCGGCGGCCGCCTCATCCAGCCTGTCTGTCTTGGTGATCACCCGGCGCCCGACCGCTACCGTCGTATCGGCTGCAAGAATGAATGAGCCGCGCAATTTTTCATCACTGTTCACCAGGCCAAAAGCGGTTTTTGCCTTGGCACGGGCAAGACGGCGCACCAGCGTGCGTGGCACTTCACCCTTTTTCGGGGTTTCATCTATGCTTGCGGGGCGCAGAAAGTCAGGTTCGATGCCAGCCTGCTGCAACAGGGCGAGACGACGCGGCGAGGCGCTGGCCAACACAAGCTTGGGCCGTCCCGGCGCCACGCGTTTGCCCTTGCGCGAAGACGCTTTCGCGCCCTGCGTTGGCTTCGCTTTGCGCGAGAATGCCTTACTTGAAGCGGTAAGTAATGCGGCCTTTGGTGAGATCATAGGGTGTCATTTCGACCAGAACCTTGTCGCCCGCCAGGACACGGATTCTGTTCTTGCGCATACGTCCGGCGGTGTGAGCTATAATTTCATGCTCGTTCTCGAGTTTGACCCGAAACGTTGCATTGGGCAGCAATTCCGAGACCACGCCCGGAAACTCCAGTAGTTCTTCCTTTGCCATATATCTCCCTTCCTTTAGAGTTGTCGGCGCGACAATGGGCGCGGAGGGACGCAAAATCAAGGATATTGCTTAGCTCACTCAACTCAAGATTCGCAAAGCTCATACCACCGGTCCGCCAGACAGCGCAAAACGCGTCTTGATGCGCTGGATCAACTGGTCCCTGCAGGCACGGTACTCACCCATGATCTGATCGCGGCTGCCGCTGGCGAGCGAGGGATCAAGCGTCGGCCAGTATTCCACTTCCACGGCCATGGTTCGCGTCAATTCCAGCGCCTGGTGATGCGCTTCCGGAGTGAGTGAAACGATCATATCAAACGATGTGTCGTGCAAATCCGAGAGCTGAATCGGCTCGTGGGCCGATATATCAATGCCGATCTCCTCCATGATGGAAATGGCGAACGGGTCGTTTTCCCCTGACCGCACTCCGGCTGATTTGGCGTAGACCTTCATATTCGTCAGATGCCGCATGAGGGCGGAGGCCATGGGTGAGCGTATTGCGTTCATGTTGCACGCGAACAGAACCGCGCCCGGCAATCCGGCAGATTTGGGCTCCGCCACGTTCTAACCCTTCCAATGCAGCGCGCAGATCAGCGTGAACAGTCGGCGCGCCGTATCGAAGTCTGTCGTGATCTTTCCCTCCAGGCGCTTCATCAACAGCTGGCTGCCTTCATTGTGCAGTCCCCGCCGGCCCATATCGAGCGCCTCGATACGACTCGGTGGCGCTGTCTTGATGGCGTCGTAATAGCTTTCGCAAACAAGAAAATAGTCCTTAACCATCTTGCGGAAGGGGGACAGCGAAAGCATGAAACTGGTGATGGGTTTCTGGTTTACATCACCTACGGCGAACACGAGCCGGTTTTCCGCTATGGACAACAGCAGGCTGTAAGGCCCCTCGTCACGGTCTTCCAGCGCGAAAACATTCTCTTCCAGAAGATCGAAGATGGCGACCTTGCGCTCATGCTCGATATCGGCCGTGGTCCGCCCGACCGACTTCTCGTCGAGAGTGATCTCAACAAGACGCGAGGTTTCTTCGGGCGTATCAGCGCCGCCGGTCATGGCGGCACTCCTTGCCGGTCAGTGTTAAGCCCATTCTTCAGCGCTCCTTATTGAGGCGGATCGAGACCGAGCGGGCATGCGCTTCGAGCCCTTCCGCCTTGGCAATCGCCATGGCGCTCGGGGCCAAGGCGTTGAGGCTATCGGGTCCGAGCTTCAGGATAGAGGAGCGTTTCATAAAATCGAGAACGCCAAGGCCTGAAGAAAATCGAGCACTGCGCGCAGTCGGCAAAACGTGGTTGGAACCGGCCACATAATCACCGATCGCTTCGGGAGTGTAACGCCCCAGGAATATAGCTCCGGCATTGCGGATATTCGCCATCAGGTCCTCGGGGTCCTCGGTGGCGATTTCCAGATGTTCAGGTGCCACACGGTCAATCAGTGGCGGCGCGTCATCAAGGGATTTGACAATGATGACCGCACCGAAATTTTTCCAGCTTTTACCTGCAATTTCACCACGCGGCAGTTGACCGAGTTGACGTTCCAACGCCCCGCACACCGCCTCGCCAAATGCAGCATTATCGGTAATCAGGATCGATTGTGCGGAGGCGTCATGTTCTGCCTGCGCAAGCAAATCAGCGGCAATCCAGTCCGGATCATTCTGGGCATCCGCCACCACCAGCACTTCCGATGGGCCCGCGATCATGTCAATGCCGACCGTGCCGAACACCTGGCGCTTGGCTGCGGCCACGTAGGCATTGCCGGGGCCCACGATGACATCAACCGGCGCAACGGTTTGCGTGCCGAATGCCAGCGCCGCAATTGCCTGCGCTCCTCCAACACGGTAGATTTCCTCAACTCCGGCCAGACGGGCCGCAGCGAAGACCAACGGGTTTAATTCGCCATTAGGTGTCGGCACCACCATGGCGATACGCCCCACGCCCGCCACTTTTGCCGGCACTGCGTTCATCAGTACGGAACTGGGATAACTGGCCGTGCCACCGGGCACATAGAGACCCGCCGCCTCGACTGCTGTCCAGCGATGTCCAAGCTCCGCACCAGTCGCGTCTTTATATAGATCATCCCCAGGGATCTGGCGCTGATGGTGCGCAACAATCCGCTCATGGGCAAATTCGAGTGCCTGGTGCGTGTCGGTATCGACCTGCGCCACTGCCGCGTCAATTTCTGCCTCGCTCACAGCGATCCCGCGCTCGTTCAAATTCATATGGTCGAAACGCTGTGTCAGCTCAATCAGGGCCGCGTCGCCGCGTGCACGCACATCATCGATGATGGCCCGCACTGCCGCATCGACGTCTTCAGAGACTTCGCGCTTGGCCGCCAGCAAATCCGAGAATCGTTCCTCGAAATCACCTGCGGTGCTGTCCAGCAGCATGACCATGGGGGTATTCCTTAGGTCCCGGCGGCCTGATCGCCGTCGTCTTCATGTTCGGGCTTGAGTTTGGTCTTCCACACTGGGCCCAGATCCCTCAATTCCGCTTCGATGCATTCGACATGGAGGCGGATCGCCCCATCGCCGGCAAAGGTCAGCGTTACATGGCCTTCGGGCTTGTCGGTTTCCTCAAACTGAACCGCCAGCAATTCCAGCACGGCTTCTTTTGCGTTTTGCTCGACGCCCTGGATTTGAACGCCCAGCACGCGGTCAAATCGAAACGCGGATCGGCGGCGCTGGAAACCTTTTTTCGGTGCGCCCTCGCCGTCACTGACGCCTTCCCAGTCAAACCGGTTGGCAACCATGGCAAAGCGCTTCTCGGCCGGGATATAGGCGAGGTCGGCAATACGCAGCACGGCGTCTTGAAGATGCGCGGACATGACCTGCAGGTCTTCCTCGTCCAAGGCTAAAAGTTTCAAAGGCTCCATGGCTTCAACCAATTCTCAATTCAGGGCGTCTTGCACCCGGCGCGGGTTTGCAGGTCCGCGCCTGTGATAGCGGTGAAGAGGCGTTCTGGCAACGGGGAGGCGTGATGATTACGTCTAAGATGTCAGGCGCTCTATTTGCGCGCCGCAACGGCCGAGCTTTTCCTCGATACGTTCAAACCCGCGATCAAGGTGGTAGACCCGGTTGATGACGGTCTCGCCTTCCGCCACCAGACCGGCAATGACAAGGGATACGGAAGCCCGCAGATCGGTTGCCATGACTTGCGCCCCATGCAGATTTTTTACGCCTGAAACACGCGCCAAATCGCCATCAAGGTCTATCTCGGCACCCAGCCGGGCCAATTCCTGCACATGCATGAAACGGTTCTCGAAAATGGTTTCGCGGATATTGGATGTGCCATCAGCCACCGACATCAATGCCATCAGTTGAGCCTGAAGATCCGTGGGGAATCCGGGAAATGGTTGTGTTTCAACATTGACCGGTTTCAACCCTGCGCCGTTGCGCGCAACCCGGATACCGGAATTGGTGACTGTAATCTCAACACCAGCATCACGCAGAACGTCGAGCGCTGCTTCCAGCAGGTCCGCGCGGGCATTGTCGAGCATGACGTCTCCGCCTGTCGCCGCCACTGCCATTGCGTAGGTGCCTGTTTCAATTCGGTCAGGCAGAACGCTGTGAACCGCGCCCTTGAGTTCATCTGCCCCTTGTATTGTGAGCGTGGAGGTTCCGATGCCGTCAATCTGCGCGCCCATTTTCACGAGGCAATCGGCAACATCACCCACCTCTGGCTCGCGCGCCGCATTCTCGATTACGGTCTCGCCCTTGGCCAGTGTCGCGGCCATGAGCGCATTGTGAGTGGCGCCAACAGAGACCTTTGGAAAGCTGATACGTCCCCCCTTCAGGCCTGATGACGCGTTGGCGATTACATAACCGCCTTCCAGTTCAATCTCCGCCCCGAGTGCGCGCAGCGCGTCGAGATGCAGATCAACCGGGCGCGTACCGATGGCACAGCCTCCGGGCAGCGAAACCTTCGCTTCTCCCATGCGGGCCACAAGCGGGCCGAGCACCCAGAAGCTGGCGCGCATGCGCGACACCATTTCGTAAGGCGCGAGTGTGTCGACAATTTCATGCGCCGTCAGCTTAAAGGTCTGCGAGTGCCCATCACTCTGTCCGGGCCGTTTGCCGGCAATCGCCAGGTCGACGCCGTGATTGCCCAGGATGCGCGCAAGCTGCACCACGTCCGCCAGTTGAGGCACATTCTCAAGTGTGAGTGTCTCGGGCGTCAGCATGCTGGCGATCATGAGGGGCAGAGTCGCATTCTTTGCACCGCTGATCGGGATCGTACCCTCGAGCCGCGATCCGCCTATGACCTTAATTCTGTCCATGATACCAACACCATTTCCGTTTCGAGACGCTGCTGCCATGCGGCGCGGCGACAATTCTCAACCTTGATCTAACGCTGCGGCCAGAAGCCCGCAACTCAGGCGCGGCACTAGCGTTACCGGCGGTCGTTCTCATTGGCCTCAGTATCGCGGTATGTGCCAGCGTCTTTTGCCTTCACCTTGCGCCGTTTCAGGTTGGCGCGCAATTCAGCCGCCAGCCGGTCCTTGCGTTCACTACCGGTGCTTTTACCGCCCTTGCCGCTCACTCTAGCCCCGATATTCCAATGTGCATCTAGTCGCCAGGAGCCGGTTGCACGCTCACACTCGCCTTCAACGGGGCAAGCTGTGCCTGTGACTTCACAGACGCAATTCCCTGCTCATTCCACTCGGCCAGTGTGGTCATTTTCAGGCCGAGTTCAGCGTAGTTTACACCGTAGAAGCCATTGGGCATCACTTCCACGGCCTGTTTAAAGACCGGATCGCGTAACAGGTCCTGCGCCATGACGCCGATTCGAACCCTGTCTTCCCAGAGATATTTGAAGGCATAAATTCTGTGTCCGTTCTCAAGGGTTGCAAGATATTCAATATCGCGTTTGAGCTGCGCGTCGGATGAGCTAATAGTTCCACCGGTTTTGCCGGTCCTAGGCGGCACGTCCGGGAAATTGATTTCAACATCCCGGCTATCGATCGCATCGTTAAATTGGTTGCGTTGGTCTTCGGTTGCCTTTTCCGTATCCAGGATAAATTCGTGCCCGCTCTCGATATCCAGCGTCCGGCCCGTCCAGGGGCTGGGGCCGGTGACTGCGCCATTGCTCGCCACGGTAATGTACTGCCCGGCATTCAGAGTGACCGTTGTCCCATTGGCAGTCGTCACGACGACCGAGCCCTCCACGATAACCAGTAAAAGGCTATTGGCACTCATGAACCCTTCGACAATTGTCCCGCGCAAACCCACCGTGGCAACCGGTGTCTTGATGGTGTAGCCGCCTGGCTTCACCGAGCCGGAAACAAAACGGAACGTGCCCTGCAAAACATTGACGACCACGTCGCCGGACTTGCTGTTCGGATCGTAAACGAACTTGTCCAGCTTAACCCGCGCGTTCGCTCCGATGGTCATGCTGGTTTCGTCACGGAAGAGAAGCTGGGCCGAGCTTTCAGCGCCGGATGTAATCATCTCATTGTGGAAAATGCCCGTGCCCACATTGATGACACGACTGGCGCCGCCATTAGAGCCGCTGACGGAATTCTTGACCACGGAGGCAACGCCGATACGCGCCGCATGGATCTCGCCTGCGCCTGCAAGCAGCGCAAAGGCCAGCAAGATGAGTGTGGTAAAGCGCAGCATCAGTATTTCCTCACAATCCTGGCCGTGGCCACGTGATTGTCGAAATCCTCGGTGGAATCATTCGAGTCGTTATGCTCGAAGCGATAGTCCAGGCGGAAATCCAAATTGGAGCCGCGCACATTTGTCACAAGGAAATGCGCCGTTGGCACCAGCATCACGTCTGAGCGGTCCTTGGTGCTGAAGGCGACATTCTGGTCGTAATCACGCTGGTAAACACCAAAGCCAGCGCCGACAAAAGCCTTCTTGTCAGCCACCGGAATGAAATAGGCCAGGCGCGCGCCATACTCAATGTAATTGCCGGGAAACAGGGCGCTCTGAAAGACGCGCCCCGGTCCATTGCCGCCGGGCTCTGAATAAGTGAACCGCGGCAGAAAATAAAACGCGTCGCCATTCCTGAACCGGTTTGTCTGAAGGAAGCGTCCGTCCACATTCACGATCAACCCGTCATCGCCATTAAAGCTTGAATTGGTATCGCGATACTTGACCGTGGTCGTGACGCTTTGCCCGTTGCCCTTGTTGCGGCGCTCAAGGGCAATGCGCACCAGGCCATCCTGATAGAGCCAATCGTCATCAAGGAATGCCGCCGCAGTGCCCGGCGCAATGTGCAGCTGTGTCTTCTTGCTGACGTTGAAGACCGGCCCCGAGGCGATGGAGAAGGTGGCATCGTTCAGGTCATCCGTCTCCAGTAGAAGGTGGCCACTCGCCTGACCCAACGTGCGCCAGCGGTGGCCCGCGAGGGTGCGCTCGTCATACATCAGCAGGCTGGCCTCGAGCGAAATATCCTCATCATGATCAGCAGAACGGCTCGGCACCTGGCGCGGATTGGATTCGAATGACAGACCCGTCGTGAACGTGAATGCCGTAACGGCGGGCTGCAGCTTCAGCTTCGCTTTCCGGTAGGCGCGCCGCGCTTCGGCATTATTGGGATCGCGCGCCAGAACCCGCTCATAGGCAGCGAGTGCCTTGCGAGTTTCGCCCTGCGCCATGGCCAGTTCTGCGTAGCGAAGATTCAGTGCGGGATCATCGGGAGTGGATAACAGCTGGTCGAAGACGGCCGTGATCTCATCACCAAGCGCGATGACAGGCGTCACGAAGACAGTCAGCATGGCCATGGCGAGCACGCGCCAAAAGGCAGTTACCGTTTTGTTTTTATTACGCATATCACACATGCATATAGCCGTCGGCGTTGGCGCTGTTACACGGCACCGCCCTCCCAGGAAGCAGTCCAACCTCTAGAAGATAGGGCGTGCAGCGCGCAATTTCATGCCCGGAGGCCTAATAAAAACATATTCAGCCCACGGAAGACGCCATGCTGGCGTCAAAAATGCGGCTTGTAAAAGGCAAAAGCGCCTGAATTCAGATGTTTTTTGGACGATGTGACGGAACTACAACAGCGTTAGCCATGATTGGTATTCATCCTTACGCCGGTCAGCTTCACACATCTTGCACAAGGGTGAACCCTATGGCAGTGTCCCCGCGACTTGACCGGCTCATTCAGCCCGTCACTTTTCGCCCACGTAGCTCAGGGGTAGAGCACTCCCTTGGTAAGGGAGAGGCCAGTGGTTCAATTCCACTCGTGGGCACCAGCTTTTTCCTAAGAACTCTAAGTTTTTTTGATCAGCCCAAACGCTACAAAACGCTTTTCAGCACAGAACAGCGTTGGCTAGGGAGAGGCCAGTGGTTCAATTCCACCCGTGGAGACCACTTAAGCATTTGAATTTTATTCGGTATTTTAACGAGCCATTCCCGTGTCAAATGACCTAAACCCTCAGACTGGCGCATTTCCGTCACACCAAGAGAGTGATCGGCGCCCCTCCGAGCCAGGCTAAAGCCTCGGCGAAGCACATCGCGCTCAGGAAGATTACCTCAGGAATGTCAGCAGTGTGAAGCGCTCGCCCGAGGTGACGGGTAGCACCTCGTGCAGCAAAGAGCAGGAGAACACGACCGCCCCACCGGCGGGAGGGCAGAACAATTGGTTGCCGTACTCGGGGAATCGCAGATCACCACCCTCGTATTCGCCGGTATTCAGATTGATGGTGATGGCGTATTTGCGGTCCTTCGTCGGTGGGCTGGTGTTGTCGCGGTGGATGTTGAAGAACCCCTGGTCGCTCGCCTTGTAACAACCGACCCTGAGCGCCTCCATGCTCCACTTGTGAAAATGCAGAACCTTTTTGAGCTCGGGAGCCAGCCGCGGCATCATCTTTCCGAGCACACGCTGCTGCATCTCCGGATCTTCCAGGATGAAGTCCTCGCGGCGCTTCATGTCTCTCGCCACGGCCTTGCGGCCACCTTGGCTGGCGCCGAGGGTGACCTGACCTTCCTGCGTCTCCCCGTCCCGCCACAGACCGATGAGCCATTCGCAATCTTCCGGGTCGAGCACGCGCGGGATCATCAGCGCAGGGGGTATGCTGCTCACCGCTCTGGGCTTATCGGAAAATGTCACTTCGCTTAGGCACTCACCCAGCCAGCCGCTAAGGTTTTCGCCCGTTTGGTCGAGCCCGGTGATCCCGGCGACTCGCTGGTTGGGACACAAAACAAATATTGACGGCGCGGGAACGCCCGAAAGGTTGGCGAATCCGGTAGTAACCTCGCCGCCAACATCCACGACCGTCCGGATCGGCCAGTTGGCGGCCTCTTTTTGCGCTTTCACATCCTCCGCGTTGCCGGCCACGATGGTAACCATCTGGGCACGGTCCCCGTCGAGCGAGGATATGGAAAGCAACGGATCGGCAAGGTCTTTTAAGTCAGTATTTCCACTAAAAATGAATACCACCGGCTTTCCGGTAACGTCGCAGTAAAAATCGTAAAAATCACCCTCAGTATCATTACAACTGAAAACCGGAGAATGGTCGCCCACACCGAGGTGCGGCTTCAGTTGAGCGCTCTGAGTCACTGATACTACCCTCCGTACCCGGAAAATCAGCACTCTGCCACAACGATCTCGACGAGTACACTGATAGATATTCAGGGCACCGCATCACGCCTGAAAGCAGGAATTGGACGGTAGAATGTCCGCTTTCCACTCAAGAGCTGGATTGCTCGCTCGGGGCAGATGACGTTTGCAAAGTACCAATAGCGGAGATTCTGGGACGCATTCACGACCCTTAACCAGCAGGGGCTAACGGCTATCTGATCAGTGGTATTTATTTTCCGATGCGGTGAGAATTTTCAATGTTGATTTCAGGGCTTGATGCAATACCGGATAAGTTCTCGCTCTGCTCTTTCGCCTCAGAACTTGAAGATATCTCTGTCCCCGTGAAGGTCATTTTAACCATATGAGACAAATTCCTTCTTGTGATTTTCTTTCTTTTCAATTTTCGCACGTAGCCTGCATCGAACAACTCGTGACCATGGGGCACCGAGACGATGCGGCTGAAACATTTGCTATTTGTGCTTTTTGGCGCATTAACGATTTTTCCGGTACTGGTCTTCTGGCTCTGGTCGCACTCCCAGATATTGCAAAGTGAGTTCGACGAGGTACGGGACCGCCATCTCCTTCTGGCTCGCAACCTAGGTGCTGCCCTGCAGCGCTATCACCGTGACGTCTCGGCAACCTTCGAACTGCTTTCGGCAAGCCTTGCCAGAGACGGCCGCGCCGGGCAGACGGAAGATCTACTTAAAAATCTCGAGTTCCGTCACGTCTGTCTCGCCGATGCCACTACGGGCATCGTCATCGCCGAAGCGAGCAGGTTGGAGGCCCGTTGCCCAAAGATGGTTCCGAAAGAAAGGTTCGCGACCTTGAAGGCACTCGCAGCAGCGGATCGGACGCAGTTCACACCAGTCATGAACGGGCCAGGTGACATGCCAATCATGTACGTGATCCGGTTGGTCGACGATAAACTGGCGATCGGCGCACTCCGAACCGACTATTTCGTGCGTCTTGGCAAGGCCATCTCCTTCGGCGTCAAAGGCCACGCTGCTATCGTGGATAACAAGGGCAATGTGCTGGCTCACCCGCTGGACAGCTGGATCGCTTCACGCAAGAACATTTCAAAAGTCTCAGCAGTCAAGCGCATGCTCAGAGGAGAGACCGGCATCCAAGAGTTCTATTCACCCGCACTCAAGGGAGACATGATCGCAGGATTCACGTCCGTGCCGGGTCCCGGCTGGGGTGTCATGATCCCTCAGCCGGTGGCAGAACTGCATATCAAGGCCGCCAAGGCGGAAAACTCAGCACTGACCGTGCTGGCAGTGTGCCTGTTAATCGTCATCTTCCTCTCGATCGCCACCGCCACGTATCTGTCCCGGCCACTGGAACACATCCTGGAGGCGACGCATCGCGCCAAGGATTCAAATCACCTCCAGGAGGCGAATTTGTCGACGCACTGGTTTGTGCCGATCGAGTTTCATAAGGTGCTGAAAAGCTTCAACCGCATGGTCCGGCGCTTGCGCGACAATCTGATTCATATCAAGCATCTTGCATACTCGGATCCGGTTACTGGCTTGCCGAACCGGGAGTCGTTCCGGCTCATGCTACAAAAAGAACTGAAACGCTTGCGTGATACAGGCGAGAGCGGAGCAATGCTGTTCGTCGATCTCGACGAGTTCAAGGCCGTAAACGACACCATGGGTCACGATGGCGGAGACACCGCATTGCGGGCCATCTCGACACGCCTCATCGGCACGCTTCAGTTCCGTACTGGCCGCGACCCGATTTCCCGGGCGATGACCAAAGACGCGGTGTTGGCTGTAGCCGACGGGGCACCAATGCTGGCACGCATCGGCGGCGATGAATTCGTAATCTTCGTCCCAGGCGCTGGTGACACCGAGCAACTCCAGAACATCCTGGAGGATGTCAAGCAATGCCTGGTCGAGCCTGTCGATGTGGGCGGTGAGGAAGTCGTCATTGGCGCCAGTATCGGCGCCGCCAGGTTCCCAGCTGATGGCGACAGCTACGAGGCCATTCTCAAGCGCGCAGACATCGCTATGTACCATGCCAAGCGCACGGGCAAGAACAAGGTCCAGATCTACAGCAGCGAGATTGGCGAAGTGTCAATCGCCGAGTTGCGCCGTGAAGTATCGATGGCGATCAAGAACGGCGAGTTCGTTCTCCACTACCAACCAAAGATCAACTGCCAGACTAATAGCATTGAGAGCGTCGAAGCGCTTATTCGCTGGAACCATTCCGAGCGCGGTTTTCTTTTTCCAGGTGCCTTCATCCCCATGGTCGAAGAGTCCGACGTCATCGTAGAACTTGGCGAATGGGTGGTTCGCGCCGCCGTTGCCGATATGGCCACTTGGCGAGAGCAAGGCACGGAACGGCGCATCTCAGTTAATATCTCGGCCCGCCATTTCTGCTCCGCCAATTTCGTTGAGCGCATCACGCATATCATCGACGAGACTGGAGTGGACCGGCGCTATCTCGAACTAGAAATCACCGAAGAAGCGGCAATGACTTGCCAGATTTCGACCCAGGAGGCCATCGATGCCTTGCATGCGGCGGGCATTCGTGTATCGCTCGACGACTTCGGTCGCGGCTATTCGAACCTGTCACGATTGGCCGATCTTTCAGTCGACACCATCAAGATTGACGACCCGTTGACAGCCCGCGTCACATCCGACGAGCGCGTTAGGGCCATTATCAGGGCTACTGTCGAGATGGCCGAAGGGTTGGGTTGCCAGACCGTAGCCGAGGGTGTGGAAACCATGGAGCAAGCTGCGTGCCTGGTCGAGTTGGGCTGCACGCATCTTCAAGGCTATCATTTCGCCAAGCCCATGGAGAAAAACCAGCTGCTGGACTGGATCAAGATTCATGAAACGGGCAAGGTTCGCGAGATGCAGGATCTGATCGTGGAGAAGCTGGTCGAAAGCGCGTGAGGTTCATGTACGTAGCCAGCTGCTAGAGCCGGAATTTTCGAGTGAAAAATCCCTATCCCCGGTTGGAAGTCCGCCCCTCAACCGCCGGCGGCAAGGCAACACCTTCTATTTAAATGGGTCGAACTTACATTGTTGCGGCTATCTACTAAGATTTACCATTAATTCTTCCGTGAGCAGATCATCACGAGAATTTTATGTATCCAACCTCTTGCAGGGCAGACTGTTCGAAGTCCTGAAAAGAAGCGGAGGATATAATGACGATCACCGATGGTTTGCATAATCTTGAACGGCGGAGCTCCGATGGCACGGGGAACAATCTCCTGGACCCGGACCTGGGCAGTGCAGGTACGCGATTCTCGCGCCTTGCCGACCCCGCGTATGCCGATGACGTCGGTGCGCCGGAAGATCGCGGAAACGCGCGTGCAATTTCCAATTCAATCGTCGACCAGGACGGCGTGATCCCGAGCACTCACACTGCGTCTGATCTGCTCACCTATTTCGGCCAGTTCATCGATCACGACATTGATCTCACACCAACGGGAAAAACCGAACAGCTTCACATCGACGTTCCGGCAGGCGATACGACTTTCACGCCCGGCAGTCAGCTTTCGCTCGACCGCTCGACCTTTGCCGAGAACACCGGAGTAAACGGCATTCCGCGGGAACAGGTCAACAAGATCACCAGTTTTGCCGATGCGAGCAATGTCTACGGCTCATCAGAGGACGTCACCCAGCTGCTGCGGGCTGATGCTGGCGCCAGCGCTTATATGCTGACCAGCGTTGATGGTTACGCACCGACGATGGGACAATTACGTGAAATTTATCCGACACTGGATGCAGACCATCCCGAGCTTATCGCCGGTGCTCCAACCAACGATGCCTATGTCGGTGGCGATATTCGCATCAACGAGAATATCGCACTGACCTCGATGCATTCTGTCTGGATTGCTGAACATAACAATCAGGTCGATAAGCTCCAGAGTGCGCATCCCGACTGGACGCAGAACCAGCTGTTTGACGCGGCACGTGTTGTCGTCGAGGCGCAATATCAGAACGTGGTTTTCAATGAATATCTCCCCTTCCTTCTGGGCGCGGAGAACATCCCGGAATATTCCGGATACAACCCGAATATCGATCCCTCGATTTCAACCGAATTCGCCACCGCCGCCTACCGGCTCGGTCACAGCCAGTTGAGTTCGGTTATGCACCGTACAAACGAGGATGGCAGCACCGTCGCGGATGGCGATTTGGGTTTGTTCGAAGCCTTTTTCTCACCATCCGAGTTGGACAATGGAGGCGGCGCAGATGCACTGATGCGCGGACTGGCCTCAGGATCAAGTCAGGAAATCGATGAAAATATCGTCGACGATGTGCGCAACCTGCTGTTCGCCAATACCGGTGAAGGCACCGATCTTGCCTCGCTCAATATTATGCGCGGGCGCGATCACGGCATACCCACACTGAATGACATGCGCGTGGAACTTGGTCTCGATCCATATGCGGATTTCTCGGAGTTGACCAAGGATACAGCGCTTCAGGCGCAGTTTGCCGAAGTCTACACCTCGATTGACCAGGTGGATTTGTGGGTTGGCGGCCTGGCGGAAGAGAAAACATCCGGTTCGCAACTCGGTTCGACCTTCCACACGATCGTTCTCGACCAGTTCATGCGGCTTCGTGATGGCGACCGTTTCTATTTTGAAGAGCGCCTGAAGGACTTCCCCGAACTGCTTCAAGAGGTCAAGGACACCAGCCTTTCCGACGTGCTTCTGCGCACCACCGGCATCGACTATCTCCAGGATGATGTTTTTGTCGCGCACAACCGCATCGGCGGCAGTGAGAACCATGATTATCTGGAAGGCACCAACGAACATGACCTGATCATCGGCTTCGATGGCCACGACAATCTTGTCGGGCTCAAGGGAGATGATGACCTCTATGGCGGCGCTGGGCACGACTATCTGCGCGGCTTCGCGGGAAATGATGTTCTCGTTGGCGAGGCCGGGAATGACGCAATGAAAGGCGGGAAAGGAAACGACCAGCTTTCCGGTGGTGACGGCTATGACTGGCTGCATGGCGGCAAAGATGATGATCTGCTTGATGGCGGTGCACAGAATGATTTTCTTAAGGGTGCGTCAGGAAACGACCAGCTGTTCGGCGACTCCAAGGGAACGCTCAGCGGTGCGCCCGTAACCGGGTTCGATGTCCTCGAAGGGAATTCCGGCAACGACATTCTGGTTGGTGATGCGGCAAAACTCGACGGAGATGCCAAAGCCAGTGCTGACTATGTTGAGGGCGGTTCCGGCAACGATATTCTGTATGGCGATGCAATAGAGCTTGCCGGGAATGCTTCCGGCGGTGACGACAATCTGCAGGGCGGCAAAGGCAATGACACCCTTTACGGTGACTCCCAGATTGCAGGCGCGACCACCAGTGGCGGTGACGATTATCTTGTTGGCGGGCGCGGAAACGACGTATTGGTCGGCGGCGGCGGCAACGATTTTCTGGTTGGCGAGCGCGGAAACGATGTGTTCGTATTCGCTTCTGATTCAGGTGAAGATATCATTTGGGACTTCAGCCAGGTCAAGGGCAATACCGATAGCCTGGATGTGTCGGGCTATGGCTTCAAGGCCATCACCGATTTCTCGGTGTTCGATATCTATGAAGGCTCGGCGATTGAGTTCACCGACACTGACCATGTGGTCCTCGTCGGCGTCAACGCCGCCAGCTTGAGCGAAGACGACTTCCTGTTTGCGTAAGAACGAATATTGATTGTCGGGTGCGTTTGGGCTTGGCCCAAACGTTCCCGGTATCATATTACTCTTCCATGAAGGCGCGGCCGAAACTCTTCAGCAGCGGCGCCAGCAGATAGTCCATCACGCTGCGCGAGCCGGTCATTATCGCAACCTCAACCGGCATTCCTGGTGTAAGTTTGACGCTGTTGAGCGCTGATAACTCTTCATCTTCCAGGTCTATGCGCGCCAGATAATATTCCTGGCCCGTGATCTCGTCTTTCAACCTGTCCGCAGAGACCGAGTTGACGGACCCGGGAACAGGCGCAAGCAGCCGGGCGCTGAAGGGCGTCAGACGTACATGGGTTTTCAGACCGGTATGTACGATGTCGATATCATTCGGATCGACCCTCGCTTCGACCACGAGCCGTTCTTCTGATGGCACGATAGAAAGCAACTCCTGCCCGGCGTTGATAACACCGCCAGTCGTGTGGACCTGAAGACCGACAACTGCGCCGGAAACCGGAGCCTTTATTTCGGCCCGCTTCAACGTATCGAGATTGGCGCTCAAGCGCACCTCATCTGTTTTTTTCTTGCCCGTAATTTCAGCCAGGGAACGTTTCAGCGCAAGCAGCCGGGGTTTGCGCGAATAACCCTGCTTGAGCAGGGACTCTACGCTTACGAGCTCTTCATTGATCAGAGCAGCTTGCGTTTTGGCTGATGAGATTTTGGCCCGCAGCAACATGTTGGTCGCCTCGATTTGGGTCTGGTCCAGAACAAAAAGGACATCACCGCGTTCAACTTTTTTTCCTTCGTGAACACGGATGTCGCTGATGATACCGCCTTCAAGATGCTGGATTACCTTGCGGTTTGTCTCAAGGCTAACCTGGCCTTGCGCGATTGCGGCGCTGGCAAGGGGTGCATTGGCCGACCAATAGGTCATACCGCCGAAGAACATCGCCAGGACGCTCACGCCGGCCAAAGCAAGCTTTCCGGTTTTTGCACGCTTGGGAACGCTCGACTTTTGCGGTGGAGATACCTGTGCCGGGCTTGTCAATTCCTGCCTTTGACGAAGGACCAGGGAAGTCGCTGTCGTGTTTTGATTTGTCATTGTGCGATGGCCTCTGGTTTTTGTACGCGGGTGATACTTTCGAGCACGTTGTCGCGAGGACCAAACGTGCCTACCCTGCCTTCCTGCAGAACAAGCAGGTTATCGACCGCCCGCATCACATTAGGTCTGTGGGATATGACGATGAGCGTGACGCCACGCTCCTTAAGTGCGCAGAGCGCAGCAAGAAGTCCGTCCTCGCCATGACGGTCAAGACTTGCATTGGGCTCATCCAGTACAACAAATGACGGATCGCCAAAAAGTGCTCGAGCCAGTGCGATCTGCTGGCGCTGACCGCCGGACAACTGCGCCCCGTTTGAACCGATCTGGGTGTCATACCCTTCCGGCAGGGCCAGTATCATGTCGTGAATGCCGGCTTGGCGTGCGGCGCAAATGACGGACGCATCATCGCCCTCGCCAAGCCGGGCGATATTGTCCCTGACTGAACCGGAAAACAATTCAACCGCCTGGGGAAGGTAACCCACATAAGTGCCGCGGTCTTCGCTGGCCCAGTGGGCCATATCCACGCCGTCCAGGCGTGCATGGCCCGATGACGGCGCAAGGCTTCCAACCAGTATGCGTGCGAGCGTGGTCTTGCCCGAGGCTGTCGCGCCAATAATGCCAAGGCTCCCGCCCGCTGGAAGTGAGAAGGAAATATTGCCCAGCACCGGATCGAGGCCCTGAATGGGCGCGCTGGTGATTTGCTCGACATCGAGATTTCCCTCAGGGCGCGGCATTTGCGTTTGCGAGCTGGAGACCGCTGCCTGTTTCAGAACCCGCTTGATGTCGGCAAAGGCCGCCCTCGCGGTCACGATATTCCGCCATGACGATATGACCATATCGATAGGAGCAAGCGCGCGTGCGGCGAGGATCGATGCAGCCACAATGGCGCCTGCGGTAAGCTGGTCGTCCAGAACCAGCATCGCGCCAGTGCCCAGCATGGCGATCTGCAACCCGTAGCGGAGAAACCGGGAAATTGATGAGATAACCCCACCGCGCCTGCTGGCGCTCTCGATGGGCGCTAGCGCCATTTCATTCCATTCTTCAAGGCGGGCCCGCAACCCTCGCATCATGCCCATTGCGTTGACGGCGTCAGCATTGCGGACGGCTTCAGCGCTGAGCATTTCTGACTGGCCCGTAGCCTGTTCTGCCTCTCCAAGCGGGCCACGGATAACGAATTCGTTCAGCAATACCAGAGCCAGAAGAAACAGGGCTCCTGCCACGATGACCCAGCCCAGAACCGGATGCAGCAGGAACAGTGCGGCAATGAAAATAGGCGTCCAGGGTGCGTCCAGTAATGGCTGGATGGTGGAGCCAGACAGAGTTGAACGCAGTGTCGTAACTTTTCGGAGTGTCTGCGCGGATGTCTGCCGGCCAGCCTGACTCGCCGCCAGTCCCGCCCTTAACACTGCACCCCGCAGATGGCGATCAAGCCACCCTGCAACCACCACCATGATGCGCGAGCGAATGAAATCCAGAGCCGCGTAGGCAATGAACGCCGCCAGGGCTATCAGTGTCAGGTAGAGAAGCGTCTCTTCACTTCGGCTGGTCAGCACCCGGTCATAGACCTGCAACATGTAAAGCGGCGCCGCCAGAAGTAGAAGATTGGCAAAGAGTGAAAAGAAGCCGACGAGCCCCAACGCGCTGTATAATTGCGTCCTGGCTTTACGCAAGGCGCGCAATCCGTCCAAGTTTTTGGTTGCGGTATTACTCATAGGCGGACCTCGACATTACCAAAATTTGTTGCTCTGACCGGCCAAACGCCAAGCAAGGCCCGGCGAGACCGGACCTGTTTACAAGGGCAATGGTGCAAACCCCATGCCATGGAATTGTTGAGGGTTCGGGGCGGGAATTATGACTTTTTGCAAGATTCTGGGATTGAAAATGTCCGCTTTTGGCACAAAACAGACATTCCAGTCTGTCCCTTGCGATGTCCGCAGCCCTAGAGGAGTTTCAGCCGGTCGATATATTGGTCAGGAAAGTCCAGCCGTTGGCAAAGCGCGATGAGCTTATCGAGATACCTGTCATTGTCGCGAGGCGCATCACCCTCAGGTAAATTGTAACATTGTGCCTCGACCGTTTCGCCGCCCTGGGTAAGAGCATGAACCGATACTGGGCGATAGTCTTGAACGCCAGGTCCTGAGTAGAGTTTCTCCACCTGGTCCATCGGCAAATCGAACACGACGCCCCACAGGCTCACGTTCGGCTTCATGACAAGATAGGCACGGCGTCCAAGCCGAATGTCATGCTCCCTTACTTCCGCTATTTTACCATTCTCCGGTGATAGGCCTTGGCTACGCAACAGGTCCTTATCCATGAATAGACCGTAAAAAAAGACTGTGACTGTTTTCATGGCATCACCAAAATCAACGTCTCTCGTTAAAGCCGCAATGAAGCGTTCCTAAGGGAAATCCATTCAAACCTAACAACAGTTGGGTTCGAGCAGTCCTTTCCTACCAAGCCTTTACACATAGAAGCGTATCCGCTGAACCATAGCGAAGGATGTCCGTCTTACCCCCGAATGCAGAAGTGACTCGCCTACTTTGCCTAGCCTGCGAACATAACAGTCTTACTCACGCAAACTGAATACACCCTCCACCTCAGCGGCAACATTGTAGGGCAAGGCAGAAACGCCAATGGCCATGCGAGTGTGGCGTCCTGCTTCGCCAAAAATTTCCAAAAATAGATCCGATGCTCCATTCGCAACTTGTGACTGTTCATAAAATGCGGGATCAGAGTTCACGTAGACCGCGATACGAACACATCGAGCTACCCGGTCTAGATCACCACCTACGGCCGTGCGGAGATGCGCGACCACGTTTAGCGAAGCAATTCGTGCTGCCTCGCGTCCTTCATCCAAATCGAACTCCTGACCAAGTTTTCCGACGAAACGACGCTCGCCGTTCCATTGGCATAGCTGTCCGGTAATGTAGATGAGGTTGCCTTCCTGGATGAACGGCACATAGTTTGCTCCGGGAAGGCTGGGTTCAGGCAGATCGATGCCTAGTTCCTTCATGCGTGCATCAATCTTGCTGACCATCGGAGTCTGCCCTCTATGTCGTGCCAATCACATCCATTGTTCTACAATCCCGACGTTTGTGAATGTCCGCTTTGGGTCATTCGCGGACATTGCTAACCGGTCGTGCCAAAGGTACTCACACTCGACGGTCCGAATATTTTTCCTCAGCTGAATAGTAATCGTCAAAACCTACAATTCTTCGAAGTTCATCAAACTCCAAAAGAATATCGCCTGGGTGCTCGTCCTCCCGTAAATCGCTCAATGCTTCGGAGATCGCCTTCATTGCGGCCGACAACAAAGTGAGCGGATAAGCCGCGAAGCGATAGCCAAGCTGGTGCAATTCGGTGCGCGATAGCATCGGTGTTGCGCCACCCTCGACAAGGTTGGCCATGTGAATGCCCGGAACCTCGCGCGTGATGTTTGCCATTTCGTCTTCGGTTTGTGGCGCCTCGACAAAGAGTATGTCTGCACCGAGATCGGAAAAACCTTTTCCGCGTTCGATGGCTTCCTCCAGCCCGTGTCCGTGCCGGGCGTCGGTGCGCGCGAGAATCATGATGTCCGCCCCGGCGTCGCGCGTATCCACCGCCGCTTTGATGCGGTTCAAAGCTTCATCACGATCGACAACAAGCTTTCCTTTCGTATGACCACAGCGTTTGGGCGTAACCTGGTCCTCGATCATCACCGCAGCGAAACCCGCGCGGGCATACATCTCGACTGTTCGGCGCACATTCAGAGCGTTGCCGTAGCCCGTATCGCCGTCACCGATCACGGGTATTGGCGTTGCCGCGCAGATGTTGCGGCCCTGGTCAAGCATCTCGCCGAAGGAAATGAGGCCGGTGTCCGGCGCGCCAATCCGCGATGCCGATACAGCAAAGCCTGACATGAACGTGAACTTGAACCCTGCATCGGCAATCATCTTTGCACTCAAACCATCCCAGCAACATGGCATGACGTGGCATGTGTCTTGTGAAAGCAGCGCTCGCAATTTTTCAGCTGGAGAGATCATGGCTAACTCCTGGGGGTTCATTATTCGGCTTTTACGCCGTTCACGAAGTTAGTCTGATCTTGATTAGAGAACCAGTGTTTGTCGTCATTCTCCATACGCGGCCAATAGGCTGAATAAAATCCGCAAACTAGATACGCGCGCAGATAAGCACTAACCAATGTTTCCATAACGCATCAACCGCTTAGATAGACCACGTTGCCAGATACCTCAGGTGCATTTAGCTGAAAAATCCCGGGTTACCGCTGTTGTAACAATCAGAACTGGGCAACGCTCCAAAGCTCGAAGTTCAGACCCTTGGCCCCCTTTGTATCCGTAATCCTGCCTTGCACAAACTAACGGTCCGCAGTTAGTGCCAGGTCGGTGGGGCATCCCATCTTTTGCAAAACCAGAGACCGGTGAAAGCAATGTCGAACACGCCCTTGGTAAGGGAGAGGCCAGAAGTTCAATTCCAACCTTAGGCACAAGCCTTTCACTGATGAAAAGCTACATTCCTTTCAACCATTGCCTGCTCACTGGATTTTTACAGCCGTGGATGGTTATTAGAGAACAATGAACATTCGTTCCCTGATCTGGGTCTTAGCTGCGCTTGCCGCATTTACCCTGTTATGTGCCCCGGCCAGGGCTCAGTCCGATAATAAATCGGACCTGACCACCCATTTGGAAAGCTGGCAAACCGAACTTGAGAGAATCGAGAATTCCCTCTCGGAATATGGTTGGGATGATGGGGTTCTTGTCAGGCTCAGAAAAGAGCTTGATGGACTGAACACAAACGCCGAGGTGCTTTCCAGCGAACGGCGGCAGGCCCTGGCAACGGCACAGTCTCAACTCGAAAGACTGGGGCCTCCTCCCAAGGAAAAGGAACCACCTGAATCAGAGGCCGCCGCCAAGGAACGCGAAAAGCTGACATCACTGGTCGCCAAAATCGATGGCACCATTCGCACCGCAGGGGTTTTCCAGGTGAGAGCCAGCCAGCTTGGCGAACGCATCCAGGATCTCCGCCGCAGCCTTTTTCTCAATAGATTGCTGCTACGTTCAAGCAGCCCGCTGTCAGGTAAGCTATGGCGCCGCGTGGGCGAGAAATCCGGCACCGGCTGGCAGTCATTAAAACAGCTTCTTCAAGACTGGTGGACACGGGCAGGAGATCCTGCATGGCTCTCCTTTATCTTCGCCACCGGCTTCATGGTCTGGCTTTTACTCAAGATCGCGGCACGGCCGATTTTCGCCCACGCCCGGCCTTCGGACATTGAAAACCCGACCTATCTTCGGCGCGCCGAGTCCGCCGCGCGCGTCATGTTTGTCCGCGCCGCGCCTGCCGTCGCCAGTGCAGTCACGATATACAGCCTGCTCTGGTCGTTCGAGATGCTGCCAGGGCGTACGGACAGATTGGCGCTTGCCATACTTGGCGCTTTTTCACTGGTCGTATCGGTTATGGCATTGGTCAGGACGATGCTGTCCCCGCGCCAGCCCCAATGGCGTATTTTTCCCGCATCTGACAAAAATGCAAAACGGCTCTGGTGGCTGAGCTGGGGACTTGCGGGTATATTTGGACTCGACTTCGTTCTGGCCGAATTGGGTCGTCAGCTAGTGGTGCCTCTTCCTCTGACAATCGCCCAGAGCGTATTCACCACCGCAGGCTTCGTATTGTTTCTGACGGCCATGGTTGCCACCCCTCTCGCCGATCAGAAAAGTGTGGGTGCAACCCAACTCTCACCCATCTGGCAGCTGATCCGCATCATCCTGTGGTTTCTTGTGATTGCGATATTTGCGTCGGCCATTCTGGGTTACATCACCCTCTCCCGTTTCCTCGCGGCCCAGGTCGTCGTGACCGGATCGATCATTACCCTGATTTATCTCCTGCATCTCACTATCGAAGAGTTTGCCAATGGTCTTATCGCCCCCGAAACCCGCGTAGGACGCTGGGCGACCTCGCAAATGGAGTTTACGGTCCCGCAACAAGAGCGAACGGCGTTGCTGGTGTCAGCTCTCTTGCATGCCCTCCTGCTCGCGATCGCTGTCCCTCTTGTGCTTTTACAGTGGGGTTTTGATTGGCCTTATGTGCGGACATGGCTCGACCATGCTTTTGTTGGCGTCCAGTTTGGTAACTGGCGCATCTCGCTGGGCACCGTATTCCTTGCCCTGTTTGTTTTTATCGCTGGCATCATCATCACGCGGTTATTCCAGCGTTGGCTGGGCGCGGGGTTTCTCGAGCGAGGTAAATTCGACAAGGGAGCGCGAGGCGCGGTCCTGACCGCCATCGGTTATCTCGGCTTCACAATCGCGGCTCTGGTCGCCGTGTCCTTCCTCGGTCTCGACTTCTCCAATCTCGCCATTATCGCCGGCGCACTTGGCGTGGGCATCGGTTTTGGCCTGCAGAGCATCGTCAACAATTTCGTTTCGGGTCTCATCCTGCTGGCGGAACGCCGGATCAATGTGGGCGACTGGATCATCGTTGGCGCCGAGGAGGGTTTTGTCCGCAGCATGAGTATCAGGGCGACCGAGATCGAGACCTTTGACCGCAACTTTGTCATCATTCCGAACTCGGAACTGATCACTCAATCGGTTAAGAACTGGATGTTGCGACATCGCCGGGCACGCGTGCTCATCGATATCGGTGTATCCTACGACTCCGACCCCGATCAAGTCAGGGAGATCATCATGGAATGTGCCCGCAATCACCCCCAAGTCACGGACATTGAAAAGTCCGGTGTGTGGTTCAAGGATTTTGGAGATAGCGCGCTTGTCTTCCGTCTTAAGACGTTCGTCACTGACATCGACTACCTGCTCGATGTGAGAAGCGATCTGCGCTACGACATCTTCGCGGCGTTCCGCAAAGCCGGGATCCAGATTCCCTACCCGCAGCGCGATCTTCACATCAAGAATATCGACCGCCCGGATCAAGCGCTGTTGGAGGAGCCAGTGCAAAGGCCGGAGCGCCGGCGCAGCGCGAAATCGGCCAGGAAACCCGCACCCTCAAAACAGGGGCGAGGCCGAACCACGAAGGATTGATGCCAGCGAAACCGTTTATTTCTTCTTCACCAGCGCGTCGCGAATTTCTTCCAGGAGCTGAACCTCGCGCGGCGGTGGGGGCGCTTCTTCAGGAGACTCCTCCGCCTTGCGCTTCATCTGGTTCATACCCTTGATCAACATGAACAGCGCGAAAGCGACAATGACAAAGCTGATGACGGCGTTGATGAACAACCCGATATTCAGTGTGACCGCGCCTGCGTCTTGAGCCGCCTTCAGCGTTGCGAACTCACCGCCCTTGAGCGTGATGAAGACGTTGGTGAAGTCGATACCACCGGTGATGAGCCCAACGATCGGCATCATCATATCACCCACCAGTGACTTGACGATCGATGTGAACGCTGCGCCGATGACGATGCCAACCGCCATGTCGACAACATTGCCGCGCATGGCAAATTCCTTGAACTCCTTGAGCATGTAAAACCCCTCCCTTTTCTCAAATCAGGTTCGGCTTTAGCGGCCTATTGGCGTGTTGTCAAAACGCTTTTACAACCCGGAATTGAAACGTCCGTGTGCTAAATCAGGGTGCCTTTCATGTCCGGGTGCGTAAACCAAACGTACCGCTCGGGACTCGCGCCAGGCCAGATCAGCCTGTAAGCTTTGTCCAATACTTGAATATCCGCCCGCAGCACACTTACGCGGCGGACAAACGGGTAAGCATGAACACGCATGATTGACGGCTGGATCATCATAACAGCAGCCCTGGCCTATCTCGGGTTTCTATTCGCCGTGGCCTATTTTGGCGACCGTCAGGCCCGACCCAAAATGTCGAGCCGTGGCCGCCCGGCGATATATGCCCTGTCGCTGGCCGCCTACTGCACCTCCTGGACTTTTTTCGGCTCTGTCGGACTGTCGGCCACCACCGGATTCAATTTCATTCCCGTATATCTCGGGCCGATCATAATGTTCGCGGTCGGCTGGCCACTCGTCATCCGCATTATTCGCCTGTCCAAGACCCAGAACATCACCTCGATCGCCGACTTCATCGCTGCCCGCTATGGCAAGAATTCTTCGCTCGCGGCCATCGTCACGGTGATCGCGGTGGCAGGCACGCTGCCCTATATTGCGCTCCAGCTCAAAGCGGTGTCGGAATCAGTCACGACTCTGATCGGTCCCGTTGGGACGGGTCACAATATATCGCTGCTGTCTTCACCTTTGGGTGACATCGCCTTCATTGTCGCCGTGCTGATGGCGATTTTCGCGATCCTGTTCGGCACACGCCACATTGACGCCACCGAGCACCAGGAAGGCCTCATGCTGGCCATCGCAACCGAGTCTGTCGTCAAGATTCTCGCCTTCATGCTGGTTGGCGCCTACATCACTTTCGAGATGTTTGGCGGGCTCGGCCCCCTGCTTGAACGCGCCGCGCAAAGCCCGGAAGTGAATGAACTGTTCTCCCGTGGTTTCAATGGCGGGGCGTGGATCACCGTCACCCTACTCTCTCTGGTGTGCATCATTCTCCTGCCACGCCAGTTCCACGTCGCGGTGGTGGAAAACAATTCCGAGAACGAGGTCCGCCGCGCCGCGTGGCTGTTCCCGCTCTATCTCGTGGCCATCAACCTGTTCGTGATTCCCATCGCCATGGCCGGGCTGCTCACTTTCCCCAACGGCGAGGTTTCGGGTGACATGTTCGTGCTGGCGTTGCCGCTTTCGGCGGGCGCACAATTCGTAACGCTCGCTGCCTTCATCGGTGGGCTGTCCGCCGCCACCGCCATGGTCATCGTCGCCACGGTTGCGCTGTCGATCATGATCTCGAATGATCTCGTGGTACCGCTGCTCCTGCGCCGGCGTCTTCTTGACGTGACCGAACGGGAAGACTTGAGCGCATTGCTGCTCAATATCCGCCGATCGGCCATCTTCGCCATTCTGATCCTTGGCTACGTGTTCTACCGGATGATCGGCGATACAGTCGCGCTCGCCTCTATCGGCTTGTTGTCCTTCTCCGCCATCGCGCAGTTCGCCCCGGCCTTTTTCGGCGGCTTGGTGTGGCGTCGCGCCACTGCCCGGGGCGCTATCGCCGGCATCCTCGCGGGCTTTGCCCTGTGGGCCTATACGCTGTTGCTACCCGCCTTTGTGCATTCCGGACTGCTTGATAATGGCATCCTTCTGCACGGTCCCTTCGACATGCACCTTTTACGGCCCCAGGTACTGTTCAATCTCGAATTCGAGCCCATACCGCACGGGGTATTCTGGAGCCTGTTGGTCAACATGGTTGCCTATGTCACCGTCTCCTTGTTCAGGGCGCCGGAACCAATCGAACGGTTGCAGGCGAACGTATTCATTCATGACGAGCTGGTACGCCCCCAGACCCCTGGCTTCCGCCTGTGGCGGACCTCAATCACGGTGGAAGAATTGCAAAATACTGCCGGACGGTATGTCGGCGAGGAGCGCGCCAGGCGCTCGTTTGAAGAGTATGCGTCGAACCTGACCGAAGAGCTGCACCCCAAGGGCGAAGCGGACATCAACCTGCTGCGCTATACGGAACACCTTCTGGCAAGCGCCATTGGCACGGCTTCGTCGCGCCTGGTGCTTTCGCTGTTACTGCGCCGGCGTGCGGTTGGCATCAAGTCAGCCCAAAAGTTGCTGGACGATGCGTCTGAAGCAATTCAGTACAACCGCGACCTGCTGCAATCCGCCCTCGATCATGTGCGCCAGGGCATCTCGGTGTATGATAAGGACATGCGCCTTATTTGCTGGAACCGGCAGTTCCGTGAAGTGCTCGACTTGCCCGCAGAATATGGCCGTGTCGGCGTGCCGCTTGACGAGATCATACGTTATTCTGCTGAACGTGGAGACTTTGGACCTGGCAATACCGAAGACCTGGTATCGGACCGCATCAACAAATTCGTCATCACCCAGGAAACTTTCCAGGAGCGCTTGAGCAACGATGGCCAGGTGCTCGAAGTGCGCACCAACTCCATGCCGCAGGGCGGCATCGTGACCACCTTCACTGACATCACAGACCGTATGGAAGCAGGCGAGGCGTTAGCCCGGGCGAACGAAAACCTGGAACGGCGGGTGCGCGAGCGTACTGCCGAACTCACCAAGGTGAACCGTGAACTCGCCAAGGCCAAGGCCAAAGCGGACGATGCCAATCTGGGCAAGACCCGGTTCCTGGCTGCCGCCAGCCACGATATTCTACAACCCCTCAACGCGGCGCGCCTCTACACGACCAGCCTTGTTGAGCGCAAGCGGCGTGGTGAGGATGGCCGGCTTATCCGCAATGTCGATGCGTCCCTCGAAGCGGTCGAGGAGATACTTGGCACGCTGCTTGATATCTCGCGGCTGGATACCGGAGCCATGAAACCGGAAATCACGGTGTTCCCGGTGGCTGAATTACTGAAGCAATTGAAACTCGAATTTGAGCCCATCGCCAAGGACAAGGGACTCGATTTCCGGGTGCATCCATCAAGCCTTTCGGTGAGCTCAGACAGGCGCCTGCTGCGACGTGTGCTGCAGAATCTCATTTCCAACGCCATAAAATATACCGAGAGCGGCCGGGTGGTTCTTGGGTGTCGGCGCCGGCCAAAAGGGCAGATTGAGGTACAGATATTCGATACCGGTCCCGGCATCGCAAAAGACAAGCAGAAACTCATCTTCAAGGAGTTTCAGCGGCTGGCGACAAACAGTGACGGCACTCATGGCCTCGGTCTCGGACTTTCCATCGTTGAACGCATTGGCCGCATTCTCGACCACAAGGTGAGACTGGAATCGAAGACGCAAAGCGGTTCAGTCTTTTCAGTCATCCTGCCCGTATCCGAACCGCGCGTCGAGCAACGCACAACCACAATCCGCATCGGTGCCGGGAAAATCGCCGGTTGCAAGGTGCTGTGTATAGACAATGAACCGGCCATTCTCGAGGGGATGCAAACATTGCTCGCGGGCTGGGATTGTTCCGTGCTGAAGGCAACAGACTCGACTGAAGCTCTAGAGCAAATCCGCACCTCGTCCCACCCGCCCGAAATTATCCTCGCCGACTACCATCTCGACGAGGAAACCGGTCTCGATGCCGTAAAGGTCATTAGGGAAGAGCTAGGATACGAGGTTCCTGCGGTGGTGATAACGGCCGACCGCTCACCCGAGGTGGAGGAACTGATCCGGAGGGAAGGTTTGCAATTGCTACGCAAGCCGCTACGTCCGGCTGCGCTTAGGGCGGTAATGGCGCAATCTCGGATACGCCAGGCCGCAGCGGAATAATCCGAAATCACACGTCTGTCAGGCTTGTTCGACTGAGCCTTGCCACTCCTGGCCTTCAATCTTGTTGACGGCGATGACTGCCTGGGTTCGGCTGTCGACACCGAGCTTCTGAAGGATTGCCGACACGTGGGCCTTGATGGTCGCCTCTGACACGCTCAGCTTGTAGGCGATCTGCTTGTTGAGCAGCCCCTCGCTCAACATCATCAACACGCGCACCTGCTGCGGGGTGAGCGTCGCAAGCCGACCCACCAGATCAGTTGTCTCGCCATCTCCTTCTTCACCGAGATCGAGATCGGGCGGAGTCCACACATCCCCCTCAAGCACGGTCCGGACGGCTTCACGAATGGTCTCTACCGGCAGTGACTTGGGGATGAAACCCGATGCACCGAACTCGATACAGCGACGGATGGCGGAAGGGTCTTCGTTGGCTGACACCACGACAACAGGGATTTCGGGATATTGCGCACGCAGATACATCAATCCGGAAAATCCCTTGACGCCCGGCATGGCAAGATCAAGCAGCACCAGGTCTGTTTCGGTTTTTCCTTCCAATGTTCCTGAGAGCCCCTCCAGCGATCCAGCCTCGGAGAAGACGAGATCACTGAATTTATCGCTGAGCGCCTGGCGCAGCGCATCCCTGAACAACGGATGGTCGTCAACAATGATGATACTGTAAGCGGCCATTTGACGGCCTTTCATATCAGGGCGTTTGACTCATGAATAAGTCAATCCGACCCGTTTCCCCCAAGTCAGGTATAACATGGCAGTGTAAATTGAAAAAATCAGCAAATTCAATGGTCCAAACGGTCAGTGTCAGGGGATCCGCCCGAAGTTGTTCCCCTGACTTGCAAATTTCTTGAAAGCTTTGCATGGAGAGACAAGACTGGTAGGACCTTACTCCCGCCCCGATCCAGTGAAAAAATTTAGGGACAAACCAAGAGGCACGTCATGATCGATGATGAACAACGCCCGCGCTACTGGCTGCAAACGCTGCTTCTGGCTCTCGGCATGGTGGCATTAATTGCGATATGCGCCTTCATACTGCCCTTGTTCACGGCTGAACTTAACACGGACACACTGTTGAGTTTTCCACTTGGCTATTTCTTCGCGGCGCAAGGTGTGATGTTAGTTCTGATTGTCGCCGTCTACTGGGCTGGAACCCGCCAAGCCGAAACCGACCGTAAATTTGGCGCCACGGACGATCTGTAGGCACCCCTGGGGCACCGGACGTTTAACATGTCACTGCAAAGTCAATACCGCCCACTGAACCCGCGCCTGGGCACCCATTACGCGATCTTCGCCAGTGCGTTCATGGCGCTGCTGCTGATGCTGGCGCTACTGGAACAACTCGGTGCACGAAAGCTGTGGTTAAGCCACACGATGATCCTGGTGCCCCTGCTGCTCTATCTCATTGTTGCTGCTCTGACGCGAACGCTGGATCTGCACGAGTTCTTTTCCGTAAGCCGTCGCATCCCGCCGGTCTTCGGTGGCCTTGCCCTTGCGGTGACTGCCATCGGCGGCGTCGGATTGTTCGCACTTACCGGTTCCTTGTTCCTGATTGGCTTCGACGCGCTGGCGCTGGCCATTGGTTGGATTTCAGGATTTACACTCGCCGCCGTGCTTTTCGTGCCCTATTTGCGCAAGACCGGCGCTTATACCCTGCCCGGTTTTTTCCGGCTGCGTTTCAAAAGTCCATTGCTGGGGGCGGTCGGAGCGCTGTTGCTCCTTCCACCCACCGCCATACTCCTGGCAGCGGAATTGCGCATTGGTGCGTTCGTGACGTCCTTGTTTGCATCGGTCTCGTTTGAAATTGCGGTCATCTGCGGCGCTGTGTTCATCATCATCACCCTCGTCCTGGGCGGGTTGCGCTCGCTTACATGGACTCAGAGCGTTCAATACATGGTGGTGCTGGCCGGGCTTTTGGTACCCCTTGTGGTGGTTTCCATACAGGTCACCAACCTGCCACTGCCGCAGCTCACCTATGGCGGGTTGCTGGAGCAAACGTCAATCAACGAGGTCGCGCTTGGTGCCTCTCCCACATCTCCCACTCCGCTGTTGGGCGGGCTCCCCGGCGAGCGTCCCGAGCCTGCGACCAAACCCTTCCTGCAGGCCTTTGGCGCAATCACCAGGATGGAGTTCGTGCTGCTGGTATTTTGCCTGCTGGCCGGCACAGCCGCGATGCCGAGCCTGCTGCTGCGGGCTGGTACGGCAACTCATACCATGCAATCGCGGAAACTCATGGGCTGGGGCACCCTGTTTCTTGGCCTGTTCCTGATCACCGCCCCGGCCTATGCAGTGTTCGCGAAATATCTCACACTTCAGCAAATCGTGGGAGCCACCCCGTCACAGTTGCCAGGCTGGATTGGAGGCTTACGGGATGCCGGACTTGCGAACTTCTCGGATCGCAACGGGGATGGCATCATCAGCGCGGCAGAGTTGTTGATTTCGCGCGATGGCGTTGCGCTGGCCCTGCCCATCATGGCCGGACTTCCCTTTATCCTGGTGGTCTTCGCCGCCACCGCCGGCATCGCGGCAACGTTGGCCGCGGGGGCGGCCCACGCCTTTGCGGCTGGCACCGCAATCAGCGATGACCTCTATTACGGAGTGCTAAACCGCACCTCCACACCTGGAAAAAGAATGTTCGTTGCCCGCATTGCCATGTCGGTGCTGGCACTCGGTGCGGCGTGGTTCGTCACCACGAATGATTTTGATGTACTGCGAGCCGCCATCGGTGCCCTATCTCTTGCTGGTGCGGCTTACCTTCCGGCACTGGTGCTCTCCATATGGTGGAAGCGCACAACCAAGTGGGGCGTACTGGCGGCAATGCTGGCGGGGGCCGGCATATCTGGCGCACACATGGCGCTACAGCTCTCAGGCAGCGGCGCGTTATGGCCGGGCTTGAGTGGGTTGCTCGCTGGCGTTCTTGGCGTCCCGGCCGGGTTCGTGGCGGGCATAGCGGTGAGCCTTGCCACGCCGAAGCCCTCGCCCGAAATGGAAGCCCTTGCCGACGATATGCGCGACCCGAGTGGTGAAGCCCTGTTTGACAAGGCCATGCGGCTGGCACCCCTCAGGAACAGGCCTGAACTTCCGGTGCCGGAGAATGAACGCACGTCTGATGTCTCGTCTTAGCCTATACCCTCAGATCGCGCCCTATAACAGCGGGCGTCTCAAGGTCTCCGACCTGCATGAAATCTATTTCGAAGAATGCGGCAATCCGGAAGGCCCTGCAGTCCTGATGGTCCATGGCGGACCGGGCGGCGGATCGAACCCGACCATGCGCCGGTACCACGACCCGGCCCACTACCGCATCGTCCTACTCGACCAGCGCGGCTGTGGCCGCTCCACACCCCACGCGGAGTTGGAAGAAAACACGACCTGGGATCTCGTGGCGGACATGGAGACGTTACGCGAGCATCTGGGGCTTGAGCGCTGGCAGCTACTTGGCGGCTCCTGGGGATCGACCCTCTCGCTCGCCTATGCGCAAACCCACTCCAAACGCGTGAGCCAGCTTATTCTCCGTGGTGTCTTCACACTCAGGCGCAGTGAAATCGAATGGTTCTACCAGGAAGGCACAAGCTGGATTCACCCTGACGCCTTCGAGGCCTACCTGGCGCCGATCCCTGAACATGAGCGTGGCGACATGCTCAGCGCCTATCACAAGCGGCTCACGGGCGATGACCCCGATGTGCGGCTTGAGGCGGCGCGCGCCTGGAGCGTGTGGGAGGGCACAACACTTTCTCTTCTCCCCGATGAAGAGCGGATCAAAAATTTTGCCTCAAGCAGTTACGCCCTCGCTTTTGCCCGGATCGAGTGCCACTATTTCGTGAATAAAGGTTTCATGGAAACAGATGGCCAACTGATTGCCAACGCGCATCTTCTGAAAGGCATTCCCGGCATCATCGTCCATGGGCGCTATGACGTGGTGACCCCTCTCAAGAGTGCCTGGGAACTGGCGAAGGCGTGGCCGGATGCGGAATTAAAGATCGTTCCGGATTCAGGCCATGCCATGACAGAGCCCGGCATCATCCATGAGCTCGTAAGCGCCACCCGGGCCTTTGGACCCGACGCTGCGGTTTGATAAAATACTCACTCGTTCAACCCTGTACCCAGGAATGTGAGCGTGACCCGCCGGTGATGCGGTGCGTCCCGGTGCTCCACCAGGTAGACCCCTTGCCATGTGCCAAGCGCCATACACCCCTCCTGCACGGGGACCGAAAGGCTTGTGGAGGTTACCATCGACTTGATGTGGGCGGGCATGTCGTCGCTGCCCTCGAGTGAGTGACGATAGGGATGGCTGCGCGGGGCGATGCGCTCCAGCGCATCGGTAAGATCACGCAGCACGTCCGGGTCGGCATTTTCCTGAACTGTGAGCGAGGCGGATGTGTGTGCGATAAACAGCGTGAGCAGCCCATCATGCACACCTTCTGACGCAAGCCATGTGTTGATCTCGCCGGTAATATCGGTGAAGCCTGGCCCGTGCGTTTCGAAAACAAGTGCAAGACTGGCGTGCTGGGTAACGGGTCTCATAAACTCACGGCCGGTCCGGAGGGGCATCGGCCTGCATGTCTTCAGCCATTTGCTTGAAGCGGCGCATCATCTTCTCGAAGAAACTCATAAATTCCTCCACCTGGCCATCATCTGGCAGAAAGGATCGCGGGGCTTCTGTTTGCGGGGCATCGGACTGCGGGGTCTCACCGGGTGGTGCGTCACGCCCGGCCCGCGCGAGTTCTCCCCTCAAACGTTCATTCTCGATGCTCAGGCGATCAATCTCGTTCTGCAGCGCCCTCTGATCATCGGCAACACTCTTGCAGACCCAGTCTCCGGCTTCGCGTGCACAGCGCGAAACCGCGCCCGTTTTCGTGTCGAGGCGCAGCATGTCTTCCCCCGAAGGCGTCATGGTGTATCGCCCGGAGGCTGTCTCCTGCGCCAACACGGGGACAGCGGCCAACATCGTCAGCACTGCGGTAATTGTGATGCATTTGCGCATTTCTCACGTTTCTCCACATGGCAAGGGCCGCTATCTCGGGCAACAATCTGCTTATCCTACCCTTAAAAGTGACCGCCCGAGGCCCTCTTGGCAAGCCTGCAATCGGCTCCACCGTGTCCCTAAATGGCATCGGACTTAACCTAATATTTACCGGCAACTGAAACCGTGGGGCACTGAAGTCGTCCATCCAGGTTTCGCGTTCCGGACAATCAAGAATTCGCGCTGCTTTGCGGCAGGGCACCACGTGAACATGCAGCTTCCGTCTCCCCTGAAGCAATCAGTGACGGAACGGCAGCCGAGGCGTTGAGCCCTCTGGAGTTGGGATGACCACAAAATCAGATTTGAGTAGGGGGGGATCCGGTCAAAAGCCGCCCAAGAGCGGCAACAAATCCGACCGTCCCTCGGAGACGCCCGCGATCCAAATCAACATGCCCAAGCAGGGTGCGCGCCGGAAGGTCACTGCAAAACCCGCTGCAAAAACGAAGTCGATGGACAAAGTCGAGGCACTTCTGGGGAAACTCATGGGCCGCCTTGACGAAAGTGAGCAGCGCTACACCAGCGCGCTGGATGATCTGAACAACCGTCTTCATGACCTCTCACAACGGGCGAATACTGCGCGCAGCTCACACCCTGAGAAGAAGGGCGAAGCCCTGGACCGGGTGCGCGATCAGGCATCTTCTCTCGCAGCACAGGTGAACGAGGCCGGGGCCGCGCACAGGGCCCAAAACGGGCCCCCCATGGCGGATCTTGAGCAGCGCATGGCCGGTTTTTACAACGCTAATGATGACGGCCCGGAATCCTATTTCGGTGATCAACGTCTCAGCAACGATTTTGCCGATGTCACGGCACGGCTGGAACGCTCGCTTGCGGACAAAACACCTGCAAGCGAATTTGATATTCTGACCCATCGCATGGACGATCTTGCACGCAAGTTTGACTCAGCACTTGCAACCCGCAACGACATGGCTGCGCTGCACGGGATAGAATCCCAGTTGAACGCGCTTTCCGCAGGTTTTTCCGACGCGCGGCAAAACTATGCCCGGGTCGAGGTCATAGAAAACCATCTGGCGAATCTCATGAATTGGGCGCAATCCGCCAGCGCCCCCGGGAATGGCAGCGACCACGCCCGGCTTGAGGCCATTGAACAGGCCCTGCATGCATTGAATGAAAATGCCAGTGAAATGGATGCGCGCACCGTCGGGACTCTCGAAGCCATGAACGACGCTTTGCATTCACTGGCAGCCAATATGGAAACGGGTGACGCGCACCATAACTACCCGGATGACGCGGAAATGGATCGTGATCGTGAGGTGCCATCACCGGTTTTGACGGCGCAACCGAACCCGGATGATTATGCCGAAGTCTGGATAGATCAATCGTCAGCGCCTGAAAACGCGCCAGACAAGGAGCCTGAAGAGCCAGAATCCCCGGCAAACCGGCTCGGCGCCACGATACCTGATTATCAACCTGCTCCGGGCAAACAACGCAGCGGAAGCAAGCCGGTTCGGACAGCGGCGCCACAGCAGCGTGTAGAGCCAACTTTCGAGGTTGAGAATGACTTCATAGCATCTGCGCGCCGTGCGGCTGCCGCCGCCGCTGCCCAGGAGCCCGCGCCCCGACCGGTCAAGTCATCCCGGCGTTCCAAGAAGAGCATGGCTGGAATGGGCGGGACAGCACATCCCGGAGACTCAAAGCGGCCACGGCCCGTTCTCGTCATGGCGGCCGTCGGCCTTCTCCTCGTCAGTGCGGGTCTACTCTTTGTCCGGCTAAAATCAAATGATCGTGCGCCGGAAGTTGGCACATCTCAAATTATCGCGCCGCAATCGCCTGCCATGGTGCCAAACACAGCAACCGGTAGGGAAACCCCCACGCCCACGCCCGCACCAAAGCCATCAGCACCCAAGCAGAATTCCCAACGCATGATGAACGGGACTGATGCACCGGCACAGGCCACACCCGCCGTTGCGCCTGATACACGGACGAGCTTGCGAATCCCGGCCTCGGTACCAGCGCAAAAATCCACCGAAGTGCTGTATCCGCCAGCACAAGCGATTTCCACAGCCACGCTGCTGGCTTCCCTCCCGCCCAATGCCGGACGCCAACAATTGCCCGGCGTGTCGGTCGAGATCAAAGAGCCGGCCACTCGCGCTCCCGCACCGCGCTCGAAGTCATCTTCTCAGGCAGCCACACCCGCACTTGTCCCGCCCGCGCAACACGAACCCAGGCAGGCACTGATGCCATTGCCCAAACGTGCCCCCGCACCAGATGCCAAGCCAAGGTCCACCCCCAGCAAAACAAGCCCGGTCGACAGCGCGCGCGCCAACGAAATCGTTCCAGATACCGGAGCAGCACAAACGGCAATGCCCCCGGCACGCATTGGCCCGCACTCGCTGCGCATTGCTGCCGCGCGCGGCAATCCTGCGGCCCAGGTCGAAATTGCCTCCCGCTTTGCCAAGGGAACCGGCGTACCGAAGAATCTGAAAAAAGCAGCGCAGTGGTACAACCGCGCCGCTGCTGGTGGCTTTGCCCCTGCACAATACCGGCTCGCCGCGCTGTATGAGCGGGGCCAGGGTATGAAAAAAGATCTCGGCATGGCGCGGACCTGGTACAGGCGCGCCGCAGAACTCGGCAATGTCCGCGCGATGCACAATCTCGCAGTCCTCTATACACGCCCAACTCCCGGCAGCCCCGATTACGCCTCGGCCAAGAACTGGTTCCTCGAAGCATCACGCCGCGGCCTGGCCGACAGCCAGTTCAATCTTGGAATTTTGTATGAAAGCGGCTTGGGTACGAAGAAAAATGCTGCGGAAGCCTACAAGTGGTTCGCCCTCGCCGAACGCCAGGGTGACGCAGAGGCCCGGAAACGGCGCGAAACGCTACACACGCGCTTGCCGGCAAAATCCCTCGCCGCCGTCAGGAAGGTCCTTCACCGCTGGAAACCGGAGGCCGTGAATGAAGCCGCGAACCGCGTCGGCCCGCCGCGCGGCGGCTGGCGCAATGCCAAGGCTGATACAAAGCTGAACGGCGGGGACCCCGCAGTGATCGCCAGAACCCAGTTTCTGCTCAACAAGCTCGGGTATGACGCCGGCGTCCCGGATGGCAAACTCGGCCCCCAGACCAGGACTGCAATACGCAAGTTCGAGCAACGTTCGGGAATTACGAAGACCGGCCAGGTCACACCGGTCCTGTTGAAGAAGCTTGAGGCTCTCAACAGCTAGGGTGTTAATTTACATTGCGCCAAGCCTTCCCGGTGCATGTCTCCGCTTCTGACGTTCCACCAGACGAGACGCTTAGTTTCAATAAATAGAACGATCTGCCCATTGACTTATGGCCGCGCCGGGCGTTTAAGAGGCTTTAGCCAGGCATTGTCCGGACATCCGGTTATGACAGCTCGGGGTGAAACACACCCTGTCTTGGTAAAGTTCCGCGCCCAAGGCAATGCGCCCGCAATACAAGCGCCGATCCATGTTTGAAATCTATCTACCCATCGCCGAAATGTCGGTGAATCTCCTGGTCATTCTGGGCATGGGAGGCGCGGTCGGATTCCTGTCTGGCATGTTTGGTGTGGGCGGCGGGTTTCTCATGACGCCGTTGCTGATTTTTTCAGGTATCCCGCCCGCCGTTGCCGTCGCTACCGAGGCCAACCAGATTGTAGCCTCTTCCGTTTCAGGTGCCCTGGCCCAATGGCGGCGCGGCAATGTAGATATCAAGATGGGCACGGTGCTGCTCGTGGGCGGCATCGCAGGTGCCATTGTAGGCGTGCAATTCGTCAAGCTGCTGCGTCAAAGCGGCCAGGTCGACCTCATCATTTCACTGAGCTACGTGACATTTCTCGGCATCATCGGGTCCTTGATGATGATTGAAAGCCTGCGCGCCATCCGCCGTGCCAAGGCCGGAAACCCCGTGCCCGCGCGCCGCCCCGGCCAGCATAACTGGATACACGGAATGCCGTTCAAGATGCGGTTCAAGCGCTCCAAGCTCTATATCAGCGCCATTCCACCATTGCTCCTTGGCGCCTTCGTCGGGCTGCTCGCAGCCATCATGGGCGTTGGCGGCGGGTTCATCATGGTACCAGCGATGATCTACCTGCTGCGTGTACCAACGAATGTGGTGATCGGAACGTCCCTGTTCCAGATCATCTTCGTCACGTCCATGGTTACGATCTTGCACTCCGCGACCAACCAGACGGTCGATGTTTTGCTGGCTTTTGTGCTGATGGTCGGCGGTGTCATCGGCGCTCAGTTCGGTGCCAGGGCCGGCCAGCATCTCAAGGGTGAGCAGTTGCGCGCCCTGCTGGCCCTGATGGTCCTTGGCGTCTGCTTGCGCCTGGCGTTCGATCTCGTAGTCGAACCGGACGAACTGTTCAGCATCGGCCCAGCAATCGGGGGGCATTGATGAGCATACGAATGATAGTCGCCCTTCTCGCAAGCCTGTGGGTTTTATCAACAGGTACTCCGTCCCTGGCCGCACCAGTTTCCGAGAAAATCGAGTCGGATATCTCGTCGCGTAACATCGCCATTGAATCGAATTTCACTGGTGAGAAAATTGTTATCTTCGGCACAATCGAGAATTCCAAGCAATCGGAATTCGAACCCAGCCTGTATGATGTGGTTGTAGTGATCCGGGGACCGAAGGAACAGATTGTCTCGCGCAGAAAGTCACAGGTTGTGGGGATCTGGATAAACCGAAGCTCACAGACCTTTGCCAACGCGCCCGGATATTACGCCATTCTTTCGGCCCGGGAATTGAAGACCATCACCAACAAAACGACGCTTGATGCCTATGGCCTGGGCTTCGACAGCCTCCCCTTGAGACCGCTCGGCAGTGAGGTCTCAAGCCGAGTCACCCGTGATCTGGATGACTTTCGCAGTGCAATCATTCGGATCAAGCAACGTGAAGGGCTTTATATTTATGATCCCGCGGGCGTCGTCTTTGTCGGACGTAACCTGTTCAGGGCAACCGTTGATCTGCCTGCCAGCGTGCCCGTCGGCAAATATGCCACCGATGTGTATTTGCTGCGCGAAGGGGACGTTCTGAGCCACAATCGCAGCCAGCTCACCATCGACAAGCAGGGGTTTGAGCGCTTCGTTTTCTCCGCCGCTTTCGACTATCCCCTGCTCTACGGTATCATTGCCGTGATTATCGCGGTCACCGCGGGACTGCTCGCTTCCGCCCTCACCCGGCGGGACTAGACCCTCAGCCCGTATCGCCCAGCAACTGGTCTTTTGAGACCGGGTATACCTGTTTCTGCCCCAGCATCCAGACATGAAAATCGCCATCCTGGAACAAGTCAGCGAATGCCGTTTCCAGCACATTCAGGCCGCCCTCATAAACACCGAAGGCCGGGACGACCAACCTCACGCCGTCTGATATAAAGCATTTCCGCCGCACTTTCTTACCATGGCGGGTGAGCCGGGCCGCGGGGTGCAGGCTACCGGCGATCTCATGGGAACTGAAACCGTTTGAGGGCTCGTGCCGGAATTTGATGCCTTCAAGAGTGAGTGCCGGGCACACGACACCGCCCAGCCAGTCCGGCAGGTCAGGTCCAAAATTTTCGGTAACCCAGTACCATTCCCGGCCCTGACGCAGGATGGAAAGCTTGTTCCGGTCCGTGCGTGACATTGCATCGGCTGCAGCCTGATCGTGAAAACTGTCACCCAAGACGATGACGCGGTCAGGGTCATAGCGATCCATGACCGCCGCCAGCCGGCGCAACGTTGACCGCGCGTCATAAGGGGGGAGCAAACGGTCCTTTGCCGCCTTGGCCGATCCCTTTTCAAGACAGAGATCGGAAACGACCAGGGTTCTTTGCCCGGGCCAGTAGAGTGCGCCCGACGGGTCGGCGGTAAAATGGTTGCCGCACACCAGGATGTATTCTGATTGCTTACCCGCGATAGGGTGAGGGGCTTCAAATCCCATATCAGTTTGTCGAGCCATGGCGCAGTGCCTCCTTGACTGATTGGTCAGCTGCTCCGCGCATCCCCTCTTGCGCATCACCCGCGATTGGCGGGACGTAATCGGACGCACTATGCCTGATTCGGCCCAGAACGCATTTCAGGAATTTTTCACAATGCCCGGTGCGGCGCCCAATATGACTTAGACCCGCGTCTTAAAGCCGTATTCAGACTACTTGATGACTTGACGGCAGCCATCGCATTCCCACATTCAGTATGGTAGACCTGCGTCCCTCGTCGCAGTGCGAGCGACTCGAATCTGATGAGGTGAAAGATGGAACGGTTTTTTGGTGGCAATCCTGGCGTGGTTTTCATCCGCCTGGCGGTCATATCCCTCATCGTCGGCGTCGTGCTGTCGGCATTGGGTCTGAGCCCCTATGCCATCATAAATTCCATCAAGACGCTGCTCCAGCGCATCTACGACATGGGCTTCGACGCCATAGAATGGGTATTCCGTTACTTCCTGCTTGGGGCGGTCGTGGTGTTCCCGATCTGGCTGATTTCGCGGATTTTCAAATTCGCTGGCAAAGGCAACCGGACCAGCTCTCCCTATTCATCTTCAGGCCGCGCGGACTCATGACAGCACGCCCGGCGGCAGCGCAATGAGCGCCTCAGCGGGCAAAGGGACGGCAAAACAATCTGATGACCGGCTCAGCAACGGGGCTGTTCTGGCCGTCGCTGTCCCCATCATCCTCGCCAATGTCACGACCCCCATAATCGGTCTCGTCGATACCGCCGTCCTCGGCCAACTCGACGACCCGCATTTTATTGGCGGCGTGGCCATAGGCGCGATGATATTCAACCTGCTTTACTGGGCGTTCGGATTCCTGCGCATGGGGACAACCGGCCTGACGGCACAGGCCGAAGGCAGCGGTGACATGGGCGAGGTCGGCGCGACGCTGATGCGCTCGCTGCTGATCGCCGGCGGGGCAGGTGCTTTCCTGATTGTTTGCCAGCTTCCGATATCGGCCATTTCCTTCGCGCTCCTCAACGGGTCTGAAGCCGTGGAAAGCGGGGCCGCTGAATATTTCTCCATCCGCATCTGGGGCGCACCCGCGGCACTCGCCAATTTTGCCTTCCTCGGCTGGTTCATCGGCATGGGCCGGGCGCGGACCGCGCTGGTGCTTCAGCTCATATTGAACGGCCTGAATGCCATCCTCGATATCTGGTTCGTGCTCGGGCTGGGGCTCGAAATCAAAGGTGTCGCCTATGGCACGGTGATCTCAGAGGGAGTGGCAGCCCTTGCCGGACTGTGGCTGGCAGCAGGGATGCTGAAGCGAAGAAGCATCCGCTTCGACCTATCCCGCATACTCGACAACGTCGCGATCCGCAGGGCGCTTGGGGTCAATGGCGACATTATGATCCGTACCGTCAGCGTTCTGTTCGCCTTCACGTGGTTCACCGCCAAATCGGCGGAAGCCGGCGATGTGATCCTCGCCGCCAACGCGGTGCTCATGACGCTCACCCATACCGCTGCCTATTTCCTCGATGGCTTTGCCTTCGCGGTCGAAACCCTTGCTGGGCAGGCCATCGGCGCACAGCGGATCAATCGTTTCCGAGATGCGGTTCGCCTCTCCACACTGTGGGCGCTTGCTTTCAGCACCGTAGCCAGCGCCATTTTCTGGTTTGGCGGCGAGTTCATAATCGACTTCCTGACCGTCAACACGGAGGTGCGCGCGGCGGCGCGGGTATATCTCATCTGGGCAGCGCTGGTACCCCTCATCGGTGTAATGGCCTACCAGCTCGACGGCATTTTCATCGGCGCCACCCGCACTGCGGACATGCGCAACATGATGCTGCTCTCACTCGCCATATACATCCTCATGTGGGCCATGCTGACGCCGATTTTCGGTAATCACGGCCTGTGGGCGGCGATCGTGATATTCCTGTCCCTTCGCGCTATCACGCTCGGGCTGCGCTATCCCGCGCTGGTCCGTTCGTCATTCCCGGTAACGCGATAGAGTGGCACGTATGCGGCACTATGGCCGCCAGTCTTTGACCACGACCACCGAGCCGTTCTTGCCGCGCCCTTTGTAAGTCGTGATGTAGAGGGTGTTGTCCCGCGGCAGGATCGTGAAGGGTTCGAACTTACCCACATTCAGTTCGATCACCCGCTGTATGGACAAGTCCTTGGGTGAGAGAACCCAGATCCTGCCCTCCCCGCTGGCGGCGAGGACATGATCGTCATCAACCGCGAGGGAAAAAACAGGGACAGGCAAATCGCGGCGCGCGGCTTCTCTGCCCGTTTCGCCATCAAGTTTCACAACCGAAATCATCGTTTCCCGTGACCTGTCGTTGCCAGCGGACGTAAACACGCCGTGCTTGTTGGCCTTCAGATGGAACATGAAACCATCAAGGGGAATGTCCCGGATATCGCCAAGGGTTTTCGCATCGAGCACCGACATGTAGTCGCCATGCGAGACCCACACCTTGCCGAAACCCTGTGTGAGGTTGAATCCCTGGCCGGCGAGAGGTTCCGACTTGGTTGATTTGCCGCTTTTCTGGTCAATTCGTACTACTAGTTCCTTGTTATCCTGTTTGGTGAGTTGCGATATGACCCACAGGGTCTCATCGTCACCAACCATGTCCACGGAATAATCCGGCAACTTTGTTAGCCTTTTGCCGGGTTCCTTTCTGGGTTGCACCCACACCAGGTCGCTGTATATGGCCAGGGCGAAAACACTTCCCTCCTTGTTGGCGACCATGGCCGAGGGGTAGCGGCCAACCTTGACGCGCTTGATGACACGGCCATTCGAGCTGTTTATTTGCACGATCCGCCGCCGCGCGGCTTCGGCGTACCACAGTGTTTTCCCGTCATGGACAATGCCTTCGGGCCACTTGCCCACCGGCCACTTGATAGCCTTCAGTTTGACGGGGGCCGGCCCCGGGTCTGTCGCGGCGATGACCTTGTCCACGGCGAGGCCATATTCCACATATTTAGGGCCGTCATATCCGGGATGACCTTGTACATCCGACATCAGCAACCAGCCTGTTGCACCATTGGCGCAGGTCAACTTCATCCACTCATGGTCTTGCCTGTCTGATTTCTTTCCATCTTTTTCGCGTGAGGCCTCTAATAAATCCTGTTCTGCCGCGTAGACCTTGTCCTGAAATTTCATCCGGAACGAGCCTTCAGCGTAATAAGTCAGGTAGGTCCATTCATCACCCTGCTTGAAAGGCACGGTCACGTCGGACTTGGTTTGCTCATCATGGAGCGTGACTTTGATGGGTGCCTTGATGACGTAAGTCTCGATCGGCACGAAGCTGAGGAATTCCAGATTGGAGGACTTGACCCGCTCCCCGTTCCACGGATGGTAGGTCGACCCATTCTCCATGGTGCAGGCAATATCCCTCGGCGCCTTGGGATCATGTTCGGTACGGATTTGCGTCATCATATCCTGCTTCAGGGTGAAGCCTTGAGGATATTCACCGGACCAGAAATCGGTTTTGTACCAGGTGGCGTCGTAAGCGAGCGCCGGCGCTGGAAAAAGGGCCGCAGCCAACAGCAGGGCCTGACAAAATTTACAGAAAATTCGGGTACCCATTTGATTTCCAATCCCAGTTTGCAATTTGCAGACAATATACAGGTGCGAGATGGGTTACAGCCCCATATCCGGCTCCCTCTTTCTCAGGCAATAAACTTGTCCTACTATAAGTTCTTGTACGGAAGAACACCCTGAAACCGTCGAAGAAATCGTGACTCACTTCCAGCTTCAGGTCCTTCTGGTTGAAAGGAATTCGTCATGAGTTCGCTCAAACACTGTTCTGCACTTCGCTTTGTTTTTCTGATTTTGGCAGTGACGGCGATTACCATCGGCCTTCCCGCGGCCAAGGCGCTCGCCTGTGCCTGTTGCGGCACCTACAGCGTCTCGGGCGTAGCCAGTTGGGATACGCTCAATGTCAGGTCCGGCCCCGGAACGGGCTACCAGATTACCCAGAAACTGGCTTCTGACGAAGGCTGCATCACCAAGACCGGAGAACGGCAGGGCAACTGGGTGCGCATCAATGCCGGTGGTGGTTCGGGGTGGGTGAACCAAAAATATCTGCGATATTGGAGCGGCCCGACAGCGACCGGCCCCGGCAATCCATGCTCGGGCTCATGGCAGGTCCAGGGCGTGGCCAGCAATGACGTGTTGAATATGCGGACTGGCCCCGGCACAAATTACGGTATCGCCGGAATATTCCAGCCCAACGATTGCGGCATCCGGCTGAGCGGACGCCGCAGCGGCAACTGGGTCGAAGTTAATAGCGAACAATCGAGCGGCTGGGTAAACCAGAGTTATTTGCGATATGTTCGCTAGCTAGAACCACGCCCTCACCCCCACAGCGCGGCTTCCGCCGGATGGATCAGACTGCCCTCGAAACGCATGGGCGGTTCACGGTCTTCTGCCAGCAGAAGCGGCCCGTCTAGGTCGACGATTTGCGCGCCTTGCGCGACCAGCAGTGCAGGCGCCATGGCAAGCGATGTGGAGAGCATGCAGCCGACCATCACACCAAAGCCCAACCGTTCCGCTTCCGATTTCAGCGCCAATGCCTCGGTCAGCCCACCGGTCTTGTCGAGCTTGATATTAATGATGTCATAAAGCCCCTTCAGTGCCGGGAGTGACGCCCGGTCATGACAGGATTCATCGGCGCAGACCGGGACGGGACGCGCGATCTCGCCAAGTGCGGCGTCTTCCCCCACTGGCAGGGGCTGCTCGATCATCTGCACGCCGATCGCCGCCAGCTTTGGGGCAAGACTGGTATAAATTTCCGGTGTCCAGCCTTCGTTGGCGTCCACGATGATAGCTGCTTCGGGTGCGCCTGAACGCACCGCCTTGACCCTCTGCAAATCATCCGGTCCTGCGAGCTTGAGCTTGAGCAGGGGCCGGAATGCATTTTCCTGCGCGGCGGCTTGCATCTTTTCAGGTGTGTCGAGTGAAAGCGTATAGGCGGTCGTGAGGGGTTTGGGCGCGGGCAGCATCGCCATGTCCCACACGCGCTTGCCGTCGCATTTGGCGTCAAGATCCCAAAAGGCGCAATCAAGCGCATTGCGGGCCGCCCCCGGCCCAAGCGCATCCTGCAGTCTGTCGGAATCGAGTTCCGATGCCACCGCCGCCTGCAGGCCCTTGAGTTGTGCAATCACACTCTCGGGCGTCTCACCGTAACGGGCATAGGGCACACATTCGCCCCGGCCTCGATGCTCGCCATCAACGAGTTCTGCGACCACAACGTCGGCCTCGGTCCGGCTGCCGCGCGAAATGGTAAAGGCACCGCGAACCGGCCATGTTTCATGTGAAACCGAGAGCGCAATCATCACGCGAGTTCATTGATGATGGCCGTAACGCCCGTGCGCACGGGATCGACGGCGGGAAGGCCAAGACGTTTCTGCGTTTCCTCAATAAAGCCAAGAGCTTTGTCTTCATCCAGCCGAGACGTATCGATGGCGGCGCCAACGAAACGAACATTCGGGTTGGTCAGGGACGCCACCTTCAGATTGGCCTCCATGCACTCTTCAAACTCCGGCAGCGGGAAATGCGGCAGCCCGCGCATATGGGTGCGCGTGGGTTCGTGACACAGCACGAGAAGGTCAGGCTGCGAGCCGTGCAGCAAGCCGGTCGAGACACCCGCGTAGGAGGCATGGAACAGCGATCCTTGCCCTTCAATGATGTCCCAATGATCGGGTTCGTTGGCGGGCGCTATCACTTCCACCGTGCCCGAAATAAAATCGGCCACCACCGCATCTACCGACACGCCCTCCCCGGCAATCAGGATTCCGGTCTGGCCCGTGGCGCGAAATGTCGCCTTCATACCCTGTTTCTGCATCTCACGTTCGATAGCCAGGGCCGTATACATCTTGCCGCAGGAACAGTCCGTGCCGACCGGTAGCAGCCTTTTGCCGGTCCGTTTATCGCCGGTAGCCACCGGATAGGTCCCGCTCGGATGGCGCACATCGAAAATGCTGCGTCCCAGCCTGTCTGCGGCTTCCTTCAGCTCTGGAATATCCGCCAGGCGGTTGTGAAGCCCGGCCGCCAGGTCTAGCCCGGCCTCAAGCGCCTCCAGGAGGACTGCGATCCAGGCTTGTGAAACAAGGCCACCCCGGTTGGCGACGCCCGCGACCAGGGTCTTTGCCCCGGCCCTGCAGGCGTCCTCGATGGTGACATCATCAAGTCCGGTATCGGCATTGCAGCCGTCCATGCGCAACTGCCCGACGCAATCTCCTTCGCGCCAATCCTTGACCCCTTGAGCCGTCTTTGCGGCCAACTGGTCCGCCGCATCACCAAGAAACAGCAGATATGGTTTGGAAATTTTCATCTGGCCCCCGCATTAATTTGAAATCCGGCGTTGGATTTCTCAACAGGAGAGAACAATACCTGCTAGAGAATTTCCAGCACATTCTCCAGCGGACGGCCCACGGCTGCCTTGTCTCCATTCACGACAATGGGACGTTCGATCAGAATGGGATTGCCCACCATGGCCGTGATCAGTGCCGTATCGGACAGGGCCGTGTCAGCAAGTTCCAGCTGCTTGTAGATTTTCTCACCCTTGCGCAATACGTCACGCGGGCCGAGGTCAAGCTTCAGCAGAATTTCCATGAATTCCTCTGCTGTTGGCGGGGTCTCGATATAGTCGATGATTTTCGGTTCGATGTTTTTCTCGCGCAGCATGTTCAATGTCGCGCGCGATTTGGAACAGCGAGGGTTGTGCAGGATGGTGACGGTCATATCTTTGACTTTCCATTCATGTTTTCGCGGCCCAGTCTTCTGACTTCGAGCCGACAATTTCCGTAATCGATTTCGCTCCGGCGCGCTCAACCCCGTTCACCAACGCTGTCTTGATACGGCCAATCAGACCTGGACCTTCATAAACAAGCCCGGTGTAAAGCTGGATGAGCGACGCCCCGGCTTCGATCTTGCCAAGCGCGGTTTCACCTGAATGGATGCCACCAACGCCGATGAGCGGTATCTGACCCTTGGTGTGCACATACACCTTGGCCAGCAGCGCTGTCGAGCGCTCATACAAGGGCGCACCGGACAATCCACCGGCTTCGTTAACATGTGTACGTGTTTTTAGGCCCTCACGATCAAGCGTGGTGTTTGAGATGATGAGCCCATCCACGCCATGCGCCAAGATCTGTTCGCATATCGGTGCGATGTCATCGTTGGCGATATCGGGCGACAGCTTCACCGCGATGGGGCGCTTCGGCACGTCGTTTGAGGTCAGCTCCGTGCGCTTCGCCATCAGCTTCGACAGCAAACTGTCCAGCTCTTTGGGTGCCTGCAAATCCCGCAGGCCCGGCGTGTTGGGCGAGGAAATATTGACTGTGAAATAGTCGGCCACTCCCGAGAGCGCCTCCAGCCCCGCAACATAGTCGGCTTCGCGGTCCGGGCTGTCCTTGTTGGCACCGATATTCACACCCACGACACCGCTTCGCTCACGCCGCTTCAACCGCGTCAAGGCCGCCTCATGCCCGTCATTGTTGAAGCCCAGGCGGTTGATCATCGCACCATCTAGTGACAGCCGGAACACGCGCGGTGACGGGTTGCCGTTCTGTGGGCGCGGGGTCAGTGTCCCCACTTCCGCAAAACCGAAACCGCTGGCCAGCACGGCGGCAGGCACGCGGGCGTCTTTGTCGAATCCGGCCGCTATGCCGATCGGGTTCGGAAACTCGAGCACGCCGATCTTCTGTGCCAGGCGCGGATCTTCTGCGGTGCACTGGCGCGGATAGAGCCCCGCCTCCATAGCACGCAGAGTTATCTCATGCGCTCGTTCAGGGTCGAGCGTGCGCAGGAACGGCATTGCAATGTCTGTAAGCCCTGAAATCATGACATGACACTTTCGGGAAAGACATGTACTCCGTCAGGACCGAGCGGCAATGCCTCGCTCAAGCTTACCGCCTCCATGGGCAAGGGACCATAGAGATGCGGGAACAGCGCTCCGCCCCGCGAGGGCTCCCATTTGAGTGCATCACCAAGACGCACTGCATCCACGGCCACCAGCATCAGATCGTCCTGCCCGGCGAAATGTTTCGCCGCCGTTTCCACCACCTGCGCCGCGGTGGAAAAATGGATATAGCCATCCAGTTCATCGACCGGCGCTCCCCGGAACACGCCCACCTCAACCGCCTGCTGCCAGGCATCTCGCGGGGAAATTTTGTAAATAATCTCGGTCATGGCGCCTGCATCCGGTAGCACAGCCTAGGTCATGCAACAGCTGAACAGATTGGGCAACTTTGAATGCGTGACATTTAAGGTCTATATTCCTATGATAAGGTTTAAATTCCGATTCGAGTGAGGCCACGCTATCAATCGCTCGGTAGAGATATGAGACTTACACATCATCAGGTCTGGTCTGCAATCGACGCCCTTGCAACCCGATACGGCTTTTCGCCTTCGGGTCTGGCAAAGAGCGCGGGGCTCGATCCAACCACATTTAACCGCTCCAAGCGTGTAACGCCTGAAGGGCGCGAGCGCTGGCCAAGCACCGAAAGCCTGTCCAAGATTCTCGACGCCACCGGGGCGGATCTCGATGAACTCATGGCACTGGTACGCAATGCGGGCAAGGACCGGTACGAACCGGCCAGCCCGATCCCACTTATCGGCTTTGCCCAGGCGGGCGCCGGAGGCTTTTTCGACGATGGCGGTTTTCCTGTTGGCGGCGGCTGGGAGCAAATCCGGTTCCCCGAAGTGAAGGACGAAAACGCGTATGCGCTTGAGGTCTCGGGCGACAGTATGCTCCCCCTTTACAGGGAGGGGGATATCATTGTGGTGTCGCCGAATTCCGGGGTGCGCCGAGGCGACCGAGTTGTGGTGCGCACGCTCGATGGTGAAGTGCTGGCCAAGGTACTCATCCGACGCACCGCCAAGACGGTGGAGCTGGAATCTCTGAACAAGGAGCATTCCCCGCTGGTGCTGCCTCTCAACCGCATCGAATGGATGGCGCGTATCATCTGGGCATCACAGTAGTAAGCGTCACTCACGACTTTCCCGCTTCGTGGACCAGCGTGCCTCCGCTCATTCTGGTTAGAGAATGAAGGGCCTGAGTGCGAGCCATGCGCCAAGGAGCAGCAGGGCGAAAAAGAAGACCTGCCGGAAGCCTTCTTCGGACATTCGCTTGCGCACCCATGCTCCGAGCATCATACCTGCCGTTGCGGGAACAAGTGCCCCGGCTGACAACAGGCCGAGGTCCGTTGGCAGCAACGAGTGGCTGACCAGTGCCAGGCCAAGTACCAGGGTGGATACGGAAAAGGATATGCCCATAGCCTGGACAAGTTCGTTCCGGTTCAGCTGAAGCGCTTGCATGTAAAGCACGGCCGGCATGACGAACGAGCCCGTAAGACCGGTAACAATGCCCGTGGTCGCACCAATGAACGGTGACATCCAGCGCTCATGACGGCCAGGCGCCGGGACAGTGATGCGCGCCAAGGCAAGCCCAGCGTAAATAAAAATCATGACTCCGAGAATGGCAGCCATTTTCAGGGAATCTGCCCGTGCCAGAATACCTGCGCCAAACCATATAGCGGGACATGCCGCAAGCAACAGCGGCCAGAGCCTTTTCACCATAGCGGTGAAATGCCCGCCTGCGAGCCCCTGCCAGACATTGGTGACGAATGAGGGGATGAGCATAAGCGCCATCGCCTCCTTGAGGCCCAACGCGATGGCCAGCAGCGCCAACGATACCGTGGGCAGCCCCATGCCGATAACACCCTTGACGAAACCGGCAAGAACAAAGGCGGCCGCCACGATAGCTATTGTCTCAATATCCCCCATGGGGGCGAGTGAGCGCGGGAACCTGCACCAAGTCAAGCGGCTTGGTGCCGAAATATGCGTGTGATTGAGTCATGCTCTCGCGCTCAAATAACAGTCAGCCGATAGCGCAAATAAAAAACCGCCGGGGCATAAACCCCGACGGTTTCAATTTCAAAATTCTTGTATCGAGCTAGGAAGCGATCTGGATGTTCGTCGCCTGCTTGCCACGGCCGCGCGGGTCGTCCTCGATGTCGAAGGTAACCTTGTCGCCTTCGTCGATGCTCGGAACGCCGGCGCGCTCAAGCGCGGTCACATGGACGAAAACGTCCTTGGATCCGTCTTCAGGTGTAATGAAGCCGAAGCCGCGCGAGTGATTGAAGAATTTTACAACACCATTGGTTGACATAGGGGATATTCCTTTCCCGTCAGTTTGTATTGGATAGTGGGGAGCGCGCCGCGCCATTTCGCGCAACGTGCTGCAGAGGTCTCTCAGATGTCGGGAAAGTGCGGCAGTCCATGATCGGTAGTCGTCTAACCTGATAGCTTGAGAGGGCGCGTCTATCCAATTTCTCGACGCGCCGGTGGGTCACATATGGGATGCCCACGCCAGAAGTGCAAGTAAAAACAATTACACAGCAAGATTATGGTTGCCGGAAAGTGATGCTCAAACGCAACAGAATCCCCCGGCACACCATATCTGGCTGTCACTCCAGCAACGGCACCTATTTCTTGCGTTTGGAGAATTCCGTCTGGCCTCCGCTGGCAAGAGTCTTGGCCTGCCGGACCCAGTTCTCGCGCTTGATGCGCCCCTTGAAGTTGAGCGCGTCGTCGGCCTTGTTGATATCCGCGGCCTTCCAGTTGGCGATCTGCCGGTAAGTGGTAACGCCCATTTTGTGCAGCTTTTTCTCGATCCCCGGTCCAACGCCGGATATCTTTTTCAGATCATCTTTCTTCTTGGCCGCAGTCTTGCGTTTGGCCGGAGCCTTCTTGGCCGCCGATTTACGCTTCGGCTTTGGCGCCTCCTTGGCAATCTTCACGCCCGAGCCACTTGCGATATAGCCAAACACGATGCCGAGCAGCAGCATCACGATGGCGCCTAGAATCATTATAGATGTCATGTCCTCAAACCTCTTGAAATCCTGAACATTTACCCGTGCGCGGACCGCCTCGGCCCGCCCGCACGATGCTTAGGCCGTGCCGCATTTAAGACCGATGAAAAAACCGATCATCAGCGCCACAAACCATATCAATACACCCATGATTGTCATGTCGAACTCCTTATCCTGGATGGTGCAGATCTGGCGGATACGCACAACTGCCGCCCCGATTCTGTTCTCACATCTAGCACAACCACCAAACCATCACAGCCCCCATGTGGAAACAGTGGATAGTGGGGATAAGTCGCCTGATTTCCTGCTTCCAGAGGTACGGCCTGTCACACTGTAACTCCGGTCTGGCTCTTGGTGTGCCGGGCGCGTACCTGCTCCCGGCCAGCCATTGGACCAGCCCTTTGAACGGGGGAGCAGGATATGATGAGAATTTTTAAGAGCTTCGCAGCGGTTACCTTTGGTCTGGCTTTTGTCTTGGCGGTGTCTGCAGGCGAAAGTTTTGCCGGCAGCGGCATGACCTGTGCCAAACGCGAAACCGTGGCGACCGGCTCATCTGTGATTCACAAACGGCTCGCCAAGATCGACGCCGAGATGGCCTGGGAGCTCAAGGTAGTCAAGAAATACGGGCTCCTGTGGTACAGCTGGTGGGCGGCTGACAATAACCGCTTCATCTGCAAGGTACGTGGTCCTCGCACGATCTGCACAGCGCGCGGCAAGCCCTGCCGTCTGCTGTAAGACCACATCCAATTTGTCGCCCTGCCCTAGTCAACGGCGTCGGCAATGGCTTTGGAGCATGTAAGCATATCCGCCCGTCCTCCAAGATCACGTGTGCGCAGACTTTCCTTGGCCAAAACGGTCTCAATAGCCCTGACGATTGCATCAGCCGCTTGAATGTGCCCCAGATGCTCAAGCATCATTGCCGCTGTCCATATCTGGCCTACCGGGTTGGCTATTCCCTGCCCCGCAATGTCGGGAGCCGAACCATGCACCGGTTCGAACAGCGAGGGAAATTTTCGTTCCGGATTGATATTTCCAGCAGGCGCGATTCCGATGGTGCCGGTGCAGGCGGGGCCCAAATCCGACAGGATATCGCCGAACAGGTTGGACGCCACTACAACGTCGAAGCGATCTGGGTTGAGCACGAAATGGGCGGCGAGAATATCGATGTGATACTTGTCTTGGCGCACATCGGGAAACTCTTTCGCCATCTCCTCAACACGTTCGTCCCAGTAGGGCATAGTGATGGCGATGCCGTTGGACTTGGTGGCAGACGTCAGGTGTTTCTTCTCACGCTTTTGTGCCAGCTCGAAAGCGTAGCGCAGAATCCGGTCGACGCCGTATCGCGTCATCACCGTTTCCTGCACGCAAAACTCCCTCTCCGTCCCTTCAAAGATACGCCCGCCGATGGAGGAATATTCCCCCTCGGTGTTCTCACGCACCACCCAGAAGTCGATCTCGCCCGGAGTGCGCCCTGCGAGCGGCGCCGGCACACCGGGCATGAGGCGAACGGGGCGCAGATTTACATACTGGTCAAAGTCGCGCCGGAACAAAATGAGCGAGCCCCACAGTGAAACATGATCCGGCACCGTCTCGGGCCAACCCACCGCGCCGAAGAAGATAGCGTCATGGCCTTCGATCTGCGCTTTCCAGTCATCGGGCATCATCTGGCCGTGCTTGGCGTAATAGTCGCAGTTGGCGAAATCGAAATCATCTAAGCGCAAGTCGAGATTGTATTTCTTCGCTGCCACCTCCAGCACGCGGACCCCTTCGGGTACGACTTCCTTGCCTATCCCGTCTCCGGGTATCACGGCGATTCGATTTGCATTTGTGCTGGCTGACATGAAATGCGTCCCCCTTATGTCTGGTTGTTGCCAAGGGGTGTCGCCAATGGAGCGTCAGATGTCAATTATCTGGCTGGGGCGAAAAACATGGTTAATCGGATTTTAACAGCCCCGGTGCAACAGTGCGGAATGACTCCGATTCCGCTGACCCGTGCGGAGCGTTCCGCACTGAACAAGATCGTAAGGCTGAATGGAAGCTGCACCCGCAGACGTCTTTCGACCGCCCGGGCACAACGCTTCATTCAGCTTGGCCTGCTACTGGATTTCAGGGGTGAATATCACCTCACACTCAAGGGCCAGGTCGAGGTCTTGCGGCAGCGCTACCGCGGCATCCGCCGCAGGCCTCAACCCATCACAATCTCGGAGAAAACCGGCTCCATGCTGGACACGAAGTTGTTTGACAAAACTGCCTGATCCATTTCGTCACTCCCGCTCAAACGGGCGATGACCGGCCGCTCAAAAAACGGCGGGACCTGAAAAGGCCCCGCAGGGAGGTTGGTTCAGTGGTTCAAAAAGCTCCGGTTTATTGATGTTCCGGAGCGTGGCCAATCGCATTTTTTCTTCAGGTAAAAAGAGCAAAAGCGATGGCAGCGGCGGCGATGATCACCACCAGTGATAACCCTGTCCAGATAAGGGCACGGGCATCAGGGGATTGAGTATCCATCTGGTCCTCCAATCCGATGCGCAAGGCCTGCTTCGACGCGGAAAGGCCCGCGACTGAGTTGTTCCGCAAGCCAAAATCTTAGTTTTGGCCTGGAAGGATCATACTACTATTGTCTAATAGCCACAAGTATAATAGCGAAGCCGCCCTAGTCCTTGGCGCGCTCCATGGAATCGCGAATGAACTTGTGTGCCTCTTCCGCTTCGCCCCAACGTACAATTTTGACCCATTTGTCCTTTTCCAGGTCCTTGTAATGCTCGAAGAAATGGCCGATCTGATCGATCAGGATTTCCGGCAAGTCGCGATAGGAAGATATCTCGCGATAAAAAGGCGAGAGATCGTCGTGGGGCACGGCGAGAATTTTTTCATCCAGTCCCTTCTCGTCCTGCATGACCAGCACGCCGATTGGGCGTGAGCGGATAATCGCACCGGGCATTACCGGCACCTGCCCGACAACGAGGATGTCCGTGGGATCGCCATCCTCAGACAGGGTGTGCGGCAGGAAACCGTAATTGGCCGGATAGTGCATTGGTGTGTGCAGGAAGCGATCGACGACCATGGCGCCGCTCTCCTTGTCGAGTTCATATTTGATCGGCATGCCCCCAAGCGGGATTTCTATGATCGCATTGATGTCGTAAGGCGGGTTTTGGCCGACGGGAATAGCTTCAATACGCATGGGTGACTGTCCTTTTCTACCCTCAAACGGGTGCGTGTTTCAGTTTGGCGTGCGTGTATGGCAGCATTCAAGCCCTACTTGCGTACCGTGACCGGGCAGGCGCTTTTGACCGGCAGTCACATGACTCAGGAGGCTAATATACCCCCAGGCAATGCGACAGCGCAGGACGCTGTAAACCGCGCTCAAGTTGTGAAGAGATATGGCCGAGTTTAAGGGAGGTTTGGAGGGAGGTGACAAAGTCTTTTCACGTCCGCTCTAGGGGGTAATGCGGACGTTTCAAGCTGAGTGGTTCCATGTCTGCTAAGGACCCAAACCGGACAATTTAACTCTCTGAAGCAAGTCTCAGTTATGCCAAAAGGATATTAAAGCTCTTTTCAGGATGGTTGAAAACGACATGGTGATGGGAATGATCTCATCGCCTTGCCTGATCACACCCCCATGGAAACAGCGCACGCAAATCCCTGAACGCCCGACCAGTGCTTTAACGACGCCAGCCTCCGTAATCGTCTGCAGATGGAGGCAGGGCGGGCGAGGCCTGTCATAAACAAATTTGGCGTCTCCGATCTGGAAGCGTTTTCCAACGAACTGTTCAATAGCGATATTGCGTGTGACGATGTTGCGCCGGTGGACACCATTGCTGAAGTCGATACCAGTCTCGCGTTCCATGTCATCGAGGTCTTCCTGCGCGATGATGGTGACCTGACATTCATCCTTCTCACTCCAAAATCCACAACCTTCACAGTAGCGGTCGCCGCGAAGTCCCCTGCGGGCAACAGCTTCAATCTCATCTACTTCCTGCATTGGTGCACTTCCCTGGGAAGTTACAAATAAGCCCGCCACTACTGGCGTTCCTTCATATGGGGCAGATCGGGAAGTCCGGTCCAAAGCGTCAACCGAAATCGGGGCATGCGCATTCAATGACGGCTCTTTGTCAGGCGGCTTCTGTTCAGCATCATCGTCCGGTGCCTTCAGGCGTCCCGACAGGCTGACGAGGGTCACGATAGCCCAGAGAGCGGCCATCGCAGCCAGGAGCGCAATCAGCAGTTCCTGCAGCTCGTTCCACATTCGATTCTATCCAGCCGCGTTCAAAAAATCACGGGTCATGAGAGTGTCCACAAAGAGAAAAGGCAACCGGCGGATCATCCGCCAGTTGCCTCTCTTCAATCGAGTTCGGGGGAGACCCGCGTCTCGATTTTGATCGCAAAGAATGGTGTTGGTATCACACCTCCGCGACCCGGTTGTAGGCTTCCTCGTCCAGTTCACCTTCACTCTTGGCAATGAGCACGGAGACCATCAGGTCACCGGTCACGTTGACGGTTGTCCGCGCCATGTCGAGAATTCGGTCGATACCGGCAATCACCGCCAGACCTTCCAAAGGCAACCCAACGGATGTGAGTACCAGTGACAACATGATCAAACCGGCACCGGGCACCCCGGCACTACCGATCGAGGCCAGCGTGGATGTCAGAATGATCGTGATGTACTGGCCGGTGGTCAGGTCGATCCCGAAAGCCTGCGCGACAAACAATGCCGCCACTCCCTGGTAAAGGGCCGTACCGTCCATGTTGATGGTTGCCCCCAGCGGAAGCACGAAGCTGGATACGGGCTTCGAAACTCCCAGATTGGTCCGGGCGCACTCCATGGTCACAGGCAGGGTGCCTGAGCTGCTGGTTGTTGTAAACGCAACAGCCTGGGCGTCAATGATACCGCGCCAGTAACGGATGGGGTTGAGTCGTGCGGTCATCATGATACCCCCGAACGTCAACGTCAGCAGGACGTGCAGGATACAGCCGACATACACACCGAGAATGACCTTGCTCAGCGGCAGCAACACTTCGAGGCCATACTTGCCAGCGACCCAGGCCATAAGGGCAAACACACCGTAAGGGGCGAACGCCATGACCATATGGGTCATTTTGTACATAATCTCGGCAAAAGACTCGAAGACGTTGGCAACCGGCTTGCCCTTTTCCCCGGCAAGATTGATTGCGACACCGAGCATCAGCGCGAAGACGATGATCTGCAGAATAGCCCCCGAGGACATGGCCTTGATCGGGTTCTTGGGAACCATGTTCAGCAGAGTTTGAATGAACGATGGCGCCTCTTTTGCAGCAGTTGCTTCGGCTGGTAGATCCATATTCAGACCAACGCCGGGTTCCAACAAGGTCCCTATGATCAAGCCGATGGTTATGGCGACTGCTGTTGTCAGCAGATAGATGAAAAACGATTTGAGGCCGATCCGGCCCATTTTCTGGATGTCATCCATCGAACAGATACCGACGACCAGTGACGAGAAAACGAGTGGTACAATCAGCATCTTGATGAGATTGATGAACAGTGAACCGATCGGCTTGATCAGTTCCGCGTTTGGTCCGAGAACGCTGCCGACAATGACGCCCAGGACCAACGCTATGATAATTTTCTGCCAGAGTTTCAAGCTCGTCCAGAAACCGAACGGCCCTCCTTTGCGCGTCGGCTTCAAAGGATCAGTATGCGTTTTGGCCATCGCCAAATCCTCCCGTGAGATAGGCCCAAAACGGCGCCATAATCAGACAGCGCCGCGTGCTCCCAAGCACTCGGGTCTGAACTCTCAAAGTCGGCTCGACTGGATATCAGGGACTAAGCTATTAATGTCTGTGGCAAGCGGGCCAGAACTTACCGGTCATGAAGCTAATGCAGCCACTGTGGACCAGAATCACGAATTTCACCCCATGACGTATAAATATTGCTCACTTTCCCCCCGGGACAGCCAGAAATATACTATGGCGGGCCCAAATCCGGCCATGATAACCAGAGAATTCAAACCGTCCCCAATT